>DASTHS010000017.1:0-3873 GCA_035718085.1 Acidimicrobiales bacterium | reverse complement strand
AGTTGCGGCCGGATGGGGGTGGCGGACCGGCGACTTCCCCACGGTTGTGCCGGGGCCCGCCCGTGGTGCGACGCGCGGGGAGCTCGACGGTGACCGAGAGCCCGCCTCCAGCTCGGGGGGTGAGGGTGAGCGTGCCGCCGTGGGCTCGAGTGATGCTGCGGACGATCGCCAGGCCGAGGCCTGCGCCCGAGTGGTCGCAGTGCGTCCGCTGGCTGCCGCGCTGGAAGGGCTCGACGAGGGTGGAGACCAGTTCGGCGCTCAACGCCTCGCCTGTGTTCTCGACGGTGAGCGCGACCGTCTCGGCGCCGGCGGTGGTGCTCACCCACCCTACCTGTCATACTAGGACTTGCCGCTTGGTGAGCTAGTAATCGATGAGGGCGTTGTGCACCAGGTTCGTGGCCACCTGCTGCAGGAGCGGCTCCGAGCCTTCGGCCATGGCCCGGTCACCGGACGTCTCCAGGGCGACGCGCCGCTTGTTGGCCAACGGCACGAGCGTCTCGGTGGCTTGCTCGGCGACGATCGACAGGTCGACCGGGCCACGGGTGAACGAGCCTTGGTCGGCCCGGCCGAGCAGCAGCAACGCTTCGGTGAGCTGGATGGCGCGCGCGTTGACGGCATGCAGCCGCTCGAGCAGCGCTGCCGGGTCGTGGTCAGGGTCACCTTGGGCCACCTCGAGCAGGGTCTGGGCGACGGCGAGCGGGGTGCGCAGCTCGTGGGACGCGTTGGCTGCGAAGCGGCGTTCCTCGGCATCGTGGGCTTCGAGTCGGGCCAACATGGTGTCGAGAGCGTCGCCGAGGTCGCGGAGCTCGTCACGGCGGCCGGGCAGCGCGACCCGGTGCGACAGCGACCCGGAGGTCGCGATGCGGGCGGCTGCGGTGATCGGCCGCAGCGGGGCCAGCATGCGCCCCGCCAGGAGCCAGCCGCCCGCCAGGCCGAACACCAGCAGCAGTGCCAGCACGTCGAGCGCTCGGGGGGCGAAGATGTGCAGGAGGTTCAAACGCACGGGGAAGGGCCCGGTGATCGGGGAAGCGATCAGCGCCTTCTTGGGCACATAGCGCAGCAGGAAGGCCCAGACCGCCCCGAGCAGGAGCACACCGGCCAGCATGAGGAAGGCGGCGTAGCTCAGGGTCAGCTTGAGCCTGATGCTGAGCCCGGGGGCTCTATCCACGATCGTCACCTCGGGGTCGGTCGGCGACCCGAGCGTCGATGCGGTAGCCGACGCCGGGCACGGTGGCGATGACCGGCGGGTCGCCCAGGCGCTTGCGCAGCGCCGAGACGGTGATGCGCACAGCGTTGGTGAATGGGTCAGCGTGCTCGTCCCACGCCCGCTCCAGCAGCGCCTCGGCGCTCACCACCCCGCCCTCGGCAGCGACGAGCACCTCGAGGACGGCGAACTGCTTGCGGGTGAGGGGCACGTAGCTGCCGTCGCGGTAGACCTCTCGGCGGAACGGGTCGACCCGCAGCCCTGCGATCTCACGTACCGGAGGGCGCAGCTGGCCGCGCCGCCTACCGAGCGCCCGAAGCCGCAGCACGAGCTCACGAAGCTCGAACGGCTTGGTCAGGTAGTCGTCGGCCCCGAGCTGGAAACCCGAGCTCTTGTCGTCGAGGTGATCGGCCGCCGTGAGCATGAGGATGGGCACGCCACTGCCTGACGCCACGATCCACCTGGCGATGTCGTCGCCCGACGGGCCGGGCACGTCGCGGTCGAGCACGGCGACGTCGTAGTCGTTGACGCGCAACAGGCCGAGTGCGGTGTCGCCGTCGCCCGCAGTGTCGGCGGCGATCGCCTCCAACCGGAGGCCGTCGCGGATGGCCTCAGCCAGGTACGGCTCGTCTTCGACGATCAGCACTCGCACATTGTGCGGAGGCTACGGCACCGGCCATATCGCCGGCGTATCGGGATCTCCATACGTCACGGCAACACGCCGCAGCGTTCCATTGCCGCCGTGACCAGTTGCGCAACGCCAGCACCACCCTCGACCGCCGGCCGGCCACCACGGATACCCTCGTGGCTGGCGGCGATCGCCATGGCGGCCGTCGCCGGGGCTGGCTGCGCCAGCTCGCCGAACGCGACGGCGCCGACCACCGGCGCCGGCGGTGGCAGCCCGGGCTCGTCGCAGGGGCTGCGGTTCGCCCAGTGCATGAGGGCGAAGGGCGTCCCGAACTTCCCAGATCCCGACGCGTCGGGCCAGCTGACTGTCGACGCGGTCGCCAACGGGTCGGGCATCGACACGAACAGCGCCGCCTTCCAGGCCGCGCTCGGCGGGTGCCGCACACTCGAGCCACCCGGCTTCACCGGCACGTCCAGGTCTGCCCAACGGCAGGAGGCCGCCCTGCAGTTCGCCCGGTGCGTCCGCGCCGACGGGGTACTCGACTTCCCCGACCCGACTGCCATCAGCCCGCTGGTCGACACGACCCGCATGCCCTCATCGGCAACGGCGGCCGGGCGCAGCGCACTGAAGGCTGCGATGCAGAAGTGCTCGAGCTTCGCCGCCGCGTCCGGGGTGACGGGAGGCCGATGAGACGCCGTAGCGGGATGACCGCTGCAGCCGGGGCCGCCGTCGCGGTCGTCGCCGTGACGGCTGTTGCCGTGGTCGGCGGCCGACATCGCGCAGTTGCCGCGGCCGCCGCAACGCCGTCGACTGAGCCCGTCACCGAGAGGAACCTCGCGGCGACGGTGTCAGTGGCGGGCACCCTCACCTACCGGAACCGCCCCGACGGCTTGCCGTACGTGGTGGTCGACCAGTCGGCAGGGATCTACACCGACCTGCCAGCGCTCGGGGCAACCGTCGCGCAGGGTCAGGCGCTCTACCGTGTCAACGACACCCCCGTCGTCTTGCTGCACGGGACCACGCCCGCCTATCGCGCCCTGTCAGCAGGCGAGAGTGGCGCGGACGTCGCCGAGCTCAACGCCGACCTGGTGGCACTCGGCGACCTCGCCCCGGCCGATCTCGGCGCGGTCCCTGGCGCCTTCGGGCCTGCGACCACCGCAGCGTTGCAGCGCCTGCAAGCTGCGCTGGGCGAGCCGCAGACCGGCGCGCTGGCCGTGGGGCAGGCGGTGTTCGAGCCCGGCGCCCTTCGCATCACTGCGCTGTCGGTGGCGCCGGGTGGCACCGCCGTACCGGGTCAGACCGTGATGACTGCGAGCTCGACCACCCGGGAGGTGCACGTCGCACTCGACGTGTCGCAGCAGACCGATGTCAAGGCCGGCGACACGGTCACCATCACCCTGCCCGACAACCGCAGCACTGCAGGCACCGTCACCGCAGTGGGCACGGTCGCAACCTGCCTTGCGAGCCCAGCGGCCGGCGACGGGCCCACCTCCGGCGCAGCCGCGCCGGCCAGCGGCGACTGCTCGACGGGCACAGCGGCCAGCAGCTCGACCGCGACGGTCGACGTGGCGATCACCCCGTCAGATCCGGGCGCGACCGGCACCTGGGATCAGGCCCCGGTGCAGGTCGGCATCAGCTCGGCCAGCGTCGCCGACGCCCTCGCCGTGCCCGTCACCGCACTCCTGGCCCGACCGGGCGGCGGGTACGCCGTCGAGGTCGTCGGCGGCGACGGGTCTGCGCGCCTGGTCGCCATTACCCTCGGCCTCTTCGACGACGCCGATGGGCTGGTGCAGGTCATTGGCGCAGGCCTCTCGGCCGGTCAACGCGTCGTGGTGCCGGCCACGTGACTACCCAGCAGCCCTCGTCACCGAGCCTGGGCCCAGAGCAGGTCACCCGGTTATCGACGCCGAGCCCACGATGCGTGCCGGCGCTCGAGTTGACCGACGTCACGAAGGTGCACCCCGGCGAGCCCCCTGTGCAGGCCCTCCGAGGGGTGAGCATCACCGTCGGCACCGGTGAGCTCGTCGCCATCGTGGGCCCG
>DASTHS010000016.1:0-2260 GCA_035718085.1 Acidimicrobiales bacterium | reverse complement strand
CCCCGCCCGCTGCGATCGACGCCATGGGCGACAAGATCCGCGCCAAGGCCACCGTCGCCGCCGCCGGCGTGCCGGTGGTGCCCGGCACCGCCGACCGTGACGACCACGACGACGACGCCCTCGCCGCTGCGGTGGTGGCCGATGTCGGCTTCCCCGCGCTGATCAAGCCGTCGGCGGGCGGCGGGGGCAAGGGCATGCGGCTGGTCACCGCGGCCGGCGACCTTCCCCTCGAGATCGCCGCCGCCCGCCGGGAGGCCCGGGCCGGCTTCGGCGACGACACGCTGCTGGTCGAGCGGTTCGTGCGCCGGCCCCGCCACATCGAGCTGCAGGTCTTCGCCGACCGCCACGGCGGCGCCGTGCACCTCGGCGAGCGGGAGTGCTCGCTGCAGCGGCGCCACCAGAAGGTCGTCGAGGAGGCCCCGTCGCCGCTGCTGTCGGCCGCGCAGCGCTCGGCGATGGGGGAAGCGGCCGTGGCGGCGGCGCGCGCCGTGGGGTACGTCGGCGCCGGCACGGTGGAGTTCATCGTCGCCAGCGACCGGCCCGACGACTGGTTCTTCATGGAGATGAACACCCGCCTGCAGGTCGAGCACCCCGTCACCGAGGCGGTCACCGGGCTCGACCTGGTCGAGTGGCAGCTGCGGGTCGCCGCCGGCGAACCGCTGCCCGCCGCGCAGGCCGACATCGGCATCGACGGCCACGCCATCGAGGTGCGCGTCTACGCCGAGGACCCGGCCCGCGGCTTCCTGCCCGCCGCCGGGCCGGTGCTGGCCCTGGCCGAGCCCGCCGGCGCCGGGGTGCGGGTCGACAGCGGCATCGTGACCGGCTCGGTGGTCGGCACCGGGTTCGACCCCATGCTGGCCAAGGTGATCGCCGCCGGCCCCGACCGGGCCACCGCGCTAGCCCGGCTGCGCGCCGCCCTGGCCTCCACCGCCGTGCTGGGGGTCACCACCAACGTCGGGTGGCTGACACGGCTGCTGGCCCTGCCGGAGGTGGTCGTCGGCGACCTCGACACCGAACTGGTCGACCGGGTGGGCGCCGGGCTGGCCGCCCCGCCGGCCGACGCTACCGACCGGGCCTGCGTGGCCGCCGCCGTGGCCCTGGCCGCCGCCCTCGAGCCGGCCGAGGTCACCGACCCCTGGCAGGCGCCGGGCGGGTGGCGCCTCGGCGCCGCCGCCGAGACCACCTGGCGGGTGCGGGTCAACGGCGAGCCGGTCGAGCTCGGCGTCACCGGCCGGGCCGTCGCCGGCCAGACCGTGGCGGTGCGGGTGGGCGGCGGGCCGCCGGCGCCGGTGGCCGTCGAGCCCAGCGGCGCCGGCCGGCTGACCGTGGCCAGCGGCGGCGTGTCGACGCAGTGGAAGGTGGCGGCGGCCGGCGACGAGCTGTGGCTGTCGGCGGCCGGCGACACCTGGCGGGTGGTGCCCGACCCGGCCGCCCTGCTGCCCGCCGCCGCCGCGGCCAGCGGGGGCGGCCCGGTGCCGAGTCCCATGCCGGGCACCGTGCTCGCCGTGCACGTCGACGCCGGCGCGGCGGTGGCGGCGGGCGACCGGCTCGTCACCGTCGAGGCGATGAAGATGGAGCACGTGGTCGTCGCCCCCGTCGCCGGCACCGTCACCGCACTGGCGGTGCGCGCCGGGCAGGCCGTCGCCCTCGACGAGACCCTCGCCGTCGTCACCCCCACCCCCCAGGAGGAGCAGTGACCCAGACCGCCGCCCCCGTGCCCACCGACCTCAGCCCCGAGCACGAGGAGCTGCGCGCCACCGTCGAGCGCTTCGCCCGCGCCGAGGTGGCACCCGTGATCGGCGGGCTCTACGAGCGCGGCGAGTTCCCCTACGACATCGTCGCCAAGATGGGCGAGCTCGGCCTGTTCGGCCTGCCGTTCCCCGAGGAGTACGGCGGCATGGGCGGCGACTACCTGGCGTTCTGCCTGGCCCTGGAAGAGCTGGCCCGGGTCGACTCGTCGGTGGCCATCACCCTGGAGGCCGGCGTCGGCCTCGGCGCCATGCCCATCTACCGCTTCGGCAGCGAGGCCCAGAAGCAGCGGTGGCTGCCCGACCTGTGCGCCGGCCGGGCCCTGGGGGCGTTCGGGCTCACCGAGCCCGGCGGGGGCTCCGACGCCGGGGGCACCCGCACCACGGCGGTGCGCGACGGCGACGAGTGGGTGATCAACGGCTCGAAGGCGTTCATCACCAACTCCGGCACCGACATCACGTCGCTGGTGACCGTCACCGCCGTCACCTCCCGGGAGGGCGGCCGGCCCCGC
>DASTHS010000015.1:0-17922 GCA_035718085.1 Acidimicrobiales bacterium | reverse complement strand
CAGGTAGCCGGCCAGCTCCCCGGCGTCGATCATCCTCAGCACCTCGGACGGATCAACCTCGAGCAGCTCGGCCGCCGTCGCCACCTCCACCCACTGCCGCTCCCTCGCCAGCCGCCAGTCGCGCGCCGCCGGGGTTGGCTGCCGCCACTTCCGCTTCGGGGGCGACGGCTCGTCGGTCAGCTCGTCGCCGTGCATCGCCCCTCAGTGTGACCGGCTGAGCGCCGAAGAGCTTCTCCACCTAGGCTCCGCCGCATGGCTCGATTGGAGCACGCCCTTCTCTGCCATTCGGCCATCTCGAACGCAGACGGTACGCAGTCGATACTAGGTGCCGGCATCAACGGGGTCGCTGTCGCAGAACCACTACCCGCCCCCTTGCAGATCACCGTCGTACTCCAAGTGGCGTGGGGTGAGAACGAGCTCGCCCAAGGCCACCGGCTAGGTATCGGCGTGCGAACGCAGGCGGGGGATCGCCTCGCCGACATCCGTTCACTCGTAGTGCCCCTCAGGGGGTCCAACACTCATCCCGGTGCCATTCGAAGCGCCGGTGTCCTCCCACTCCCGTTCGTCGTTGAGGACTTCGGCGAGCACCTAGTCGAAGTCAGGGTGGACGACGAGATCCTGGCGTCGATGTCGCTGTGGCTCCTTCCGGCGGCGGGGGCCGGGTGATGGACCTGACCTATGCGGACCATGCCCTCGACCGGATGGCGTTGCGAGCCGTGACCGAGCAACAGGTCAAGGACGTCCTGACTCGACCCATCGGCCAGCCCGACGCCGGGGACCCCGGCAAGCTGTCCTATGTTGGCTACGTGAGCGGAGGACAGAAGCCGATGCTCAAGGTCGTCGTCAGCGCGACCGATCGGACCCACATCATCACCACGTACTGGAGGGACCGTCCTTGAGGTACTCCTTCGACGTGTCGGAGCAGGTCCTCTACATCTACCTGGCTGAAGGCCGTCAGGTTGTCGACCAGATCGAGATGGAAGATGGCAGCGTGGTCGACGTTGACAACGGCGGACGGCCCGTCGGGGTCGAGGTACTGAACCTTGAGCGTTGGGACGTGACCGCCGTGTTCGACGGTTTTGCCGACCTTGGCGATGGCCCGAGCGGCTACCTGAACACCGTGGCCCAAGCGTTCGGCCGAGTGACCGACCGCCGGACTCCGCACGTGTGGGGACCCGCCGGCCGGGTGCCGGCGCTGACCTAGCGCCATACACCCCGCGCCAGAGCAGGCTTAGGCCCGGTCAGCTGTTGCGGCGGACGAGGTCTTCGACAGCGCTCTGGGCTTCGGCAAGGGTGCCGTAGCGCATCACTTGGTCGATGAACCGCCCCGAGGTCTGGAAGACCGGCTCGGGGTAGCCGATGTACGGCCCTAGCTGGGTCACTGCGGCCAGAAGGTCGCCGCCGGGTCCCCTGTACGTCCAGACCCGGTCCGCGTCCTGCTGCCAGTTCACAGGGGTCACCGTAGGCCCGGCTTCGCTTCTATCTAGCTTGCGTTGGGGAGATCGACAGTGGTCTCGAACACCTCTTCCGCGACCACGACCCGCAGGGCGGGGTCGAGCTCGGCGGCCAGGCACGACAGCAGGGTGGTCTTGCCCGATCCGGGGGCGCCGGCGACCACCACCGACAGCCCGGCGCGCACAGCGGCGCGGAGGAAGGCGGCGGCCCGCTCGTCGAGCATGTCGAGGGCCACCAGCTCCCCCAGCCGTCGGTGGGCGAGGCCGGTGTACTTGCGGATGTTGACGAGCACGTGGCCGTCGCGGCCGATGTCGTCGTGCACCAGGTGCAGGCGCGCACCGGTGGCCAGCTGGGCGTCCTGCAGCCCTTCGGCGGGGTCGAGGCTTCGGTGCGAGGTGCCGGCGTCGTCGAGCAGCTTGGTGAGCACCCGGCGCACGTGGTCGTCGTCGTGGAACACCTCGTCGTGCCACCCCGACACGCCGACGTGGCGGCGGGCGAAGATGGCGTCGGGGGCGTTGACGGCGATCTCCCACACGTCGGGGTCGTCGAGCAGCGGTTGCAGCGGCCCGTAGCCGGTCAGGTTGCGCAGGGCCCGCTCGGCGAGCACGTCGGGCTCGGCGACGTCGACCTCCCGCCGCCCCCGCTGGTACTCGTGGCGCCAGGTGGCCAGCTCCTCGGCCACCAGGGCGGCCAGGGCGTGCTCGGCCCCCGCCCCACCGGCGTCGAGGGCCAGCGCCTTGGCGCGCGCCTGCACCGCTTGCTCGATCTGCCGCAGCGGCGAGATCCCCGGAGCCGGCAACGGCGTCACAACACCCTGAATGGTACGAAATGCGCTCGACGCGATCAACCGTGGCCGTGGCAGGCTCGGGCCATGAACCCCGAGACGGTCGACAACGAGTACGCCAAGGTCGAGCAGGCGGCCGGGGCGGTCACCTCGGCCATCCAAGAGCTGGCCGGCAAGCTGCAGGCCGCCGCCACCGCCGGCAACATGGACGCCCGCGAGTGGCTGCTCGACCTCAAGACGGTGGCCCTGCAGGTGCAGCAGGAGCAGATGCAGGTCCAGGCCATGCTCCAGGCGTTCCACGACTTCACCGTCGACCATCTGAGCCAGCAGCCGGCCTACGCCCCGCCGCCCCAGCAGCAGTACCAGCAGCCGCAGTACGTCCAGCAGCCCCAGTACGTCCAGCAGCCCCAGTACGTGCAGCAGCCGATGTACCAGCAGGTCCCCGGGCAGGGCGGCGGCATGCTGTCGCGCTTCTTGGGCGGCGGGTTCGGCCGGGCCATCGAGACCGGTGCCGGCTTCGCCATCGGCGACGACATCATCAACAGCATCTTCTAGAGAGGGCCGTCAGCCGGCCGGCCCCACCACCCCGGCGCGCAGCGCGGCCAGCAGGCCGCCGGCCAGCACCGCGGCGGTCTCCGCCCGCAGCACGCCGTCGCCCAGGGCGACGCGCCCCGGCCCGCAGTGCTCCTCCTCGGGGGTGAAGCCGCCCTCGGGGCCGACCAGCACCCCGACCGGCCCCGGGTCGGCGCCCACCGCCGGGAGCGGCCGCCCGCCCGGCACGGCGATCAGCCAACCCGGCGAGCCGACCACCACCTCCAGGTCGAGGGGCCCCTCGACGACCGGGAGGCGCACGCGCCGGCTCTGCATGCCGGCCTGGCGGGCCACCTCGGCCAGCTTGGCCAGGTGGCGACCACCCCGGTCACCCTCCCAGCGCACCACGGCGCGCGCCGAGCGCAGCACCACGATGCGGTCGACGCCGACCTCGGTCAGCTTCTGCACCACCCACTCGGGCCGCTCGCCCTTGGTGGGCACGAACCCGACGGCCAGCGACGGCGTCGCGGCGGGCTCGACGACCACCGGCCCGTCGGGCGCCAACGCCCCCGACGCCCACCGGCACCGCCGCCAGCCCCCGGCCCCGTCGGCGGCGGCGACCGCCTCGCCATCGCGCACGCGCAGCACCCGCCCCAAGTGGTGGGCGTCGTCGGCGTCCAGGGCCGGCGCGGCGAGGTCGTCGACGTAGACCAGGGCGGCAGCCGCCCGCCGCCACGCCGCCCCGTCGAGGGCCGTCGGCACCGACCCGGCTACTTGAACGCGCCCTTGATGCGGCCCATGAGCCCGGCGTCGACGGGCCCCACCGCCTCGGCGCGCTCGGCGGCCAGCAGGCGCAGCAGCTCGTCCTGCGCCTTGGTGAGGTCGGTCGGCGTGTCGACCACGACGGTGGCGATCAGGTCGCCCCGGCCGCCGCCGCCGAGGCGGGGCACCCCTCGACCACGCAAGCGCACCTGCTTGCCGGTCTGGGTGCCCGCGGCGATCGACACGGCCTCCACCCCGTCGAGGGTCTCGAGCTGGCAGCCGCCGCCCAGGGCGGCGACGGTCATCGGCACGTGGAGCTCGGCCAGCAGGTCGGACTCCTTGCGCACCAGGGTCGGGTGGGGCCGCACCCGCACGTGCACGTACAGGTCGCCGCTGGGGCCGCCACGCAGGCCGGCCGCCCCCCGCCCGGGGAGGCGGAGGGTGGTCCCGGTGTCGACCCCGGCGGGCACGTCGACCACGAAGCTGCTCTCGGCGCGCACCCGGCCCTGGCCGGCGCACTCCGGGCACTTGGAGGGGATCTCCTCGCCGAGGCCGCCGCACTGGGGGCAGGGGCCGGCGGTGACCATCTGGCCGAGGATCGACTGGCGCACCCGGCGCACCTCACCGGCGCCGTGGCAGACCGTGCAGGTGACCGGCGTGGTGCCCGGACGGGCCCCGGTGCCGGCGCAGGTGCCGCAGCGGGCCAGGGCCCGGATGGTCATCTCCTGCTCGGCGCCGAAGACCGCCTCGGCGAAGTCGAGGTCGATCACCGCCTCGGCGTCCTCGCCCTGGCGGGGCACCGCCCGGGCCCGGCCGCCGCCCGCGGCACCGAAGGGGCCGCCGCCGCCGAAGAAGGCGTCGAAGATGTCGCCCAGGCCGCTCCCGCCAAAGGGGTCGCCGCCCGCCGAGCCGCGAGGGCCCTCGGCGCCGAAGAGGTCGTACTGCCGGCGCCGCTCGGGGTCGCGCAGCGTCTCGTAGGCGCGGGTGACCCGCTTGAAGCGCTCCTCGTTGGCCGGGTCGCCGCCGCTGGCGTCGGGGTGCAGCTCGCGGGCCAGGCGGAGGTAGGCCTTCTTGATCTCGGCCTCGGTGGCCGAGCGCGCCACGCCCAGCTCCGCGTAGTAGTCGTCGCTTCCCTGCGCCATCCCGACCCTCTCGTTGCTGGCTTCGCTACGCGCCGTCGCTCAGGGCACGGCCCAGGCGCTTGCTGACCACCGCCACAGCCGCCAGGGCGTGCTGGTAATCCATCCGCGTCGGCCCGAGGATACCGATCGACCCGGCCCGCTCACCTTCCACCTCGTAGGGGGCCACCACCACCGAACAGGTGGCCAGCGACTCGACGCCGTGCTCGGCGCCGATGGCCACCGACAGCCCCCGGTCGAGGATGTCGGAGATCAGCCCCACCACCACCACCTGCTGCTCGAGGATGGTGAGCACCTGGCGGATGGTCTCCACCGCGTCGAAGGCAGAGGCCATCTGGGCGGCGCCGCCCACGTAGACGCCTTCGGCGGCGGTGACCGGCGACACCGAGGGGGCCAGGGTGACCACCGCCTTGGCGACCAGCGCGTCGACGTCGGCGTCGCCGGTCGGTCCCACGACCGGCGTGGCCGGGCCCCACGCCGCCCCCACCAGGCTGCGGGTGAGGTGCACCGACGCCGCCCCCAGCACCGCCTCCGAGGTGTCGTCGTCGATCTCGAGGGCCCGCTTCTCGACCGTGCCGTTGGAGAGCACCACCAGCACCAGCGCCACCCGGCCACCGAGGGCGACGAGCTGCACGCTGCGCACCGTGGCCACGTCGTGGGCGGGCGCCACCACCACCGCCGCGGTGCCCGTCAGGCCCGAGAGCAGCCGGCTGGTGTCGGCCAGCATGCGCTCGAGCTCGCCGTGGGCCCGGGCGAAGAAGTCGCGCACCCGCACGGCGGAGCTGGCCTCGAGCACCCCGCCGGTGGGCGCAAGGCTGTCGACGTAGAACCGGTAGCCCTTGTCGGTGGGCACCCGGCCGGCGGAGGTGTGCGGCTGCGCCAGGTAGCCCTCCTTCTCGAGGGCCCCCATCTCGTTGCGCACCGTGGCGGAGCTGACCGACAGGTCGGCCCTGCCGGCAACGTGCGCCGACCCCACCGGCTGGGCGGTGCGGATGTACTCCTCCACCACCGCCCGCAGGATCGCTGCCTTGCGGTCGTCGAGCATGGTGACACCGGAGGTTACCGCCGGGCCGCCCCAACCGGGAGGCCGCGCCGGCCGGGGTCGGGCGCCGGATCGCTACAGGCGGGCGCTGATCGGCCGAAGGTGTACCTAGACGCGAGCCGGGGAGCTCGCATCGCCCCGTCATGGAGGTTCGAGTGAGCCGTCACCGCCGCGTCGCTGCCCTGGCCACCGCGGGGGCCGGGCTGGCGGTCGCCCTGAGCGCAGGCAGCCCGGCGCACGCCAGCGGCACCGGCTTGGACTTCACCGTCTCGTCCAACGGCACCCGCATCCTGACCCTCACCGACCTGGCGGGCAACACCCTCACCCCGGCCTCCACCGTCGACGCGTCGTCGGGGGCGACCGACCTGTCGGCCACGGTGACCGACAGCGGGGAGCCGAACGGCGGCTTCACCGTGCAGGCGACGATGTCGAACCTCTACGGCTACAGCAACGGCACCTGGAACTGCGGCGTGAGCCTCCCGTCGTCGGAGGTGTCGATGGCCACCACGGCCGCCTCCACGCTGCTCGGCGGCATCAGCGCCGCCGGTGACCCGGTGTTCACGCTGGCCGGCACGTTCACCGGCACCGTCGACACGGCACTGGTCACCGCGGTGACCTCCCTCGACGGGGGCGCCCCGGTGGCCAGCACGGTCAACGGCACGCTGACCGGCACGCTCCCGAGCGGTCAGCTCACCGAGAGCCAGCTGGTGGCCGCCACCGGCACCCTGACCAACGGCACCCTGGCCGGGCTGCCGGTGCAGATCGCCCCCGGGTCGGCGACCCCGGCCAGCTTCGGCGTCGCCGACCAGCCGCCCGTGGGGTCGAACTGCGCGGCGACGACCGGCACGCCCAGCTACGTCACGGTGATGACCGGCACCGCCGACCCCGCCGGGGTGACCTCCGCGCTCAGCGGCATCCTGGGCGCCGGTGCCACCGCCGCCTCGGTGATCACCGCCGGCTACCTGACCACCGACCAGGTGGTGACGTGGCTCGCCAGCCCCGGGGTCCTCACCACCTCGGGCGTGAACGCAGCGGCGCTCGAGACCGCCCTCGGCGCGAACCTCCAGTCGGTGCTCGGCCAGATCACCGCCGCGCTGGCCAGCATCAGCGGGCTGGTGCAGAACGGCAACTACTCCGACGTGCCGTCGGTGAAGGTCACGGCCGGGCAGGCGGCCACGCCGGGCACCTACCGCGGGGCGCTCACCCTCACGCTCATGAACACCCCGTGAGCCGGATCGCCGCCACCGCGGCAGGCCTCGGCGTCGGCCTGGCGGCCCTGCTCGGCGCCGCCCCCCTCGCCGCCGCCGCGCCTGGCGCCGCCACCGGCGTCCAGACCGCCACCATCGGCCTCGCCGCCGGCCCCGGCGGCGCGGGCGGCAGCGCCCGCATCGCCATCGAGGACCCGTCGGGCACCGCCCGCACCGACAGCGTCACGGTGTGGGACCGCAGCAGCGCGCCCGCCCGGGTCGTGCTCGGCGTCGTCCCCGTCGCCCACCAAGCCGGTCGCTGGCAGGTGGGCGGCCCGATCAACGCCCTGGCCGCCCACCTGCGCCTGTCGACCCGCACGGTGGTGCTCGCGCCCGGCGAGCGGCGCACCGTCACCCTGGCGCTGCCCGCGCTCGCCGGGCCCGTGCAGTGGGCGGCGGTCACCGCCGCCCAGGCCGACGCCACCACCGCCGGCGCCCTGTCGGTCAGCGAGCGCCTGGCCCTGCTCGTCAGCGACGGCGGCGGGAGGCCGGCCGCCAGGTCGATCCCGATGGCCGTCTCGGCCGCCGCCGGCGCCCTGCTCGCCGCCGTCGGGGGCGGCGCCCTCCTCGAGGCGGCCGGCCACCGGCGGCGCCGGGGGTGACCGCCACGGGCACCGCCATCCAGGTGACGGTGCCCGCCGCCGGCGCGCCGGCGCCACCGGCCCCGCTGCCACCCGCCTCGCGGCTGCCGGCGCTGCCGGTGCCGGGGCACCCAGGGGGGCACCTCGCCACCACCGGCGTCGACGTCGCCGTGCTCGTGGCCGCCGCCGTGCTGCTCATCGTGATCGGCGTCGCCGTCGCCCGTGCCGCCGCCGGGCGCCAGGCCCGAGCCCGCCCCCCCGGCCGACCGACCGGACCGACCGGACCGACCCGGCCGACCGAACCGACCCGACCGACCCGACCGACCCGCCCGGCCGCCCCGCCGCGCCGCTAGAGGCCCGAGGGCGGGTAGCTCTGGGGGCATGGCACCGACCGACACCTCGACGAACCCCGTGCACGCCTCCGGCACCTTCAGCTTCGGCCCCTTCACGGTGCACCGCCTCGGCTTCGGGGCCATGCAGCTCACCGGTCGGGGGGTGTGGGGCGAGCCGGCCGACCGCGAGCAGTGCAAGGCGGTGCTGCGGCGGGCCGTCGAGCTCGGCGTCGACTTCATCGACACCGCCGACAGCTACGGCCCCTACGTCAGCGAGGACCTCATCCGCGAGGCCCTGCACCCCTACCCGGCGGAGCTGGTCATCGCGACCAAGGCGGGCCTGACCCGCACCGGGCCGGGCACGTGGCTGCCGGTGGGCCGTCCCGAGTACCTCCGCCAGGAGTGCGAGATGAGCCTCCGCCGCCTCGGCGTCGAGCGCATCGATCTCTGGCAGCTGCACCGCATCGACCCCCAGGTGCCCGCCGACGAGCAGTTCGGGGTGATGAAGGAGCTGCTCGACGAGGGCAAGGTGGGGGCCCTCGGCCTGTCGGAGGTGCAGGTGGCCGACGTCGAGGCCGCCGGCAAGGTCTTCGACGTGGCCACGGTGCAGAACATGTACAACCTCACCAACCGCGGGTCGGAGGACGTGCTCGCCCACTGCGAGGCGAAGGGCATCGGCTTCATCCCGTGGTTCCCCATCGCGTCGGGCGAGCTGGCCCGGCCGGGCGGCCCCGTCGACCACGTGGTGAAGGCGACCGGCGCCACCCCGTCACAGGTCGCCCTGGCGTGGCTGCTGGCCAAGTCGCCGGTCATGCTGCCGATCCCCGGCACCAAGTCGGTCGACCACGTCGAGGAGAACTGCGCCGCCGGCACGGTCGACCTGAGCGACGAGCAGATCGCGGAGCTCACCGCCGCGGTGCAGTAGCGGGCGCCGCGCTCCGCCGCAGGTCCTCGTAGCGGCGGAGCGCCTCGGCCCGCTCGGCGGCGTGGTCGACGATGCGCTCGGGGTAGCCGGCGGGCGCGCCGGCCGGGGCCGACCACGGTTCGTGCACCGCGGCGCCGGCCACCGCGCGCAGCTCGGGCACGAACCGGCGCACGTAGTCGCCGCGGGGGTCGAACTTCCGGCCCTGGGTGATCGGGTTGAACACCCGGAAGTAGGGGGCGGCGTCGGTACCCGTGCCGGCCACCCACTGCCAGCCGTGGTTGTTCGAGCTGAGCTCGCCGTCTTGGAGGCGGGCCATGAACCAGCGGGCGCCGAGCGTCCAGTCGACGTGCAGGTCTTTCACGAGGAAGCTGGCCACGATCATGCGCACCCGGTTGTGCACCCAGGCCTCGGCGAGCAGCTGGCGCATGCCGGCGTCGACGATCGGGTACCCGGTGCGCCCCTCCCGCCAGGCGGCGAGGCGCGCCTCGGCGGTGGGGCCGGTGTCGAGCTGCATGGTCGCCATGGCCGGGTTGAACGCCCGGCGGGCGCTGTCGGGGCGGTGCCAGAGCACGTCGGCGTAGAAGTCCCGCCAGCACAGCTCGCTGCGGTAGGTGGCGGCGCTGCGGTTGCGGGCGTCGAGGTCGGCCAGCATCGTGCGCGGGTGGGTGCAGCCGTACTTGAGGTACACCGACATGCGCGAGGTGTGCTCGCCGTCGGGGCGGTCGCGACCCTCGGCGTAGTCGGCCAGGGCGCCGTCGCGGAAGTGCCGCCACTGCTCGAGGGCGGCGTCCTCGCCGACGGGCAGCAGCTCGGCGTCGACCGCCGGGGCGTCGGGGATGGCCACGCCACGGTGCCCGGTCGCCCACCGCACGTCGGGGGCCGGCAGCGGGCGGCCCCACCCCCGCGCCGCCCACGCCCGGCTGTAGGGGGTGAACACCTTGAACGGGGTGCCGTCGGCTTTGGTGACCACGCCCGGCGCCACCGCCCACGGGGTGCCGTGGCGCTCGAAGGCGACGCCGACGCCACCGAGGGCCTCCTCGACGCGGTCGTCGCGCTCGCGGCCGTAGGGGCCGTAGTCGGCGGCGGCCACCACCGTCGCCGCCCCCACCCGCCGGGCCACCGCCACCAGCTCCTCGGCGGGGTCGCCGGCCCGCACCACCAGCGCCCCGCCGGTGCGCTCGCGCAGCCAGTGGAGGCACCCGACCAGCCACGCCCGGCGAGGATCGCCGGCGGGCTGCCAGAGCCGGTCGTCGAGCACGAACACCGGCAGCACGTCGCCGGCTGCGGCCGCCGCCACCAGGGCCGGGTTGTCGCCGATGCGGAAGTCGCGCCGCACCCACCAGATCGCCGTGGCCATGGGCGGCGACCCTACGGGCGGCCCGGCCGCTACCCGCACCGACGACCGTGCAGCCGGCACCGGGGCAGCCCGCCCCGGCGACTTCCCCCACCGCCGCCGCGCCCGGCGCCCGCTACTCCTCGAGGCGCAGCGCCTGGATGAACGCCTCCTGGGGCACCTCGACGCGGCCGATGTTCTTCATCCGCTTCTTGCCCTCCTTCTGCTTCTCGAGCAGCTTGCGCTTGCGGGTGATGTCACCCCCGTAGCACTTGGAGAGCACGTCTTTCCGCTTGGCCTTCACCGTCTCGCGGGCGATCACCCGCCCACCCACCGCCGCCTGGATGGGCACGTCGAACATCTGGCGGGGGATCAGCTCCCGCAGCTTCTCGGTCATGCGCCGGCCGTAGTCGTTGGCCTGCGACTTGTGCACCACCGCCGAGAAGGCGTCGACGGGCTCGCCGTTGAGCAGCACGTCGAGCTTGACCAGCTCCGCTGCGTCCCACCCGGCCTCCTCGTAGTCGAGGCTGGCGTAGCCCTTGGTGCGGCTCTTCAAGGCGTCGAAGAAGTCCATCACCACCTCGGCGAGGGGCAGCCGGTAGACCAGCTCCAGGCGCTCGGGCAACAGGTACTCCATGCGCAGCTGCTCGCCGCGGCGCGACTGGCACAGGTCGATCAGCGTGCCGGTGTACTCGGTCGGCGTGAGGATCGTCGCCTGCAGGAACGGCTCCTCGATCGACTCCAGCTTCTGGGGCGGGGGCATCTCGGAGGGGTTGTGCACCTCGACGGTCGAGCCGTCGGTGAGGTGGGCGCGGTACTCGACCGACGGGGCGGTGGCGATGAGCGACAGGTCGAACTCCCGCTCGAGGCGCTCCCGCACGATCTCCATGTGCAGCAGGCCGAGGAAGCCGCAGCGGAACCCGAACCCGAGGGCACCCGACGTCTCGGGCTCGTAGGTCACCGATGCGTCGTTGAGGCGCAGCTTCTCGAGGGCGTCCCGCAGGTTCTTGAAGTCGTCGCCCTCGATGGGGTACAGCCCGCAGAACACCATCGGCTTGGGGTCGCGGTAGCCGGCGAGGGCCTCGGCGGCCGGCTTGGCCGCGTCGGTGACCGTCTCGCCGGAGCGGGCCTCGCTGACATCCTTGATCCCGGCGATCAGGTAGCCGACCTCGCCGGGCCCCAGCTCGGTCACCGGGTGGTTGAGCGGCGTGCGCACGCCGATCTCCTCCACGTCGTGGGTGCGGCCGGTCTGCATGAACCGCAGGCGCTCCCCCGTGCGCAGCGACCCCTCGACGACCCGGACGGCGCTGACCACGCCGCGGTACTGGTCGAAGTAGCTGTCGAAGATCAGGCCCTGCAGCGGCTTGGCCGGGTCGCCGACCGGCGGCGGGATGCGGTCGACGATGGCGTCGAGCAGGTCGGTGACCCCGGCCCCCGTCTTGGCCGACATGCGGATGATCTGGTCGGCCGGGATGCCGAGCACCGTCTCGATCTCCGCGGCGTAACGGTCGGGGTCGGCGGCGGGCAGGTCGATCTTGTTGAGGGCGCAGACGATCTCGAGGTCGTTCTCGAGGGCCAGGTAGGCGTTGGCCAGGGTCTGGGCCTCGATCCCCTGGGCGGCGTCGATGAGCAGCACCACGCCCTCGCAGGCGGCCAGGCTCCGGCTCACCTCGTAGCCGAAGTCGACGTGGCCCGGGGTGTCGATCAGGTGGATGGTGTGGCCCCGCCAGCCCACCCGCACGTTCTGGGCCTTGATGGTGATCCCTCGCTCGCGCTCGATGTCCATCGAGTCGAGGTACTGCTCGCGCATGTCGCGGGCGTCGACCGCCCCGGTCAGCTCGAGGATGCGGTCGGAGAGCGTCGACTTCCCGTGGTCGACGTGGGCCACGATGCTCAGGTTGCGGATGCGGGCGAGGTCCACGGGGTCACCAGTCTGGCGCACGCACCCCCGCCACCGGCGCCGGCGGGTCCCGGCGACCGGCGGGGCGCGCGCCCTACGCTGGGGGTCACCACAGGGCCTGCGTCGGGCCCGGCGAGCGAGGTCATCCGGTGTCCGAGGTCGATGCGGCGGCGCTGCGCCCGGCCCCCGGCAGCGGGTCGGCCCCCCTGGTGGTCACCATCTCCGCGTCCTACGGGGCGGCCGGCAGCGTCATCGCCCCCCGGCTGGCCGAGCGCCTGGGCGTGCCGTGGCTCGACCGGATGGTGTCAGCCAGCACGGCGAGCGAGTCCGGGAGCCGGGCCACGCCCGAGCACCTGAGCGACGAGGAGGCCGCCACCACCCCCGGCAGCCGGCTGTTCACCTACCTGGCCCGGGCCGTGGGGGTCAACGCCATCGCCCCGCCCGACAGCCTCGTCGACCACGACGAGGAGCTGCGGGCCCAGGCCGAGTCCGACATCGGCCGGCTGTGCGCCGACGGTGGGGTGCTGCTCGGCCGGGCCGGGGCGGTGGTGCTCGCCGACCGCCCGGCCACCGTGCACCTGCGCCTCGACGGTCCTGTCGATCGCCGCGTGCGGCGGGCTGTGCAGATCGAGGGCATCGACGCCGAGGAGGCGCGGCGCCGGATGGCCGACACCGACCGGGCCCGCACCCTCTACGTGCGCCGCCTCTACCACGCCGACCCGACCGACCCGAGGCTCTACAACCTGGTGGTCGACACCACCGTCCTCACCGTCGACGCCGCCGTCGGGCTGCTGGCCGACGCCGTCACCGCGTTCCGGGGCGGGTCGCCCGGCTGGTAGTGTCGTCCGGTTCCGATCGCCGAGACGTAGGACTTCCGTGGCCAACATCAAGAGCCAGATCAAGCGCAACCGCACCAACGAGCGCCGCCGCCTGCGCAACAAGGCCGCCAAGTCGGAGGTCAAGACCCGCATCAAGACGGCGGTGACCTCCGCCGAGTCGGGCGCGGAGACCGCGGTCGACGACCTCCGCCTCGCCGTCAAGCGCCTCGACAAGGCCGCCGCCCGGGGCATCATCCACAAGAACCAGGCCTCGAACCGCAAGGGCCGCCTGATGCGGCGCATCAACGCGCTGAGCGCCCCCGCCGCCGAGGCCTAGGCCCCTTCCCCACCGCCCGGCGCGGTGGCCGCCGCCTGCAGCCCGGCGGGCAGCGGGTCGGCGTGGAGCACCGACAGGTGCTGGGTCGGCCGGGTCAGGGCCACGTAGAGCAGCCGGAGACCGGCGGCCCGATCGGCCCGCTCCGCCACCACGGCGGCGGGCTCGACGACCACCACCGCGTCGAACTCGAGGCCCTTCGCCGCCTCCGCCGCCACCACCGTCACCGGGTGGCGCAGCCCGTCGACGGCGGCGTCGCCCACGGCTGGTACGCCCGGTGCGCCCCGGAGCGCGCCGAGGAGCCCGGCGGCCATGGCCGCCGGGGCGATCACGGCCACCGTGGGCCATCCCTCGGGGCCGGCCAGGCGCGCCACTTCGTGGGCCACCCGATCCCCGAGGGCGTCGGCCCGGTCGACGGTGACGAGGGTGGGGTCGCTGCGCCCGGCCCGCACCGCCACGGTGGGGGTGACGTCGGGCGCCGCCTCGGGCAGGAGGCGGGCGGCGAGGTCGAGCACCTGCGCCGGTGAGCGGTAGCCGATCCGCAGCTCGACGACGCGCAGCCCGTCGCCGTCGGGCAGGTGGTCACGCACCGCCTCCCACGACCGCAGCCCCCACACCCCGACCGACTGGGCCAGGTCGCCGAGCAGGGTCATCGATCCCGACGGCACCCGGCGGGCCAGCATGCGCAGCTGCATGGGCGACAGGTCCTGCGCCTCGTCGACGATGGCATGGCCGTAGGTGCGGGCCTGGCCGGCGACGAGGGCCTTGGCCTCGTCGAGCAGCGGCCCGTCGGCGACGCTCCACGCCCGGCCGCGGCGTCGGCGGAGCGTCGCCTGCTCGGCCGGGCTGAGCACACCGTCGGCGGCGGCCGCCAGCACGGCCGGCTTGGCCAGCACCTCGGCGACCAGCTGCTCCGGCGGCACCGACGGCCAGCGGGCGTCGAGGGCGGCCTTCAGCCCCGCCGACCGGCGGATCTGGGCACCGAGGGCGCTGCCGTCGGGCGGCGGCCCCGCCACCTCCTCGTAGCGGGCGGCGACCAACGCCACCATCCGGTCGCGCAGCACGTCGCGCCCGACCGCGTGGGGAAGTCGCCGGGCGGCGATGGCCGACGCCGCCTCCTCGGCGGCCGCGGCGGGCACGACGAGCCGACGCACGCCGAGCTCGACGACGACGTCGTCGTCGCATGGCCGCCGCCAGGCCGCCAACGCCCGGGCCAGGACCTCGGCCATGCGCCCGTCGCCCTTCACCCGCTCGGCGGCGGGGGTGGCCTCCGCCGGCGGCGCCGGGCCGACCTCGGGCACCAGGTCGGTGAGCGTGGTCTGCACGACCGCCGACTCACCGAGCGAGGGCAGCACCTGGCCGATGTAGCGCAGGAACGTGCGGCTCGGGCCGACCACCAACACGTTGGCCCGGGCCATGGCGTCGTCGCCGTAGAGCAGGAAGGCGGCGCGGTGCAGGCCGACGGCGGTCTTGCCCGACCCCGGGCCGCCCTGCACGGCCAGGATCCCGGCGGCCGGCGCCCGGATCACCGCGTCCTGCTCCGGCTGGATGGTGGCGACGATGTCGACCATCTCGCCGCTGCGTGCCCGTTCCAGCTCGACGAGCAGGGCGGCACCCCCGCGCCGCCCGGCCAGCGGGTCGTCGGGGTCGGGAGCGTGCCCGGCCCCGAAGTCGTCGTCGCCGATCGACAGCAGGGTGCGACCGTCGACGACGAACTGCCGGCGGCGCACCAGGCCCATCGGGTCGGCCCAGCCGGCCCGGTAGAACGGCACGGCCACCGGGGCGCGCCACTCGACGACGACGGGGTCGGCCATCTCGTCTTCCACGTGGCGGCGACCGATGTGGAAGCTCTCGCCGTCGGCGGTGTCGATCCGCCCGAAGCACAGCGCCCGGGGGCTGTCGGCCAGCGCCCGCACCCGGCGGGCCAGCGCCCACTCGAGGTCGGGGTCGGCGCCGGCCATGGTCTCGAGCAGCCGTTCGGCCCGGGCGCGCATGCGTGCCAGCTCGGCGTGGGCCCGGTCGAGGTGGGCCTGCTCGGCGGCCAGGTCGTCGGGCGGGGAGGCCATCAGCCGCTGACGAAGAGCTGCACCGCCACGGCCAGCCCGAAGACCACCACCACCCGCCGCAGCCAGGTGGCGTTGACCCGCTGGGCCAGGCGCGAGCCGACCGCCCCCCCGACGAGTGCGGCCACGGCCATGACCGGCACCAGCTCCCAGCGCACGTGGCCGGTGGCGGCGAAGAAGATGGCGGCCACCACGTTGACGAGGAACGACACCAGCTGCTTGACGGCGTTGAGGCGGGTGAGGCTGTCGGCGCAGAGCACGCCGAGCACGGCCAGCAGCATGATGCCGAGACCGGCCCCGAAGAACCCGCCGTAGACGGCGGCGACCAGCACGGCGGCGCACAGCGCCGGGCCGGCCGGCGCCTCCTCGACCGGGCCGGCGGCGGCCCCGCCGGCGGCGGCCCGGGCCTCGGCTCGCGCCGCGGCCCGCCGGACCACCCAGGCCCGCACCGGGTCCTGGGCCAGCAGCAGCCCGCACGCGGCGAGCACCAGCCACGGCACCGCCGCCCGGAACGTCTTCTCGGGCGTCACCTGCAACAGCAGGGCGCCGAGCAGGCCGCCGACGATCGAGAACGGCGCCAGGCGCCGGGCCCGGGCCCGCTGGGGGGCCAGGTCGTCGCGTGCCGCCCACGTGCCCGACAGGTAGCCGGGGCTGAGGGCCACGGTGTTGGTGACGTTCGACGAGAGGGCGGGAACGCCGATGGCGATGAGCGCCGGGAACGAGATGAGCGTGCCGCCCCCGGCGATCCCGTTGATGGCCCCGGCGGCGAGCGAGGCCACCCCGGCGATGGCGTAGTCGACGGCGTCGAGGCTCATCGCCGGCTGCCCGCCCCGGCGCGCGCCAGCCGGCAGAGCCGGGCGACGAGCACCTCGAGCACCAGCTCCGCCGGCCAGTCGCGGCCTCCCTTGATGTCGACCTCGGCGTCGGCCACCAGGCCGGTGGCCTCGGCGACGCCGGCCGCCCCGTAGCGGCGGGCGGCCAGCAGGGCCTTCTTGGCCGGGTAGGTGGACCGGCCCTTGGCGATGCCCATGGCCGCCGCCGCGGCCGCCTCGGAGGTGATGTCGTCGGCGTCGATGCGCAGCATCGACCCGACGTGGCGGGCCAGGGTGGCCAGCACCACCAGCGGGTGGCGCTCCCCGGCCCCGAGCATGCGGTGCAGCTGCTCGAGGGCGACGGCGGTCTGGCCGGCGTCGACGGCGTCGGTGAAGTCCCAGGGGGCCACCGCCCCCTGCTCTCCCAGGTAGGGGAAGATGTGGTCGGGACCGAGGCGGGCGCCCTCGCCGAAGGCGGCGGTGAGCACCTCGAGCAGCGAGCCGAGCCGGCTGACGTCGTCGCCCAGGTGCGCCCCGACGAGGTCGAGGGCGGCGCCGTCGAGCTGCACGGGCGACGACCGCACCCGGTCGCGCACCCACGCCTTGGCGTCGCGGCCGGTGACGGTGGTGCCGATCAGGTGGCCGGTGGCCTTCACCGCCGCCTTCAGCTTCGGCGCCACCGTGCCGCCCCCTCCGGCCAGCACCAGGGCGGTGGTGTCGAGCGGCGCGTCGAGGTAGTCGAGCAGTGGGGCCACCTCCTCGGTGTTCCAGCGGCCGACGTCGCGCACCACGACGATGCGCCGGTCGGTGAGGAACGGCGGGGTGCGGCACGCGTCGGCCACCGCCGCCAGGTCGACCTCGTCGCCCCGGTGGTCTTCGACGACCATCGCCCGGTCGCCGTCACCGAGCAGTTCGTCGACCACCCCGCGCACCGCCTCGGAGACCAGGGTGGGGTCGTCGCCCTCGACCAGCCACGCCGCCCGGCCGGCCGTGGCGGTCACCAGGCCTCCAGCAGGGCCGCCATGGTGGCGCACACCCGCCGGGCGGCCCGCACGTCGTGAGCCCGGAGGATGCGGGCACCGAGCGCGACCCCGAGGGCGTGGGCGGCGAGGGTGGGTTCGGCCCGCTCGCCGACCGGCAGGTCGAACAGCACGCCGAGGAAGGTCT
Organism: Acidimicrobiales bacterium; assembly: GCA_035718085.1. Classification (GTDB taxonomy): domain Bacteria; phylum Actinomycetota; class Acidimicrobiia; order Acidimicrobiales; family Palsa-688; genus DASTHS01. Next base: position 697 of record DASTHS010000015.1, on the reverse strand, counting down.
TGTTCGACGCCGACAGCAGCAGCGGCCAGCCCAGGTCGGCGAGGCGGTCGGTGGCCCGCAGCAGCTCGAGGGACTGCGCGGCGGTCTTGCCGAGGTCGAGGCCGGCGTCGAGCACGATCTGCTCGTCGCCGAGACCGGCCGCCCTGGCGCGCGCCGCGCGGTCGACCAGGAAGTGGGCGACGTCGGCGACCACGTCGTCGTAGTGGGGATCGGGGTCGGCCACCCGGGGGGCGACCCGGATGTGGGTGGCCACCACCGTCGCCCCCGCCGCCGCCGCCGCCGGCAGGTAGCCGGGGTCGGCGAAGCCGCTGATGTCGTTGCCGACCACCGCACCGGCCCCGAACGCGGCGACGGCCACGCCCGCCCGCCAGGTGTCGACCGAGATGGGCACGTCGAAGCGGGCCTTCAGGCCCTCGATGGCCGGCACCACCCGGTCGAGCTCCTCGGCCTCGGTGACCTCCGGGCCGGGGCCGGCCTTGACCCCGCCCACGTCGAGCAGGTCGGCACCGTCGGCGACGAGGCGCTCGGCCTTGGCCCAGAAGCCGTCGAGGTCCCAGTAGGCGCCCTTGTCGTAGAACGAGTCGGGCGTGCGGTTGAGGATGCCCATGACCAGCGCCCGGGTGGTGATGTCGACGCGGCGGTCACCGAGGCGCAGGTGCACGGCCGGGCACCCTACCGGCGGCCCGGTGCCCGCCTC
>DASTHS010000014.1:0-13211 GCA_035718085.1 Acidimicrobiales bacterium | reverse complement strand
CCCGAACCCGCCGAGCAGGTAGGTGGTCGCCCCGAGGGTCACGGCGCCCGCGTCGCTGCGGGGCGCCGGCAGGTGGGCGACCGTGGTCGCGTTGCTGGCCGTCGTGCCGTGCTCGAACAGCTGCACGTCGCTGCGCTCGGTGGCGGCGCCCCCGCCGAGCACCAGGTCGGCGCTGCCGTCGGGGCCGCCTGCGGTGTCGTGCACCGCGGTGACGAGGCTGCCGGCCGTCGTGGCCGTCGCGGCGGCGGTGTCGAGGCGCACGACGCGCGTCGTCGACACGTCCCCGGTCGCCAAGCCGCCGAGCAGGTCGACGGTGCCGCCGTGCACGACCACCGCCATCCGGCTGGCGCCGGCCGGCAGGGTCCAGGCCACGTCGGCGCCGGTCAGGGTCGTCGGCGCCGTCGTCGTGGGCGTGCTGACGTGACCTCCGTTGGCGTGGCCGGCGCTGCCGGCCGGCGTGGCCGGGGACCCCGACGCCGTGTGCGTGGCGCTGGCGCCGCACCCGGCGATCGCCAGGGCCATCGTGGCCACCGCCAGCGGGCGCCCGGCGCCGGCGGTCGACCGAGGGCGGGGGCGGGTGGGTGAGCCGGGCATCGGGGCCGCGAACCTAGCGGCCGGCGGGGGCCCTGCTGGGTGCACCCACTGCCCTGCCGTGCTGACGCAGCCGGGCCCTCCCGCCCGCGGGCCCGCGACCGGTGCGGCGCGTGCGGGCTCCGGCCGGGCCCGCAGGCCGGTGACCTGCGGGCCCGTCGCCGGAGTGCTGCTCGGGGGGGAGGACTCGAACCCCCAATGTCAGGGCCAGAACCTGATGTGTTGCCGATTACACCACCCCCGAAGGGCGAAGTCACTGTAGCGGGTGCGGGGGCGGCCGCCTGGCGACCACCGCCGGGTGCCGCGGCGTGGCCTCAGGTGCCGGCGATGCCCAGGGCCTCGTCGAGGTCGTTGAGGCGTCGCCAGCCGATGACCCGGGCGGTCGCCACCTCTGCGACCTCCTTGGCGTAGAAGCTCACGGCGGCGGATCCCTGGATCGGCGAGCCCGGCGCGGGCGACACGCCGGCGTGCAGACCGAACGAGGCCGCCAGCCTGGAGATGCGCGCGTCGTGGAAGGCGTCGCTCACCAGCACCACCGACGTGATCGACCGGGCCCGCAGGAACGCGGCGGTGGCGTCGAGGGACTGGTAGGTGTCGCGCCCTCCCACCTCCCGGAGGATCGAGGCCTGGGGCACCCCCTGCCCGGCCAGCCAGTCGGCGCTGACCTCCGCCTCGGTGTAGTCGTCGCCGGGCTCGCGCCCCCCGGTGACCACCATGCGGGGGGCCACCCTCCGACGCCACAGGTCGAGGGCGTGACGGAGCCTGGCCAGCAGGTCGGGCGACGGCCGCCCGTCGTACTGCGCTGAGCCGAGCACGACGATGGCTCCCGCCCGGCCGTCCTGGTGCAAGCCGGCGGCGTCGAGCACCTGGGCGGTGGTCACGCCGAGGTAGGCGACGACGACCACGGCCAGCGAGGCGAGGGCGGCCAGCGCCCGGCGCAGCCGACGGCCGGCCGGGGCGCTCACCCCAGCCGGGCGCGGGCGGAGCGGAGGCGACCGAGCGTCCGGTCGCGGCCGAGGGCGACCAGGGCGTCGTAGACGGGGATGCCGACCGCCTTCCCGGTGACCGCCAACCGCAGGGGCATCGAGGCCTGGGCGGGCTTGGCGACGCCGAGAGCGGCGCCGTTGGCGGCCGTGGCGTCGGCGAGCACCGCGGCCGTCCACTCGAGCTCGGGCTCCGAGAACCGTTCGATCAGGCCGTCGAGGAGGGCGGCGAACGCGGGCTGACCAGCCACCTCCTTCTGCCAACGGGCTGCATCGAGCACCGGCTCGGGCAGGTACAGGTAGTCGGTGAGGTGGAAGACCTCCGAGAGGGTGCGGCTGCGCTCCTGCACCAGGCCGGCCACGGGGGCCCACCGTGACCGCAGCCACCCCTGGGCCCGCTCGACCAGCTCGTCGACCGGCAACGCCCGCAGGTAGTCGGCGTTCACCGATTGCATCTTGCGCTCGTCGAACTGGGCGGGGGCCCGCTTGACGGCGGCGAAGCTGAACTCGGCGACCATCTCCTCGACGCTGAGCAGCTCCCGGTCGTCGCCGGGCGCCCAGCCGAGCAGCAGCAGGTAGTTCCGCACGGCCTCGGGCAGGTAGCCCTCGTCGCGGTAGTCCTCGACGGCCACCTTGTCACGCCGCTTCGAGAGCTTCTTTCCCTGCGAGTTGTTGATCAGCGGCAGGTGGGCGTAGGTCGGTCGGGGCCCGAAGCCGAGTCGGTCCCACAGCAGCAGGTGGCGGTGGGTGTTGTCCTTGTGGTCCTGGCCGCGCACCACGTGGGTGATGGCCATGTCGGCGTCGTCGACGACGTTGGCGAGGTCGAAGAGGGCGTCGCCGTTCGACTTGCGGATGGCGAAGTCGCGCAGGTCGGCGAATGGCATCGTGAGCGTGCCGTACACCAGGTCGTCGTAGCTGCTCACCCCCTCGTCGGGGGTGCGCAGCCGCACGATGCGGCCCGGCCCTGCCTCGAGGTGGCGGTCGCGGCAGAACCCGTCGTAGCCGGGGGTCTTGTCGCCGCGCGCCCGCTGCCGCTCGCCCACCGCCTCGGGGGTGCAGTCGCAGGCGTAGGCGGCACCGTCGGCGAGCAGGCGGTCGACGGCGGCGCTGTACAACGCGCCTCGCGTGCTCTGGAAGTAGGGGCCGTCGTCCCAGTCGAGGCCGAGCCAGCGCATGGCGGCCTCGATGCCCGCCACGTGCTCGTCACGGTTGCGGGCCCGGTCGGTGTCCTCGATGCGCAGCACGAACGTGCCGCCCGTCTGGCGTGCGTAGATCCAGTTGAACAGCGCGGTGCGGGCGGTGCCGATGTGGAAGTAGCCGGTCGGCGAGGGGGCCAGCCGCAGGCGGGGGGCGGTCACGGCGGCGAGGCTACCGACGCCGCCCCGGCCCCCGGTCCCCGCCGGCCGAGCCGGGTCAGCTGGCCAGGAGGTCGTGGGCGTCGCTGCCCACGAGCTGGCGGCGCAGCTTGCCGATGGCGTCGCGCTCGATCCGGCGCACCCGCTCGGCGGAGAGGCCCAGGCTGGCGCCGACCTCGCCCTGGGTGCGCGGCTCGCCCCGGTCGAGGCCGTAGCGCAGCCACAGCACCTTGCGCTCGTCGTCGCCGAGGGCGTCGAGGAAGCCCTCGACCTGCCCGTGGAGCAGGGAGCCGGCGACGGCCTCGAACGGCGACTCCGCGGAGTGGTTGACGACCAGGTCGCCGAGGCTCGTGTCACCGTCTTCGCCCACGGCCACATCGAGGCTCATGGGGTCGGAGTCGTACCGGTACAGCTCGGCGAGCTGGGCCTCGGTCATGCCCAGCGCCTCGGCCGTCTCGGCCAGGGTCGCGGGCCGGCCCTCTCGGGCCTCGATCTCCGACTGCATGCGCCGGGCCCGACGGATCTCGTCGCCCACGTGGGCGGGCACCCGCACCGTGTGGGCGGTGTTCTCGATGGCACGCCCGATGGACTGGCGGATCCACCACGTGGCGTAGGTGGAGAACTTGAAGCCCTTGCGCCAGTCGAACTTCTCGACGGCGTGGATCAGCCCGAGGTTGCCCTCCTGGATGAGATCTCCGAGGGGCAGCCCCGACCACTGGTACTTCCGGGCGACCGAGACGACGAGCCGCAGGTTGGCGTTGATGAAGCGCGTCGTGGCCGCGTCCGCCTTGGTGACCTGGCGGCGCAGGTCACGGCGTTGCTTCGGGGTGAGGGCCCCATCGGAGCCCAGCCGCTCCGAGGCGGCCTGCCCCTCTTGGATGATCTGGCCGAGCTCCATCTCGTCGGCCTTGGTGAGCAACGGGAAGCTGCCCGCCTCGTCGAGGTAGAGCCCGAGGAGGTCGGGGGCCGCCCCGGGCCCCGCAGCGGTCCGTGCCGCCCGTCGTGTGTCGCTGGAGCTGTTCATCGCATCTCGATCCAACCGGTTGGCGCTGGTCTTTGTTCCGCTCCCCCGGCACGGTGACGAAGGTCACCGCAGCAGCGTCCATGCTGCGCGCTACGGGCGGCGGGCTGCACGGTGTGCTTCCCGGCAGCGCCGGTGCGACACAACGAGACGGACCGTCACGAGGGGGGAAGGCAATGATAGGCGACCGCAGGAGGCCGCGTCGGGTATGGATCCGCTCGTGGAAGATCTCGAGATCGTGCAGCACATCGACGCGCTCGTCGCCGAGGAGCACCGCCTCGAGCGCGGCCACGCCTCGGAGGAGGGCCTCAGCGACGACGACCGGGCGCGCCTGTCAGCGGTGGAAGTGCAACTCGACCAGCTCTGGGACCTGCTGCGCCAGCGGCGCGCCCGGCGCCATGCCGGCCTCGATCCCGACGCCGCCGCCGAGCGGCCGGCGACCACCGTGGAGCACTTCGAGCAGTAGCCGCCACTCCGGGCGATGGCCAGCGACGAGCGGCGCCTCGACCCCGGCGCCGGGTGCTCGCCCGGCCGTCCGGCCGGTCGCCCGTTCAGGTGCCTGGCCGCGTCGGCCGACGGCCGGGCACCTCGGGCGCCGGCGGCGGCGCCGGCGGCGGCGCCGGCAGGTCGAGGCGCACGTGCTGGCCGTGGTGCACGGTGACCTGCGCCCCCCACGACGAGAGCGTGACCGGATCGGGGCCGTCGGCCTGGTAGGTCACGGTCTGGTGGTCGACGTCGACCAGGAGGCGGCTCCGCCGCCAGCGGAGCGCGAACCGCACCCGTCGCAGCTGCTCGGGCAGGCGTGGCCGGAAGCTCAGCTGGCCACCGTGGTCGCGCATGCCGCCGAAGCCGGCGACGACCATCAGCCAGGCGCCCGCCAGCGAGGCGATGTGCAGGCCGTCGCGGGTGTTGCGCTCGAGGTCGTCGACGTCCATCAGCGCGGCCTCGAGCAGGTACCGGTAGGCGAGGTCGAGGTGGCCGGTCTCGGCGGCGACGATGCCCTGGATCGCCGCCGACAGCGACGAGTCGCGCACGGTGATGCCCTCGTAGTAGGCGAAGTCGGCGGCCTTCTCCTCGGCGCTGAACTCGTCGCCGCACACGTACAGCGCCATGACGAGGTCGGCCTGCTTGCACACCTGCTTGCGGTAGAGCTCGTAGTAGGGGACGTGGAGCAGCAGGGGGTACTGGGCCGGGCCGGTGGCGGCGAAGTCGAACAGGGCGTGGTCGGTGAAGCGCTCCGACTGCGGGTGCACCCCGAGGCGCTCGTCGAAGGGCACCACCACGGCGTCGGCGGCGCGACGCCAGGTGGCGATCTCGTCGTCGGTGACGTCGGGCCGGACGGTGCGGTCGACGTCGGCGGCCGCGGCCGCCGCCCGCAGGCTCCGTCGGGCGGTGAGGTTGGTGTAGACGTTGTTGTCGGCGACGGCGGTGTACTCGTCGGGCCCGGTGACCCCGTCGATGCGGAAGCCGCCGTGGGCGTCGAACGAGCCGAGCGACACCCACATCCGGGCGCTGTCGACGAGCAGGTCGAGGCCGAACGCCTGCCCCCACCCCGTGTCGCCGGTGGCGGCCACGTAGCGCTCGACGGCGAGGGCGACGGCCGCGTTGACGTGGAACGCCGCCGTGCCGGCCGGCCAGTACGCCGAGCACTCTTCGCCGGCGATGGTGCGCCAGGGCATCGCGGCGCCCTGCAGGCCGAGCAGCGCGGCCCGGGCGCGCGCGGCGGGCAGGATGCGGTGACGCCACGCCAGGGCGTCGGCGGCTGCGGTCGGCATCGTGTAGGTGAGCACCGGCAGCACGTAGGCCTCGGTGTCCCAGAACTTGTGGCCGTCGTAGCCGGGCCCGGTCAGGCCCTTCGCGGGGATGCCCCGGCCTTCGCTCCGGACGCCGGACTGCAACGTGTGGAACAGCGCGAACCTCACGGCGTGCTGCAGCTCGTCGTCGCCGTCGATGCCGACGTCGGCCCCCGCCCAGAACCGGTCGAGGAACGCCCGCTGCTCGCGGAGGAGGCCGTCCCACCCGGTGTGACGGGCAGCGGCCAACGCAGCGGCCACCTGGTCGCGCAGCGCCGGCAGCGAGCGGTGCTCCGACCAGCCGTACGCCGCCAGCTTGACCAACCGGAGCTGCTCGCCCGGGCGCAGGGTGGTGATGACGGTGGTGCGGCCGACCTGGCCGTGGCTGTCGCTGTGGTGCTCCAGGTCGTCGGGGCCCTCGACGTGGTGCCAGCACATGACCGCCATCCGCAGGGCCGACCGGCGGGTCTCCGCCATCATGAACAGCGCATCGTCGGCGGCCTCGTTGGCGATCACCGCCAGCGGGTCCTGCAGGGCGGCGGCCACCCGGGGGTCGTTCGACGGGGGCGGCACCTCCTCGTTGGCCACCAGCTCCGACTGCACGACCACCCGGGCCGGCTCGTCGAGCACCTCGACGACCCACTCCGTGGCCAGCACCGAGCGCTGTGCCATCGACACCAGCCGGGTGGAGCGCACCCGCACCCGGTCACGGCCCGGCGAGTGCCACACCGTCTCGCGCTGCAACACCCCGGCTCGCAGGTCGAGACGGCGCTGGTGGAACTCGGTGCGCCCGTAGCGCAGGTCGAACGGTTCGTCGTCGACGAGCAGGCGGATCGGCTTGGCGTTCACCACGTTGACGACCGACTGCCCATCTTCGGGGTAGCCGTAGCCGGCTTCTGCGTACGGGAGCGGCCGCTGCTCGTAGAAGCCGTTCAGGTAGGTGCCGGGCAGGGCGTGCGGCTCGCCCTCGTCGAGGTCCCCCCGCACGCCGACGTGCCCGTTGGAGAGGGCGAAGAGCGACTCGGTCTGGGCCAGCCGGTCGAGGTCGAGGCCGTGCTCGACGAGGGCCCACTCCTCGAGGGTGCAGCGCAGCACTCCGCCGTCGCCGGCGCTGGAGGTCGCCACCTCAGCGGCCGTCGCCGAGCAGCTCGGCGAGGTCGCGCACCACGACCGACGCCCCGTGCCGGCGCAGCGCGTCGGCCTGGCCGACGCGGTCGACGCCGACCACCGCGGCGAACCCCCCGGCGGCTCCCGCCTCGACCCCAGCGAGGGCGTCTTCGAACACCGCGGCCGCCGACGGGTCGACCCCGAGACGACGGGCGGCCTCGACGAAGGTGTCGGGGGCCGGCTTGCCACGCAGGCCCGCCTCGGCGACGACCACTCCGTCGACGCGCACCTCGATGAAGCCCGACAGGCCGGCCGCCTCGAGCACGTCGGCGGCGTTGGCGCTGGCCGAGACGCAGGCCCGGCGGAGGCCCGCCGCCTCTGCAGCCCGCAGGTAGCGCACCGAGCCTTCGTAGGCCTCGACGCCGTCGGTGCGGATCTTGTCGACCAGGAGCTGGTTCTTGCGGTTGCCCACACCGAAGACGGTGTCGGCGTCGGGGGCGTCGTCGGGTGACCCCTCGGGCAGGGTGATCCCCCGCGACGCCAGGAACGTGCGCACCCCGTCGGCCCGGGTGCGCCCGTCGACGTACTCGTCGTAGTCGTCGTGGTCGTCGAAAGGCGTGAACGCCGAGCCGTCGCTCCGGGCGCGGGCTCGGAGCACCTCGTCGAAGGTCTGCTTCCAGGCGGCGGCGTGCACCGCCGCCGTCTTGGTCAGCACGCCGTCCATGTCGAACAGGCAGGCCTCGACGCCGTCGGGGAGCCCCAGCATGCGCACTCCTTACCCCCCGCTCGTGCCGCCCGTCCCAGCCGCCGGCGGCCCGCCCCGGGCGGGGCCGGGAGCGCGTCGCCCTACGAGCCGGCCAGCGTGACGGTCGGCACCACCTCGGGCGCCCCGAGGCGGGTCGCCTCGGCGGCCTGGTCGTCGGCGGCTTTCTCCGCCCGGAGCTCGGCTTCGACCCGGCCCACGTAGAGCTCGACCTCCCTGGCGGCCCGGTCGTCGTCCCATCCGAGCAGCGGCGCCATCAGGGCGGCGGCGCGGCGGGCGGTCGACACCCCCCGGTCGGTCCCCTCGAAGCTGATGCGGGTGCGACGAACGAGCACGTCGGGCAGGTGGCGGGCGCCCTCTGCGCAGACGGCGTAGACCACTTCGGCGGTCAGGTAGTCGTCGGCGCCCGGCAACGGCTCGGCAAGCTCGGGCCGCTCCGCGATCATCTCGAGCAGGTCGACGCTGAGCGAGCCGTAGCGGTGCAGGAGGTGCACCACCCGCTCGCTGTGCAGGCCCGACGACGAAGCCAGGTGCTCGAGGTTGTTGACCAGCGCCGGATACCCCTCGGCGCCGAGCAGCGGCAGCCGGTCGGTGCAGGACGGCGGCACCTGCCGGTTGAGGCCGTGGACGGCGGCGTCGACTGCGTCGGCGGCCATGACCCGGTAGGTCGTGTACTTGCCGCCGGCCACGACCACCAGGCCGGGCACCTGGGTGGCGACCATGTGCTCGCGCGACAGCTTGGAGGTGGCCTGGGCGTCGCCGTCGGGGGCGGGCTCGCCCGAGAGGAGCGGGCGGAGACCGGCGTAGACGCCCTCGATGTCTTCGGGGGTCAGGCCGATGCGCAGGACCCGGTTGACGTGGCCGAGCACGTAGTCGATGTCGGCTGCGCTGGCCGCGGGGTGGGCCAGGTCGAGGTGCCAGTCGGTGTCGGTGGTGCCGATGATCCAGTGCCGCCCCCACGGGATGACGAACAGCACGCTCTTCTCGGTACGCAGGATCAGGCCCGACTCGCCGCGGATGCGGTCACGCGGCACGACGAGGTGCACGCCCTTGGCCGCCCGCACGTGGATGCGGCCCCGCTCGCCGGCGAGGGCCTGCGTCTCGTCGGTCCAGACCCCGGTCGCGTTGATCACCTGCCGGGCCCGCACGGCCAGGTCACCGCCCGACTCGAGGTCGCGCACAACGGCCCCCACCACCCGACCGCCTTCCTTCACCATCTCCGTCACCTGGGCCCGGTTGGCGACCCGGGCCCCGTAGGCGGCTGCCGTGCGCACCAGGAGCATCGTGTGCCGGGCGTCGTCGACCTGTGCGTCCCAGTACTCGACGGCGCCGACCAGGGCGTCGTCGCGCAGGGAGGGGAACTCGCGAAGCGCCCGCCGCTTGGAGAGGTGACGGTGGTGTGGCAGGCCTCGGCCCCAGCCCGCCCCGGCGTTCAGCGTGTCGTAGAGGGCCAGGCCGGCGCCCACGTAGGGCCGCTCCCAGTGCCGGGTCAGCGGGTACATGAAGCGCACCGGGCGCACCAGGTGCGGCGCCAGGCGCTGCAGCATGAGACCGCGCTCGATCAGCGCCTCCCGCACGAGACCGAAGTCGAGCATCTCGAGGTAGCGCAGGCCGCCGTGGATGAGCTTGGAGGAACGGCTGGAGGTGCCCGACGCCCAGTCGCGCGCCTCGACCAGCGCCACGGTGAGCCCCCGGCTGACCGCGTCGAGGGCGCAGCCGGCACCGACCACACCGCCCCCGACGACGAGCACGTCGAACTGCTCGGTGGCCATCCGGTGCAGCGAGTCACCCCGCTGCGCGGGGCTCAGCTCGCCTCGGGCCAGCCTGGGCGCCCCGGGGGCGCCTTCCACGTCGCCGGGCTCGTCGCCTGCTGTGCGCACCGACCCTTTGTACCTCACTGCCCGCCGGAGTGCTCGCGGAAGTGAGCACAGGGTGCGTTTGCCCGCCGGCGGGGAGGGGGTACTGCACCACTTGCCCAACGCGGTCGATTCCGTCCGCGGCGGGCAATCCAGCTCGGTCCGGTCGAGTGACGGGGCGCCCGGGCCGGGTCGCGCCGGACGCCGCAGCCTCCCGCTGCGGCGTCCCGCGCGCCGCTCTGGTGGCCGCCTCGGCCCACTGTCGCAATTGGTGACCGACAAGGTAGGGTTTCACGGCCATGCCGAGTGCCCAGGTCACGCGCTACGCGCTCGACGCCACCAGTTGGGTCGACGTGGTGCCCGGGTTCCTGCCGTCACCGGCGGCCCTGCACGACCGACTGGGCGAGGCCACCACCTGGCAGCAGGGCCGCGTCTGGCGCTACGAGCGGTGGATCGACGAGCCGCGCCTGGGTGCATGGGCCGAAGGGGACGCTCGCCACCCCGCCCTGGTCGAGGCCGGGGCCTGGTTGGAGGACCGCTACGCCGTCGACTTCGAGCACCGCCACGCGCTGGCCCTCTACCGTCACGAGCGCGACGGCGTGGCCTGGCACCGCGACCGCGAGATGCGCTGGCTCGACGACACGGTCATCGCCGTGCTCACCCTCGGCGCCGCCCGGCCATGGCGACTCCGGCCCCGCACCACCGCGCGCCGTCCCCCCGACGACGACGACGACCTGGCCGACGCCGTCGAGCTGTGCCCGCGCGCCGGCGACCTGTTGGTGATGGGCGGCCGCTGCCAGGCCGACTGGCTGCACACCGTGCCGCAGTTGCGCACGCCCGTCGCCCCTCGGATCTCCGTGCAGTGGCGCTGGACCTCACGGCGCGGCGCGCCCGACACCCAGCCGAGCTACTTCGCCCCCCGACGGTTCAGCCGGTGAGCCCGGCCGCCGACCCAACCGCCGACGACCCAACCGCCGACGACCATGCCCTGGCCGCCGCGCTGGCGGAGCAGGCCGGCGCGCTGCTGATGGAGGTCCGCGTCGGCGCCCGGCCAGGCAGCGCCCTGGGCGACGAGGGCGACCGGCGCAGCCACGAGCTGCTGGCCGACGCCCTGACCGCGGCCCGCCCCGACGACGGGCTGCTCTCCGAGGAGGGCGGCCCCGCCCGCCGCAGCGGGGCACGCACCTGGATCGTCGACCCACTCGACGGCACCCGCGAATACCGGGAAGGGCGCGGTGACTGGGCGGTGCACGTCGCACTTGCGGTGCGTGGCGCGGCGGTCTGCGGCGCGGTGGCCCTCCCGGCACGGGGCCTGGTGTGTTCGACGGCGGCGCCCCCGCAGCCGCCAGCCCCGTCGGCCGGCCCCGGCGCCCGACCCCGGCTGGTCGTCAGCCGAAGCCGGGCGCCGGCCTGGGTGCCCGACCTGGCACGCGCCCTCGGCGCCGACGTCGTGGAGATGGGCTCGGCTGGCGCCAAGGCCATGGCCGTGGTGCTCGGCGAGGCCGACGCCTACGTCCACGACGGCGGGATGCACGAATGGGACACCGCCGCACCCGTCGCCGTCGCCGCCGCTGCCGGGCTCCACGTGAGCCGCCTCGACGGCGCAACCCTCGTCTACGACCAGGAGGACCCCTGGATGCCCGACCTGCTGGTGTGCCGCCCGGAGCTGGCCGCCGCCACCATCGCCGCCGTCGGGGCGCTGCGGTGAGCGCCACCGCACCGGCGCTCACGCACCTGCAGCGCCTCGAGGCCGAGAGCATCGCCATCCTGCGCGAGGCCACCGCCGAAGCCGAGCGCCCGGTGATGCTCTACTCGGTCGGCAAGGACAGCGCCGTCATGCTGCACCTGGCGCGCAAGGCGTTCTTCCCCGCGCCTCCGCCCTTCCCCCTGCTCCACGTCGACACCACCTGGAAGTTCCGTGACATGTACGCCTTCCGCGACCGGGTGGCAGCGGAGGCCGGCATCGAGCTGCTGGTGCACCGGAACCCCGAGTGCGTGGCGCTCGGCATCAACCCGTTCGACCACGGTTCGTCGGTGCACACCGACATGTGGAAGACCCAGGGCCTCAAGCAGGCGCTCGACGCCCACCGCTTCGACGTGGCCTTCGGCGGGGCACGACGCGACGAGGAGAAGTCCCGTGCCAAGGAGCGGGTGTTCTCGGTGCGCACCGCAGCCCACCAGTGGGAGCCGAAGCGCCAGCGCCCCGAGCTGTGGCGGCTCTACAACGCCCGCAAGGCCCCCGGCGAGAGCATCCGGGTGTTCCCGCTGTCGAACTGGACCGAGCTCGACGTGTGGCAGTACATCGTCGCCGAGGCGATCGAGGTCGTGCCGCTGTACCTGGCGGCGGAGCGCCCCGTCGTCGAGCGCGACGGCACCTTGATCATGGTCGACGACGACCGCATGCCCCTCGCTCCCGGGGAGGTCCCCGAGATGCGCAAGGTGCGCTTCCGCACCCTTGGCTGCTACCCGCTGACCGGGGCCGTCGAGTCGGAGGCCGACACCCTCCACGCAGTGATCCAGGAGATGCTGCTCACGACCACCTCCGAGCGCCAGGGGCGGGTCATCGACCACGACGCCAGCGGTTCGATGGAACGCAAGAAGCAGGAGGGCTACTTCTGATGTCACTGCTCGAGAACGACATCGTCGCCTACCTCGAAGCGCACCAGCGCAAAGACCTGCTTCGCTTCATCACCTGCGGCAGCGTCGACGACGGCAAGTCGACCCTGATCGGCCGGCTGCTCTACGAGTCGAAGCTGATCTTCGACGACCAGCTGGCCGCGCTCGAGGCCGAGTCGAAGGTGGCCGGCACGCAGGGCGGCGAGCTCGACCTGGCGCTGCTGGTCGACGGCCTGGCCGCGGAACGTGAGCAGGGCATCACCATCGACGTCGCCTACCGGTTCTTCACCACCGACCGCCGCAAGTTCATCGTCGCCGACACCCCCGGCCACGAGCAGTACACCCGCAACATGGTGACCGGTGCATCGACCGCCGACGCGGCGGTGCTGCTCGTCGACGCCCGGAAGGGTCTCACGACCCAGACGCGCCGGCACGCCACCCTCGTCGGGCTGCTCGGCATCACCACCGTGGCGCTGGCCGTCAACAAGATGGACGCCGTCGACTGGTCGGCCGACGTGTGCGGTGAGATCGCCGCCGACTTCGAGGCCTTCGCCGCCCGGGTCGGCATCCGCGACGTGACGGTGGTGCCCATGTCGGCCCTGCGGGGCGACAACGTGGTCGACCCGAGCCCGTCGATGCCGTGGTGCGGCGGCCCCACGTTGCTGCAGTGGCTCGAGTCGGTGCCCGTCGCGTCCGGCGGGGGCGGGTCGGGCGCCGACGGTCCGCTGCGCATGCCCGTGCAGTGGGTCAACCGGCCCCACCCCGATTTCCGCGGGTTCGCCGGCCAGCTCGTCAGCGGGGGCGTGCGCCTCTGCGACCAGGTGCGGGTGCTGCCGGGGGGTCAGGTCAGCACCGTCGCCCGCATCGTCACCCTCGACGGCGACCTCGACGTGGCGGTGGCCGGCCAGTCGGTGACCCTCACCCTCGCCGACGAGGTCGACGTGTCGCGCGGCGACGTGCTCGCCGCCGCCGCCGACCCGCCCGAGGTGGCCGACCGGTTCGTGGCCGATGTGGTGTGGATGGACGAGCGGCCGCTGCTGCCGGGCCGGTCGTACCTGCTCAAGGCCGGGTCGCGCACGGTGGGCGCCACGGTGTCGGCCCCCCACCACCGCCTCGACGTCGACAC
>DASTHS010000013.1:0-9068 GCA_035718085.1 Acidimicrobiales bacterium | reverse complement strand
CAGCGCGCCGACGCCGCCGAGGGCGAGCCCGACGGCGCCCGCGGCCGCGGTCGACGCCGCCGCGTACCACGTCACGGTCACCGACCACCGGTTGTGCCGGGCCCGCTCCCCGAGCGGGCTGATGCTCGCGAGCATCGACAGGCCTCAGGGCGACCAGGTGGCGCGCCAGCCGGCGACGGCGGCGACGGCGACGGCGACGGCGAGCGCGGCGGCGGGCAGCACGGTCACGGCGCGGGCGGCCCGAACTCGGCCGGGGCGGCGCGCCCCGCCCCCTCGGCCACGGGGCCGGCGGCGCCGGACCGCCGGGGCGGGTGCAGGCGCGGGTCGCCGGGGAGGATGCCGGCGGCGGCCAGGTCACGGTCGATGCGGGCCTCCCGGGCGGCGTCGGCCGCTGCCTTCGGCACCGCCGGCACCGGGGCCCCGGGGGCGCTCGTTGCGGGTGTGGAGTCGGCCAGGGCGCCGCGGATCAGGGTCGTCATGGCGTCCCAGGTGGCCGCCGCCCCCTCGCCCAGCACCCGCGACCCGGGACCGGAGACGTAGACGAAGTAGGGGGCGTACGGCACGTCGTAGCGCTGCCACGCCTCGGTGCTCATCACCACCGGGGTGGCCCCGGCCAGGGCGGCCACCGCGGCCGGCGACTCGGCCTCGGCGCCGCGGGTGACCACGACCAGCCGGGCGCCGCCGGGGACCTCGGCCGGTCCGGCGCCGATCACCTGCCAGAAGGCCTTGCAGGTGCTGCACCCGGTGGTCAGGAATGCGATCAGCGTGTCGTGGCGGGCGCCACCGACGGCGAGGCCCACGCCGTCACCGCCCGGGGTGGTGCCGACCAGGTCGGGCACGTCACCGGCGTCGGGGCGGGCCGGGGTCGGGCGGGGGGTGAGGGAGATCGGCGTGGCCCGCGACGCCTCCCGGTCGCCGGCCGGGGTGTCGGTGCCGAGGTCGACGCCGAGGCTGTGGAACGCCCGGTGCAGCTCCGCGTTCGAGCGCAGCAGGCCCACCACCAGCACCCCGAGCAGCGCCACCGCCACCAGGGTCACGACCTCGACCGCCACCATCTCGGCCACCGACCCTAGCGGCCGTCGGGGGCGGCCACCGGCGCGGCGGGCTCCGCGAACCGTGGGGTGCCGAGCGCTCGGCTGGCGCCTGAGCGGCCGGCGGCACCCCCCGGGTCCGACGGCACGGCACCCCCCGATGCCGTGGCTGGCGGGAGCGTAACGAAGGGCCCGCCCGGCCGTCAATGGGGGCGACCGAGGGGTGCGGCGGCGGCTCGTGCGGTTACGCCCGGACCCGGACGGCGACGAGGGCCACGTCGTCGTCGGGCCGGTCGGGCAGCATCCGGCGCAGCACCTCGTCGCAGAGCACCTCGAGGTCGAGGCCGGCCGCCTGCTCGACCACGCGTCGGAGCCGCTCCACCCCGTCGGTGATGGCTTCGTCGCGCCGCTCCACGAGCCCGTCGGTGTAGAGCAGCACCGTGGCGGGCGCGGCGAGGGGCGTGACGTGCTCGCTGCGCCCGGCGCCGGGCTGCACCCCGAGCAGCAGGTCGGGGGTGCTCGCCAGGGCGGTGGCGGCGCCGGAGGTGTCGAGCAGCATCGGCGGCGGGTGCCCGGCGTTCGACCACCGCAGCTGGAGCCGTCGGCCGCTGGCCGCCGCGCCGGGCTCCGAGGCCGCCGCGGCGATGGCGACGGTGGCGGGGTCGGCGGCCACCACGTCGTCGAGCTCGAGACGGGCGACGACGGCGGTGGCGGTGGTGTCGACCCGCAGGGTGGCCATGACCCTGTCGACCTGGGCGAGCACCTCGGCCGGCCGGCCACCCGAGAGGGCGGCCACCCCCCGGACGAGGGTGCGCACCTGGCCCATGGCGGCGGCGGCCGACATGTCGTGGCCCATCACGTCGCCGATGACCAGCACTGCCGAGCCGTCGGCCTGCAGGAAGGCGTCGTACCAGTCACCGCCGACCCTCGTGGCCTCGGCGGCGGGCTGGTAGCGCACGGCGATCTGCAGGTGGTCGGTCTGCGGCGGCTCGGTGAGCAGCGACCGGGTGAGGCCCTCGGCGACGTCGCGCTGCTGGCGGTAGAGGCGGGAGCGGTCGAGCACCAGCCCGGCGCGGGCGGCCACCTCGCGGGCGAAGGCCAGGTCGTCGTCGCTGAACGACCCGCGGTCCCGCCCGTTGACCAGGCTGAGCATGCCGACGGGCCGGAGGCTGCCCCGCAGGGGCAGCACCAGCGCCGCCTCGGGCGCCAGCTCGACCACGGCGTCACGGGCCTCGCTCGGGCGGAGCATGGCGGCCAGGAGGTCGGTGGCGCCGCGGTCGATGAGCTGCTCGGTGCCGAGCTCGACGGCGCGCACCACCATGCCGTCGTCGGCCATCACCGACAGGCGGGTGGTGGCGTAACGCTCGGTGAGGTCCCGCTTGGCCGGGTCGACGTGCCACGCCCCCGCCTCGCTCAACCCGGCGCGCGTGCCGCTCACGGCGGCGTCGTCGATCAGGGTGACCACCGCCCAGTCGGCCAGGGCGGGCACGACGAGGCGTGACAGCTCGCTGACGGCATGGACGGGCTCGATGCTCGCCGAGAGCGCCTCGGTGATGCGGCCGAGCAGCGACGCCCGGCTGATGGCGCGACGCGTCTGCTCCTCGGCGTTGCGCCGGTCGGTGATGTCGAGGAAGTAGACGGCCAGCCCGTCGGGGTTCGGCCACGCCCGCACCTCGTACCAGGCGTTGAGCGGCTCGGGGTAGTGGGCGTCGAAGGCGACCGACTCGCCCGACTCCATGGCGTGGCGGTAGGAGGTCTCGAACTCGGTGCCGAGCGCGAGCGGGAACTCGTCCCACACGACGGCGCCGAGCAGCTCGGCGCGCGACCGGCCGAGCACCCGCTCTGCCTCGCTGTTGAGGAAGCTGAACCGCCAGTCGCGGTCGAGGGCGAAGAACGCGGTCGACATCGAGTCCATGACCCGGGCGACGCGCGCGTCGCCCTCCCGGTGGGCGGTGGTGTCGAACGCGGCGCCGAGCAGCCGCACCGCCCGGCCGGTGGGGTCGCAGAGGGTGCGGCCGCGAGCGTGCACCCAGACCGTCTCACCGGACGGGCGCACCACCCGGTACTCGGCGTCGTAGTCGCTGCACGCCTCGATCGACGCCCGCACCAACTCGTCGACCCGGGTGCGGTCGTCGGGGTGGACCCGGGCGTTGAACGCCTCGATGGTGCGGTCGAACGCCGCCGGGTCGTCGTAGCCGAACAGGGTGAGCAGGGGCTCGTCCCACTCGAGGACGCCGGTGCGCAGATCCCAGTCGAAGGTGCCGACACCGGCAGCGGCGACGGCGGCCTCCAGCACGGCGCGGCGGGCCACCTCGGCGGGGTCCTGGGAGGCCATGCTGTCGTTGTCGGTGCTCACTGCGGGCCCTCGTCTCGGGTCGCTCCGGCGGCCCGGCTGCGACCACCCCGGTCGAGCAGCCTCGCCCGCCTCCCCGGTCGAGCGCAAGGCATGACCCGATCGGGTCATGCCGCCGCCCCGGCCCGGGCCGGGGCGGCGGCTAGAAGAGGGTCGTCGCCGCCTTGGCGAAGTCGAGCACCGGTGACGACACGCCGGCCACGATCGTGAACACCGCGCACACGACGACGGTCACCCCTACGGTGAAGGGCACCTCGATGCGCCCGTCGGCGGGCGCCTCGAGGGCGACCGGCACGGTGGCGGCCGCCGCGCCGGGGCCGCCGGAGAGGGCGGGCACCGGCCCGTCGAAACCGGCGATCGGCTCGAGGCCGGCGGTCAGCGTGCCGTCGGTCGGCTCGGTGGCCTCGTCGACGGTCGGGGTGGAGTACAGCAGCAGCCCGAGCCGGAGGTAGAAGAAGGCGGCGATGGCGGCGGCGAGCATGCCGATCACCGCGAGGTACCACTGGCCCCGGTCGACCACCGCGACGATCACCGAGAACTTGGCCAGGAACCCGCTGGTGAAGGGCACCCCGGCCTGGGCCAGCAGGAACACGAGCATGCAGAACCCGAGCCACGGCTTGCGGCGCGCCAGCCCGCGCAGGGCGCCGATGTCGTTGCGGGCCTCGCCCTGGCCCTGGACCACCTCGACCACCGCGAAGCTTCCGGCGATGATGAAGGTGTAGGTGAACAGGTAGAACAGGGCACCGGCGGTGCCACGGGCGCTGTCGGCCTGCAGGCCGATGAGCACGTAGCCCGCCTGGCTGATCGACGAGTAGGCCAGCATGCGCTTCACGTCGCGCTGCACGATGGCCAGCACCGAGCCGACGGCGAGGGTCAGCACCGCCATCAACCAGATCGCCGGACGCCAGTTGGCGGCCTCCGACCCGAAGCCCTCGAGCAGCACGCGCAGCAGGCCGGCGAAGCCGGCGGCCTTGGCCACCGCGGCCATGTAGCCGGTGAACGGCGTCGGGGCGCCCTGGTAGACGTCGGGGCTCCAGGTGTGGAACGGCACGGCCGCCACCTTGAACCCGAGGCCCACGATGAGCAGGGCCATGCCGGCGAGCAGCACCCCCGAGTCGAGGATGGTGTTGCGGGCGAGGAACGACGCCATCTCGTCGAACTGGGTGGTCCCGGTGGCGCCGTAGGCGAGGGCGGCGCCGTAGAGGAAGATCGCCGAGGAGAACGAGCCGAGCAGGAAGTACTTGAGGCCGCCCTCGCCCGACGCCGCCCGTCGCCGGTGGTAGGCGGTCATCACGTAGAGGGCGATCGACATGATCTCGAGGCCGAGGAAGAGCATGATGGTGCCGGCGGCGGCGACCATGAGCATGGCGCCGGTGCTGGCCAGCAGCATCAACACGTACGGCTCGACCCCGTCGAGGCCCTCACGCTGGAGGTAGCTGTCGGCCAGCAGCGCCCCGAAGGCGGTGGCGACGCTGATCAGCAGGTAGAACAGCACGCTGAAGCGGTCGTAGAGGATCTGGTGGCCGATGGCCAGCAGCGGCGAGTGGTCGCCGATGTCGACCCACTCCCACACTGCGGTCCCGGCGGCGCCGGCGCTGATCAGCAGGGTGAGGAGCGGGTAGACGCCCGGGCGCGACCGCTTCGGCAGCACTGCGGAGACGACGAGCAGCGCGAGGGCGCCGATCGCCAGCACCAACAGCGGCAGGATGGTGCGGTACTCGACCGGCACGTGCAGGGTGTTGGTGCCCGTGCACAGACCGGTGAAGCGGGCCGGGGTGATGGTGCAGCCAGTGGCCGACCCGGTCGTGCCCGAACCGGGCACCACCTGGGCGGCGAGGGCGGCGAGGGTGGCGGGGAGGCCGGTCACGGCGTGGGGGCTCCTGCGGCAGACGGTGAGGCGGACGAGCCGGTCGACGCCTGCACGCCGGCCGTGGTGGCGGGGCCGTCGACCTGCTGGTCGGCGGGCACCGCGTAGGTGTGCGCGGTGCGCCCCTTGGCGGGGATGGCGAAGGCGGGGTCGGAGGCCTGCACGTGGGCGACGAGGTGGTCGACCGACGGGGTGATCCGGTCGAGCAGCGGCCGTGGGTAGACGCCGACGAAGACGATCCCGGCGAGCAGCGGCGCGAGGGCGGCCGCCTCCCGCCAGGTGAGGTCGCGCACCACGGTGCCGGCGGCGGCGCCGACGGGCGTCTCGGTCGCCCCACGGGCGGGTCCCTGGAACACCCGCTGGTAGGCCCACAGCAGGTAGACGGCGGAGAGCACGACGCCGGTGGTGCCGACCACCGCCCACCACCGGTGGGTGATGAAGGTGCCGACCAGCACGAGGAACTCGCCCACGAAGCCGTTGAGGCCGGGCAGGCCGACCGCAGCCATGATGACCGCGATCATCACCGCGGCGAGCACGGGGGCCGCCTTCTGCAGACCGCCCATCTCGGAGATGCGCAGCGTGCCGGTGCGGCTCAGCACCGCCCCAACGAGGAAGAACAGCGCCCCGGTGGTCAGCCCGTGGTTGACCATCTCGACCACCGCGCCCGACTCCGCCTGGCCGGTGAAGGCGAACAGGCCGAGCACGATGAAGCCGACGTCGGCGAGCGAGCCGTAGGCCACCAGGCGCTTCAGGTCGCGTTGCACAGCGGCGACCACCGCGCCGTAGATGATGCCGACGGCGCCGAGGGTGAGCAGCACCGGGGCGAGATCGATGGCGGCGTGCGGCAGCAGGAACACCCCGAAGCGCAGGATGCCGTAGGTGCCGAGCTTGAACAGCAGCCCGGCGAGCACCATCGACCCGGCGGTCGGCGCCTCGGTGTAGGCGTCGGGCATCCACGTGTGGAGGGGGGCGACGGGCATCTTCACCGCGAAGGCGGCGGCCATGCCGGCGAAGATCCACTCCTGGTCGGCGAGGGGCAAGCGCCCGGCGGCGCGGGCCAGAGTGATCAGGTCGAAGCTCTCGTGGCCCCCGGTGCGGGCGGCCACGAGGGCCACCAGCGCCAGGATGGCGACGAAGAGGAACGCCGAGCCCGCGAAGGTGTAGAGGAAGAACTTGATCGCCGCCCGGTTGCGGCGGCGACCGCCGTAGCCGGAGATCAAGAAGTACCCCGGCACCAAGGTGATCTCGAAGAGCACGAAGAACAGGAACAGGTCGAGGGCGAGGAACGTGCCGACGAGGGCGGCCTCGAGCAGCAGCATCCAGGCGAAGAACTGCTTTTGGTCGCCGGTCGCCCGCGGGCCGAACATGGCCACGGGGAACAGCACGGCGGTGATCACGACGAGGAACAGCGAGATGCCGTCGACGCCGACCTTCCAGGAGATGCCGTAGGCGCCGATCCAGGCGTGCTGGCTGACGAACTGGAAGCCGGCGACGGTCTTGAACTCGGCGACCATGGTGCCGACCAGCGCCAACTCGGCGGCGGCGACGACCAGGGCCAGCGGCCGGGCCAGCGGCGATCGGGCGCCGGGCAGCAGGGCGACGATCGCCGCCCCGACGAGGGGCAGGAAGACGATGGCGGTGAGCAGGGGGAAGTCCACGGTCACGCGCCTCCCGCGCGTGCGGCCACGTAGGCGAGGATGACGGCGGCGCCGGCGGCGATGCCGAGCGCGTACTGGCGGACGTAGCCGCTCTGCACCCGCCGCAGCCGCCGGCCGGTGGCCACGATGCCGCCGGCGAGGCCCATCACCGACCCGTCGACCACGGCAGCGTCGGTGAGGGCCAGGCCCTCGGCGCCGAGGGTGACCGGGCCGGAGACGGTGGCGGCCAGCGCGTCGTCGAGGTACCACTGCCGGGCCAGGAAGCGGGGCTCGAGGCCGGGGTTCTCGGGCCGGCGCCAGATCCGCAGCCCGGCGAACAGCCCGGTGAAGGCGAGGGCCGTGGTGATGAGGCCGATGACCCACTTCGTGCCGGTGGCCACGTGGAAGGCGGGGGCGATCGTCGTGGGGAAGTCGGGCGCCAGGAACCGCTCGAGGCCGTGCCAGTCCTGCACGAGGTGGAAGTTGCCGTTGATGAGGAAGCCGATCACCGACAGCACGGCCAGCACGATCAGCGGCAGGGTCATGACCGGCGGCGACTCGTGGGGCCGGCCTCCGGCCACGCTGTGCGCTCCCCCGTGACCGTGGCCGTGGCCGTCGCCGTGGCTGCCCTCCTCGGGCGCGTGGGTCGACTCCTCGCTCCCGGCGCCACCCGCCTCGGTGGCCGCGCCGGTGCCCGAGGCCATGGCGACGGCGTGCTCGCCCCAGCGGGCCCGGCCCATGAACACCAGCCGCACCTGCCGGCTCATGTAGTAGGCGGTGAGCCCGGCGGTGAGTGCGCCGGCCAACCACAGGAAGAAGTTCATGTGCCAGGCGGCCGCCAGCACGTCATCTTTCGACCAGAAGCCGTCGAAGGGCGGGATCCCCGACAGGGCCAGCCACCCGACGGCGAACGCCGGCCAGGTGATGGGGAGGTACTTGGCCAGGCCCCCCATCTTCTTCATGTTCTGCTCGTCGGCCAGCGCGTGGATCACCGACCCGGCCGAGAGGAACAGCAGGGCCTTGAAGAAGGCGTGCATGATCATGTGGTAGAGGCCCGACACGTAGTCGCCGGAGCCCTCGGCCATGAACATGTAGCCCAGCTGCGAGAGGGTCGAGTAGGCGAGCACCCGCTTGATGTCGTCTTGGGCGCAGGCCACGGTGGCCGCGAAGAACATCGTGGCCGCGCCGATGCACGCGATGACCCACTGCGAGGTGTGCGAGAAGTGGATGATCGGCGCCGAGCGGGCGACGAGGTAGACGCCGGCGGTGACCATGGTGGCGGCGTGGATGAGCGCGGAGACCGGGGTCGGGCCCTCCATGGCGTCGGGCAGCCACATGTACAGCGGCAGCTGCGCCGACTTCCCCGACGCACCGAGGAAGATCATCAGTGACAGGCCCGTCGCCGTCGCGAACCCGAGGGTGGCGTGGCCGGATGCCAGCGGGCCGAGCACGGCCCGGTATCCGAACGACCCGAAGTGGTCGAACAGCAAGAACAGGGCGACCATGAAGCCGATGTCACCGACCCGGTTGGTGACGAACGCCTTCTTGGCGGCGACCGCCGCGCTCTCCCGGTCGAACCAGAAGCCCACCAGCCCGTAGCTGCAGAAGCCGACGCCCTCCCAGCCGAGGAAGCTGAACAGGTAGTTGTCGGCCAGCACCAGCACGATCATGGAGAAGAGGAACGCGTTGAGCAGGAAGAAGAACCGGGGGTAGGACCGGTCGCCGGCCATGTACCCGATCGAGTAGAGGTGGATCAGGCTGCCGACGCCGGTCACGAACAGCGCCATGGTCATCGACAGCGGGTCGATGTAGAGGCTGAAGTCGCTGTGCAGGCCGGCGACGGGCATCCAGGTGAAGATGCGCAGGTCGACGGTGCGGGTGGCGGCGGTGTGGCCGAGCAGCGCGATCCAGGTGACCACCGTCGCGGCGAACGAGCCGAAGGCCAGCACGGTGGCCAGCCAGCCGGCGAGCGGATCGCCGAGGCGGCGACCGGCGACCAGGATGAGCAGCGCCCCGGCGAGCGGGAGCGCCGGGATGACGTAGGCGGCGTTCACGGGTCAGCCCTTCAGCAGGTGGACGTCGTCGGCGGTGGCGCCGGGGCGGCGACGGAAGATCGCCACGATGATGCCGAGGCCGACGACGACCTCGGCGGCGGCCACCACGAGGATGAAGAACACCGA
>DASTHS010000012.1:0-17857 GCA_035718085.1 Acidimicrobiales bacterium | reverse complement strand
GGCGGCGGGGAGGTCCCGGACGAACGACCGGTCGATCTTCACCTCGTCGATCGGGAGGGTCTGCAGGCGGCCGAGCGACGAGTAGCCGGTCCCGAAGTCGTCGATCGACAGGCGTACGCCGAGGGCGGCGAGGTCGCGCAGCACCCGCTGGGAACGGACCGGGTCGGCCATCACGCAGCTCTCGGTCACCTCCAGGGTCAGGCGCCCGGCGCCGACGCCGCTGGTCGCCAGTCGCTCGGCGAGGGCGGCGGGCAGCGCCAGGTCGTGGAGGTCGCGCGCCGAGATGTTGACGGCCATCCCCAGGTCGAGGCCGTCGTCGGCCCACCGCCGCAGCTGGGCGAGGGCGGCGTCGATCACCCACCACGTCACCTGGTGGATGAGGCCCGACCGCTCGGCGACGGTGATGAACTCCTCGGGCGCCACCTGGCCGAACGCCGGGTGGCGCCACCGCAGCAGCCCCTCGACGCCGGTGACCGCGCCGGTGGCCAGCACCGCCTTCGGCTGGTACCAGAGCTCCAGGTCGCCGCCCTTGAGCGCCTTGCGCAGCTCGCCGGCCAGCTGCAGGTTGCGGGTGCTGTGCCGGTCGACCGAGCCGTCGTAGGCGCACGCGCCGCCGCCGCGGGCCTTGGCGGCGTGCATGGCCACGTCTGCCTGGCGCAGCACGCCGGTGGCGTGGGCGCCGGCGCTGGCGGCGGCCCAGCCGACGCTGGCCCCCACGTCGAGGGCCAGGCCGGCCACGGCGAGGCCCTCCCCGACGGCGCCGACCAGTGCGGTCGCCGTGCGCCCCGTGACCGCCGCCAGGCGGTCGCCCCCGTCGCCGGCCACCACGATGGCGAACTCGTCGGCGCCCACACGGCAGGCGGTGCCGCCGACCCGGGCGGCGGCGGCCTCGACCCGGGCGGCCACCTGGCGCAGCACCTCGTCGCCGACGTCGTGGCCCAGGGTGTCGTTCACCTCCCGGAACCGGTCTAGGTCGACCAGCACCACGCCGGCACCGCCGACGCCACCAGCACCGGTGCCGGCGCCATCGCCATCGCCTCGGGGTGCCAGGGCGGCCTGCAGGCGCTCGCCGAGCACGACCCGGTTGCCCAGGCCGGTCACCGGGTCGGTGCGGGCGTCGCGCTGGCGGGCGGCGGTCTCCTCGGCCACCTGTTCCTGCAACCGGCTGCGGCGGATGGCGACGCCGGCCTGCACGGCCAGCGCCTCCAGCAGCGACAGGTCGGCGCGGGAGAACGTGGCCCCACCGATGCGGGAGGCAACGCTCAGCACGGCGCCGTCGCCAAGCGCGGCTCCTGCGCCGATGTCGCCATGGGTCGCCTCGGCCTCGAGCGGTACCAGCAGGGCGTCTCGCCAACCGGCGGCGGCCAGGTCGGCAGCATGTTTGCTGCGGTTCCGGGCGGCCAGGACCGGCCCGCTCCGACGGGCCCGGGCCTCCAGCGGGCGCCAGCCACCGCCGAGACGGGTTGCCGAAGCCCCGGCCACGGTCGCCACGGTCCGCACCACCGTGGCGCCGTCGCCGACCGCGAGCTCTGCGACTTCGGCGCCGAATGTGCTTCGCACCTCGGCCAGCACGGCGTCCACCACGTCGGCCTCGGTGGCCACCCCGTCGAGCCGGGCGGCCAGGGCGTGCAGGTGCTCGAGGGTGTCGACCCGGGAACGAAGGGACCCGTTGTGGCGAACTGCGACGCCCACGAGGCCGCCAAGGGCGACGGCGATCAAGCCGTCGTAGCGGTCGACCCAGACCAGCAGTGCAGCGCACAGTGAGAGCACTGCTGCGACCGGGACCCCCAGGGCGCTGTGGGCGGCCATCGTGCGCGCCGCCTGGGCCGACGGCGCTCCGCAGGCGCGCAGGTGCAGCAGGACCATCCCCCCGGTGACCATGTCGAAGACCACCACTCCGGCCAGCACGGCCACTGCGCCCCGCGCGCCAACCGGCGTGCCCCTCACCAGCAGGGCGTGCACCGTGGCCGTTGCCGCGGCTGCGCCGAGCAGGGAGATCGCCACGTTGAAGGCGGCGCTGTAGGCCGACCGGCGGGCCAAGAGCTGTCCTGTGGCCCACCCGCACCCGAGCGCCAGGGGCAAGTGGACCGGGTCGACGAAGAGCACACCGACCAGCACGGCGATGGCATCTGACACCACCGTGAGCGGCGCACCCCGAACCCGAAGGGTCACCTGCAGGCGCCCGGCGGCGACGAGGACGACAGCGACGACCGGCCAGGGGAGGCCCGGTCCGTGGAGCTGGGCAGGGGCTCGGGGGGCTGTGCAGGCGAGTGCGACCCAGCCGATGGCAGCGGCGACCACGGCCGCTGCCAGCATGGGCACGGACCGGGTGCGGCCCGACCGAGCAGTTGGAGCGCCCACGGCGAGGGTCATCGGCGGGAACGCGTCCGAGATGAGCCGATTGGCCTGCCCCCGGCCCGGGCTGCCCCGATCGGGCCAGGCCCGGACCCTTTACTTCGGGTGTCCGGCAGTGCAGAATGCGAACAACCCGAAACCACTCAGGGTCCACGTCCCGCCACGATGCGCGTGGTCGGCCGGGAACCTGGGCGCGAGAGCAGAAGGGAGGCTGCCGTGCAGAAGGGCTGGGGCATCGGGTGAGGGAGCGCCTGAGGAGGCGCTCCCCCATACCGATGCGAAACGGGTCCCGGCGCTCGCCACCACGCTGATGCGCCGCTGACCCACCGAACCCATCGGCGGCGGTCCCCCCGCACTTGAGCGGTTGGGCCGCCGTCGGCGGGGATGTTGTCCCCGCCGGCATCCGCCGGCCCCGACGTATGGAGTGCTTCCAGCCGTGACCTCGCTCCCCGTCGTCGTCGTCGACGGTGCAACCACCGCCGACGACGGGCGCGCCGACGCCTGGCCCCACGGCGGCCGCCGTGACCGGCGGGTCGCCACGCTGGTGGGGGCGGTCACCACGTCGTCGGTCGGTGACGGCATGGTGCTCGTCGCCTTTCCCCTGCTGGCCCTGCGCTGGACGGGGTCGGCCCTCGCCGTGGCCCTCGTCGCCGTGGCCGCCCGGGCCCCCGGCATGGTCCTGGCCCTGCCCGCCGGCGTGCTCGTCGACCGGGTCGACCGGCGCCGGCTGGTCACCGTCGCCAACGCCGTGCGCACCGCCGTGCTCGTCGTGCTGGCCCTGTCGGCCGCCACCGGCGCCGGACGGGTGGCCGTGCTCTACCTCACCGTCGGCGTGCTCGGGGTCGCCGAGGTGCTCGTCGACGTGGCGGTGCAGTCGGTGGTGCCCGAGCTCGTGGCCCGCGACCGCATGGCCGCCACCGTCGGCATGATGAGCAGCGCCGACGTGGGCGGCGAGTCGATGGCCGGCGCCGCCCTCGGCGGCCTGCTCGTGCCGGTGGCGGCGTGGCTGCCCGTGGTCGGCGACGCCGCCAGCTTCGTGGTCGCCACGCTGCTGGCCCGCGCCGCCCTGCCCCCCGGCCGGACCGTCCCCGCGCCGACCCCCGGCGCCCGGGCGGAGCTCCGCGCCGGGCTGACCCTCTACCGGCGCTCGCCCCTGCTGCGCAGCGTGGCCGGCCTGGTCGGGGTGCTCGCCGCCTGCTCGACCGCGGTGATGGCGGTGCTGGTCGTCTTCGCCGGTCGCCGCCTCGGTCTGGGGGCGACCGGCTACGGCCTGCTGGTCGCCGGGGCGGCCGTCGGCCAGGTGGCCGGGCACCTGCTGGCCGGGCGGGTCTGGAAGCGGGTCGGTCCCGGCGTGGCGCTGCTCGGCGCCGGGGCGCTGGCGGCGTGCTGCTACCTGGCGCTGGCCTCGACCCGCCAGGTGGCGGTGGCGCTCGGCGTGCTGGTCGTCGAGTCGTTGGCCGTCGGGGTGGGCGACTCGGCGGCGGCCGCCGTGCGCCAGCTGGCCACCCCGGCCGGCATGGCCGGGCGGTCGGCGGCCGCCTACCGCAGCGTGGTGCTGGCGCTGGTGCCCCTCGGGGCACTCGGCGGGGGGCTGGTGGCCGCCACCGCCGGCTCCCCGGCCGCCATCGGCGCCGCCGGGGCGCTGCAGCTGGTGGTGGTCGTGCTGGTGGCCCGGCGGCTGCTCCGGGTCGTCGCCGACGTCCGCTGACCCCCGCGGGGTGGTCAGGGTGACCGGCGCCTTCCCCCGCCCCGACCGGCGGCGCGCCCGAGCGGGCCGGCACCTCGTGGCGAGTGCGCGTCGGTGTCGCCCGCCTCAGGCCGGGTGCAGCGCGCCGCGCAGGGCGGTGGCGGCCTCGTCGACGGCGGCGACCGCCGCAGGCAGCTGCGCATCCATGCCGAAGAAGGCGTGGATCATGCCGTCGTAGCGGCTGGCGGTCGCCGGTACCCCGGCGGCGGTGAGCGCCCGGGCGTAGGCCTCACCCTCGTCGCGGAGGGGGTCGTACTCGGCGGTGATCACCAGCGCCGGGGGCAGGTGCGTCAGGTCGTCGGCGCGCAGCGGGGACGCCCCGGCGAGGCGGCGGGCGGCCCGGTCGGGGATGTAGTGGCCGAGGAACCAGGCGATCGCCTCGCTGGTCAGCAGGTAGCCCTCGCCGTTCTCGGCGTGGCTGGGGGCCTCGCAGGTGAGGTCGGTGGCGGGGTAGACCAGCAGCTGGAACGACAGCTGCGGCGCGGTGGTGTCGCCTTCCCGGCGGGCGTCGCGCAGGCGGTGGGCGACGAGGGCGGCGAGGTTGCCGCCGGCGCTGTCACCGGCGACGGCGATGCGCACGGGGTCGGCTCCGAGTGCCGCAGCGGTGGCGGCGGCCCAGCGGGTGGCCGCCTCGCAGTCGTCGACGGCGGCGGGGAAGCGGTGCTCGGGGGCCAGCCGGTAGTCGACGCTGACGACCACGGCGGGGACCTGCACCGCCAGCTGCTGGCAGGTGGCGTCGTGGGTGTCGATGTCGCCGATGACCCACCCGCCCCCGTGGAACCACATGACCAGCGGCAGCGGCTCGGGCTGGCCGCCACCCGGCGGAGGCG
Source organism: Acidimicrobiales bacterium (assembly GCA_035718085.1). Classification (GTDB taxonomy): domain Bacteria; phylum Actinomycetota; class Acidimicrobiia; order Acidimicrobiales; family Palsa-688; genus DASTHS01. The sequence continues at coordinate 12,925 of DASTHS010000012.1, read as the reverse complement.
CCGGACGGTAGACCCGCACGGGGATGTCGCCGCCGGGGCCGGGCACCCGGTGGTCGTCGCTGCTGGCTCGGGGCTCGGGGTAGCGGCGGGCGCCGGCCATCAGCTTCATCTGCTCTCGGGCCTGCTGCGGGGTCAGCGACGACAGAGGTGGCGCGCCCATCACCGCCATGGCGTCGAGCATCTCCTTGACCTGCGGGTCGAGCGGCACGGTCGGCATCCCCCCTGGGTGGCGTCGGCGGCCACGGCGACTGTAGGGCCCGCTAGAGCAGGTCGGGGCGCCTCCAGGGCCGCCCGAGGGCGTGGTGGTCGAGGAACGCCCACACCGCCTCGTACCAGGCGGCGGCGTCGCCGGGCTGCAGGATCCAGTGGTGCTCGTCGGGGAAGGTGAGCAGCATCGCCTCCTTGCCCCTGGCGGCGAGGTCGTTGAACAGCCGCAGCGACTCGCTGATCGGGCAGCGGAAGTCGAAGGCCCCGTGGATCACGAGCATCGGGGTGGTGATGGCGTCGACGTGGGCGTCGGGCGACCACTGCCGGTAGAAGGCGGGGTCATCGGCGGGCATGCCCCACTCGTCGGCCCAGGCGTAGGGGGCGTCGGTGGTGGGTTGGAACTGCTCGAGGTTCCAGATGCTGGCGTGGCTGACGATGGCCCGGAAGCGGTCGGTGTGCCCGGCGATCCAGTTGGCCATGTAGCCGCCGTAGCTGCCCCCCATGGCCACGGTGCGACCGGGGTCGACGGCCGGGTGGGCCTCGGCGGCGTCGGTGACGGCCATGACGTCGGTGAAGGGGTTGCCGCCCCACTGCCGCCAGCCGCGCTCGACCAGGCCGGCGCCGTAGCCGGTCGAGTAGGCCGGGTCGGGCAGCACCACGGCCCAGCCGCGGGCCGCCATCAGCCACGGGTTCCACCGCCAGCTCCAGTCGTTCCACGATCCGAGCGGGCCGCCGTGCACCCACACGGCGAGCGGCGCCGGTTCATCGGGGCCGGCGCCCTCGGGCAGCACGAGCCACGCCCGCACGGTGGTGCCGTCCGCCACGGTCACCCGGAGGTCCTCCAGCCGACCGGGCACCGCCACTGCTCCGGGCGCGTCGAGCTCGACGAGGGTGCCGTCGGCGCCCACCAGCACCGGCCGGGGCGGGCTGTCGACGTGGCTGCGCAGGGCCACCACGCCGTCGCCGGCGGCCCCAGCCGGGGCGTGCCAGGCGCCGTCGCCGGCGATGTCGGTGGCAGCACCGGTGGCCACGTCGACGGCCACCAGCGGCGCGTGACCTCCGCGGTCACCGGCGACGAGCAGGCGGCCGTCGCCCTGCCAGGCCAGCTCGCGAGGCCAGAGGTCACCGAGGTCGAGGCGGCGAGGCCGGCTGCGGCCGCCGCCACCGGCGCCGGCCGGGCCGCCACCGGCGCCGGCCGGGCCGCCGTCAGCGGGGCCGTCACCGACGCCGGCAGGGGCGCCGTCGAGGCCGTCGCCGGCAGGGTCGACCAGCACGGCGAAGGTGGCCGCCGACTCGGTCAGGCTGTCGCCGGCGCTGGCGATGCAGGCCACCTGGCCGCCAGGGCTGACCGCCGGGCTGTCGTAGTACCAGCGGTGCGTCGGGTCGGAGGCCAGCACCCGCCGCTCGCCGGTGGCCACGTCGATGCGCACCAGGTCGGTGCGCTGCGCACCCCCGGGCAGGTCGACGTGCCAGTCGGTGACCACGAACGCGCCGTCGTGGCTGACCACCGGGGCCGCTTCCAGCAGGGCCAGGGCGGCGTCGGGGGTCAGGTCGCGCACGTCGGCGAGCTGGCCGCCCGTCGCCTCGGCGGGCAGGGTGGCGGCGAAGAGGTGCACCTCCTCGGGGCCGCGCTCGTGGTCCCAGTGGCGCACCGGCATCTGCTGGTGCAGCACCGCCGTGACCTTGCGCTGCTTGCGGGTGTCGCGCCAGGTGGCGTCGTCGTCGCTCCCAGCCTGGCGACCGGGTGCCACCCGGGCGGTGAACACCACCACCGCTGCGGCGGTGGCGGCGGCCACGGCGGCGATGCCCCCGGCCGGCGCGGCCACCGGCCACGCCTCACCCCCACCCGCCGGGAGCCGCCACAGCGCGGCCGGGGCGTCGTCGCCACCCCCGGGGCGGGGCCGCCCCGACACGAACAGCAGCGACCCGTCGGCGGCGAACACCGGCGACCGCTCGCCCTTCTCCGACCGGGTCAGGCGGCGGGCCGGGCCGCCGCCGAGGTCGAGCTCCCAGAGCGCCGGCACCTGGCGGGCCCGGTCGCCGTCGAGCTCGGCCACCGTGGTGACGACCCGGGCGCCATCGGCGGAGACCGCCAGGCCGGCGCAGCGGGGGATGGCCAGGTAGGCGTCCATCGACCCGAACGGGCCGTCGGCGGGGGTGGCATCGGCGTGGGCGTCGGCGGGCATCGGGGCCCTTCCTACGCGACGCGGGACGCCCCGGCCGGCGCGATGCTGCGGCCATGGCCTCCACCTCCTACGCCAGCGGGCCCTCCGAGGTGCCCCTGCTGGGCGACACCATCGGCGCCAACCTGGCCGCCACGGCCGCCCGCCACCCCGACGCAGAGGCCCTCGTCGACGTCCCCTCGGGGCGGCGCCTCACCTACCGGCAGCTCGACGCCGCGGTCGACGCGGTGGCCACCGGGCTGCTCACCGCCGGGGTCGGCAAGGGTGACCGGGTCGGCATCTGGGCGCCGAACTGCCCGGAGTGGGTGCTGGTGCAATACGGCGCGGCCCGCATCGGCGCCGTGCTGGTCACCGTCAACCCGGCCTACCGCACCAGCGAGCTGCGCTACGCCCTGGCCCAGTCGGGGGTGAAGGTGCTGGTGGCGGCACCAGAGTTCCGGGGCAGCGACTACGGGGCCATGGTCGAGGAGGTGCGGCCCGACTGCCCGGCGCTGCAGGCCGTGGTGCTGCTCGGCACCCCCGAGTGGCACGCGCTGGCGGCGACGGCCCCCGACCGGGAGGCCCTCGACGCGCGGGCGGCGCTGCTCGACTGCGACGACCCCATCAACATCCAGTACACGTCAGGCACCACGGGCTTCCCGAAGGGTGCCACCCTGTCGCACCACAACATCTTGAACAACGGCTACTCGATCGGCCAGCTGCTCGGCTACACCGGCGCCGACCGGGTGTGCGTGCCGGTGCCCTTCTACCACTGCTTCGGGATGGTGATCGGCAACCTGGCGTGCACCTCCACCGGCGCCACCATCGTGATCCCCGCACCGGGCTTCGACCCGGAGGCCACCCTGCGGGCGGTCGCCGCCGAGCGCTGCACCAGCCTCTACGGGGTGCCGACGATGTTCATCGCCGAGCTGGCGGTGCCCTCCTTCGCCGACCACGACCTGACCAGCCTGCGCACGGGGGTGATGGCCGGCAGCCCCTGCCCGGTCGAGGTGATGAAGCGGGTCGTCACCGAGATGCACATGGCGGAGGTGACGATCATGTACGGGATGACCGAGACCTCGCCGGTGTCGACGATGACGCGCCGCGACGACGACCTCGAGCGGCGGGTGGCGACCGTCGGCACCGTCTTCCCGCACGTGGAGGTGAAGGTGGTCGACCCCGTCAGCGGCCTGGTCGTGCCCCGGGGGGTGGTGGGGGAGCTGTGCACCCGCGGCTACTCGGTGATGCTCGGCTACTGGGACGACGACGCCCGCACCGCCGAGGTGCTCGACCGGGCCGGCTGGATGCACACCGGCGACCTGGCGACCGTCGACGACGCCGGGTACGTGAACATCGTCGGGCGCAGCAAGGACATGGTGATCAGGGGCGGCGAGAACGTGTACCCGCGAGAGGTCGAGGAGTTCCTGTACACCCACCCCGACGTGGTCGACGTGCAGGTGATCGGCGTCCCCGACGCCCGCTACGGCGAGGAGCTGATGGCCTGGGTGCGGGTGCGCGAGGGGGCCACCCTCGACGCCGAGGCGCTGCGGGGGTGGTGCCGGGGCAGGATCGCCCACTTCAAGGTGCCCCGCTACGTGAAGGTCGTGGACGAGTTCCCCATGACCGACACCGGCAAGGTGCAGAAGTACAAGATGCGGGAGGCGGCCGTCGCGGAGCTGGGGTTGGCGGAAGTCGCCGGCACCCCCACGGCCTGACCGGGGCCCTCAGCGGGGCGCGGGGGCGACCAGCTGCCCGGCGGGGGGACCGTCGGCGAGGGTCCCGTCGACCACCACCGGGGCGCCGTTGACCATGACGAGGCGGACGCCGGTGGCCTGGTCGGCGGTGAGCCGCTCCGAACCGGCGGGGAAGTCGCGCACCCGCCGCAGCGGCCCGGGGCCGACCGTCGCCGGGTCGAACACCACGACGTCCGCGTGGGCGCCCGGGCGCAGCACCCCCCGGTCGGCGAAGCCGAACAGGGCGGCCGGCTCGCCGGTGAGCTTGTGCACGGCGGCCTCGTGGCCCATGACCTGCCGGTCGCGCACCCACGGGCCCAGCAGGTCGGTGGGCAGCGGGGCGTCGCAGAGCTGGCCCACGTGGGCGCCGGCGTCGGAGAGCCCCAGCACGCACCCCGGCTCGGTGAGCAGCGCCGCCACGCCCGCCTCGTCGTCGTTGGCGAGGGTGGCGCGCATGCGCAGGCCGAGGCCGGGCTCGGCGAGGGCCAGGTCGAGGAGCCGGTCGAAGGGGTCGGCGCCCGCTTCGGCCGCCAGGTCGACGAGCCTGCGGCCGACCAGGTCGGGCGACGCGGCCGACTCCATGACCTCGAAGGTCTCCCACCGAGGGGGCAGCGACCGGGCGTCACGCCACGCCGAGCGCACCTGCGCCCGCCAGGCCGGGTCGGCGTAGGCCCGGGCCCGGTCGTCGGCCGATCCGGCCATCAGGGCGGCGAACACCGGGTTCACGTTGAGGGTGAACGGTTCGCGCATGGTCATGGAGAACGCCAGGGGCCGGCACGAGACCTGCGGGTGCACCCGCGCCCCGGCCGCCGACCGGGCCCGGTGGATCTCGACCGCCTTGGTGTGCTTGCCGTCGGGGGTGGTGAGCAGCGCCGTGTAGGTGACCGGCACGCCGACCCGCTCCGCCAGGTCGTAGGTGGCCGAGAAGCCGAGTGGGCCGCCGCCGTTGACGGCGACCACCCCGCGCCCTGCCTCGGCCACCGCTCGGGCGCACGCCTCGATCTCGGCCACCGACGCCAGCCGCGAGGGGATGGGGCGCCCATCGGCACCCCGATGGGTCACCGCCAGCGAGGTGGCGAACCCCGCCGCCCCGGCCGCCATGGCCTCGGCGACCAGCCCGGCCATCTGGGCCACCTCGTCGTCGGTGGCCTCCCGGTCGGCGGCCTCGTCGCCCATCACCCACACCCGGATGGGGAGGTGCCCGACGTAGGCGGCGAAGTTCACGCCGACGCCCCGGCGCCGCACCGACGCCAGGTAGTCGGGGAAGGTCTCGAAGTCCCACGGGATGCCGGCCATCAAGGCGGCCGGATCCATGTCCTCGACCTTCTCGAGGGTGTGGGCCATCAGCTCCCGGTCGCCCGGCCGGGTCGGGGCGATCGAGAAGCCGCAGTTGCCCGCCACCACGGTGGTCACCCCGTGGAAGCACGACGGGGTCATGGCGCGATCCCAGAACACCTGGGCGTCGTAGTGGGTGTGGATGTCGACGAAGCCGGGCGCCACCACGCAGCCGCCGGCGTCGACCACATCCAAGGAGGCGGCTGGCGCCGAGGTCGCTGCGTCGGGGCCCACGGCGCGCACCCGGCCGCCCTCGACCAGCACGTCGGCCGGCGTGCCCGCCGCCCCCGTGCCGTCGACCACCGTGCCACCGCGAATGAGCGTCGCCGCCACTGGAGCCTCCCCGGCCGTCTCGTCGGCGGTGACGCTACGCAACCGGGACCGGCGGGAGGGCGGCGACCGGTCCGAGGTGGACCGGGGAGGCCCCAGCCTCCTCGAAGAGCTGCTCGACCTGGGCGGCGTCGAGCGGGCGGGCCCAGAAGTAGCCCTGGCCGTAGGTGCAGCCGACGGCGGCGAGCGCGTCACGCTCGCCCTGCACCTCGACGCCCTCGGCCACCACGTCGACGCCCAGGTCGTTCCCGAGCCGGCAGATCGTCGTGGTGACGGCGCGGAGGCGGGTGTCACGGTGCAGGCCGGCGACGAAGCCGCGGTCGATCTTCAGCACGTCGATGGGCAGGTCGAGCACCCGCCGCAGCGACGAGTAGCCGGTGCCGAAGTCGTCGATGGCGAGGAGGGTGCCGGCGCGCCGCAGCTCGGCCAGGGCGGCGGTGGCGTCGTCGTCGGCGCCGGTCACCGCCTCCTCGCTCACCTCGAGCAGGAGCCGTCGGCGGGGCACACCGTGCACGGTCGTGGCCCGTTCGACCATCGCCGGCAGGTCGCGCCACGGCAGCTGGTGGCCCGACACGTTCACCCCCAGGTTGACGTCGGCCGCCGCCGGGAACCTGGCCCGCCACGCCGCCAGCTGCCGGCACGCCTCGCCGAGCACCCAGTTGTCGAGCAGCCCGATCACCCCCGCCTCGACGGCGACGGGCAGGAACACCGCCGGCGGCAGCAGGCCCACGCCGGGTCGCTCCCACCGCACGAGCGCCTCGAGGCCGGTGACCCGCCCCGTGGCCAGCTCGACGATGGGCTGGTAGGCGCAGCGCAGCCCCCCCTCGCTGATCGAGGCGCGCAGCGCCTGCTCGAGCTCGGTGCGGGCCACCACCTCGTCGCGCATCCAGGGGGCGAACACGCGGTGCCGCCCCACGGCTTCGGCCTTGGCCCGGTACATCGCCAGGTCGGCGTCGGCGAGCAGCTCGGCGCTGCCCTGCCCGACACGGGGCCCGACGGCGATGCCGATGCTGGTGGCGGCGGTCACCCGCCGACCGGCGACCTCGAAGGGCTCGGCCATCGCCGACCGCACCCGCTCGGCCACCGCTTCGGCGCCGCTCGGCCGGACCGGAGGCCCCACCAGCACGGCGAACTCGTCGCCCCCCAGGCGGGCGACGAGGGCGTCGCTGCGCATGACGGCGGCGAGGCGGGCGGCGACGGCTTGCAGCAGCTCGTCACCGGCGTGGTGGCCCAAGGTGTCGTTCACGAGCTTGAAGCCGTCGAGGTCCATGAACAGCACCGCCACCTGATCGACGGCGCCGCCGACGCGCCCTGCGCCCACCCGCTGCAGGGCGTCGAGGAACGCAGCGCGGTTCGGCAGGCCGGTCAGGGGGTCGAGGAGGGCACTGGCGGCGAGTCGCTCGCTGCGCTGGCGCAGCCGCCGTTCGGCTCGCACGGCGTCGACGGAGCGCAGCGTCAGGGCGAGCACCCGCGCCAGCGACCTGACCAGCACCACCTCCTCCCGGTCGAAGGCGGCGCCCTGCCTGGCCAGCACCAGGGCGTGGGCGCGGGCGGCATCGGCGTCCCCGAACGGCACGGTGAGGGCGAAGGCCGGCCCCACGGCCGGCAGGTCGACGGTGGCGGTGCCGGGGGCGGCGAAGGAGCGCAGCTGCGCCCACGGCACCGGCGCCGAGCCGAAGCCGGCGTGCACCACCACGCGCCCGTGCCACAGCACCCAGACCGCCTCGGCGTCGAGGGCCTCGGCGATGCGCTCGGCTCCGCGCTGCAGGGCCAGGCGCCGGCTCGGCCACCCGGCCGTGTCCGCGGTGAGCTCGCCGAGGAACCCCACCAGTTGGTGGGCGATCCAGTCGGTGGCGGCCACAGCTCAGGCCAGCGCCAGGACCACGAGCGTCTGGTTGTGGAACCCGGTGACGCCGGTGGTGCGGGCGAACTCGCCGTAGGTGTAGAAGCCGGCGACCGGGGCGCCGGCCACGGTGGCGGCCAGCCGCTCGACCTCGGCCAGCACGCCCCCGTCGCCGAGCACGCCGCGGCGGGCGACGCAGTCGAAGGCGATCACGCCTGACACCGGGGCGCCCCCGAGTTGGTGCAGGGCACCCCGGGCGGCGGCCTCGGTGGCGTCGAGCACCGACTGGCGGTCGCCGGTCATGAGGTGGGCCAGCGAGTCGTCCGGGACGTGGGCGACGCACAGCAGCTCCCGCCGGCGGAAGTCGCCCCCGGCGACGAAGCGCACGCTCGTGCCGGAACGCCGGGTGAAGCCCAGCGGGTGGGTCGATGCGAACTGGGTGAACGCGGCCGGGTCGTCCCGGGCGGCGCGAGGCGGCTGCAGGCGCTCCAGGTAGACGTCGAGGGCCGGCAGCCCGTCGAGGTAGCGCACCCGGGTGCCCTCCGAGCTGACGGCGACCGGGCTGCCCACCGGCGTCCAGCCGTGGTGCACGCCGACGCCGATGGGTGCGTCCGACGACAGGTGCACGGCCACGACCGCGTCGGTCAACGCCCGGTCCGGCCCGTGGCCGTCGCCGTAGAGCTGGGTGGTGCGCTCCATGCGGAGGTCGTCGCCCGCGCACCCGCCGACCAGCGGCAGTCCGGCCCCGGTGACCGAGTAGGCGCCGCGCACCACCTCCTGCTGGTCTCCGGCGAGGCCGTCGCTGAGCAGGAGCACCACCTGGCCGCCGGTGTGGCCGGCCGCGCCGGAGACGGCGGCGCGGGCGGCCCGCTCACCGGCGCCGCGCAGGTCGGCCGACGCGCCGGTGGCGACACCGGTGCGAACGGCGAACCCGTCACCGCCGAGGGCCACGACGACCAGCCCGCACGATCCGGCGACGCGCCGGCCGTCGCCACCGGCCGCCAGCTCGCCGGCGGTGCTGCAGCCCACCAGCGGGACGCCCGACGGCACGGCCAGGCGGATGCCACGCGCCACCTCCTCGAGGTCGTGGGCGCCGTTGGCGAACGCCACGACGAGCGCCGGTCGCCGCCCGCGGACGGCGTGGCACGCCGCCTCGAAGCCGGCCTCCGCCGCAGCGGGGGTGGCGGCCACCCCGACATCGACCCATCGCGACGGATGCACCTCCTCCCCATCGGCACCCTGGGGGCCGACCCGTAGCCGTTCAGGCGAACGGGGAGGAGCGGGGCCGGCGGGTGGGGGGATCGGCGCGCCAGGCCGGCCACGCCCAGCCGTGGCCGGCGTCGATCAGCCGCAGCTGCCCGGCGTGCCCGTCGAGCCAGCGGGCCACGCACGCCATCTCGTCGACCTCGTCGCGGCCGATCGGGTCCGTCGGCCGTGAGGGGGCGACGGCGGCCGGCGCGGGCGGCCCGGCCGGCGAGGCGCCCTCGGGGCCCCACGCCGTCACGAGGCGCCCGGCGTCGATGACCGCTCCCCCCTCACCGGCCACGGTCACCACCAGCCGGCCGGCCGCCCGCAGCGCGTGCAGGCGCGCCTGGCGGGTGAGGACCCGTGACAGGGCGGCGGCCCGGTCACGCGCGGTCGCAGCCTCCTCGAACCGCTCGCCCTCGGCGAGGGCGTGCATGCGGGCCTCGAGGGGGTCGAGCAGCCGGCGGGGCTGGTGGCGCAGGGCCTCGAGGGCGGCGGCGACGGTGGCGTCGTAGGCCGGCGCCCCTCCCGAGCACGGGCAGGCGGCCACCCCGAGCTGCGCCGGGGTGCACGGCCACCCCCGCGTCGGGCCGCCCCGGGGCACACGGGTGGCGCAGCGGCGCAGCGGCAGCACCGATTCGACCGCCTCGACCACCACCCGGGCGGCGCGGGCGGAGCCGACCGGCCCCAGGTAGAGGCCGCCGTCGTCGGGTGTGGTGCGCACCACCGCCAGGCGCGGGTAGCGCTCGGCCAGGGTCAGCTTGACGTACACGTACCGCTTCCAGTGCTTGGCCTCGGCGTTGTACCGGGGGGCCAGGGCGTGGATCAGGCGGATCTCGCGCACCCGCGCCTCGAGGTCGTTGGCGCACACCTGGTGTTCGATCGCCGCGAGCTCCCGCAGCATCGCCGACGCCTTCCTCCGGTCGTCGCCGCCACCGGTGAAGTAGCTGCGCACCCGCCGTCGCAGGTCGACCGCCTTGCCCACGTAGATCACCCGCCCGGCGGCGTTGCGGAACAGGTAGACGCCCGGCGAGCGGGGCAGCCGGGCGGTGAGGGCCAGCTTGCCGGCCTGGGCGTGCCCCCGCACCGTCGGCAGGGCCAGCAGATCGTCGAGGCCGAGGACGCCGAGACCCGCGGCCCGCTCGAGCATGGCGTGGAGCAGGTCGCCGGTGGCCAGGGCGTCGTCGAGCGCCCGGTGACAGGGGGTGTGGTCGAGGCGGAGGTGGGCGGCGAGGGTGCCGAGCTTGCAGTCGGGCACCTCCTCGCGCACCAGGCGCCGGGCGAGGGCGCAGGTGTCGACGATGCGGTTGGCCAGCCGCGGTCGCCCGGTGGCGGCGCAGGCGGCGTCGAGGAAGCGGACGTCGAAGCCGACGTTGTGGCCGACCACGACGGCGTCGCCGATGAACTCGAGCAGGGCTGCCAGCACCCCCTCGATCGGGGGGGCCGGGGCGACCATCCACTCGGTGATGCCGGTCAGGTAGGTGATCGACGGCGGGATGGCCACCCCGGGGTTCACCAGGGTGGCGAACGTGCCCAGGCACTCCCCGCCGCGCAGCTTCACCGCACCCACCTCGGTGATCGCGTCGGTGGCCGGCGACCCGCCCGTGGTCTCGAGGTCGACCACCACGAAGGTGACCTGGGCGAGCGGCGTGCTCAGGTCGTCGAACGAGGCCTGCACGGCCCGGCACCGTAGCCGCGGCGTCGAACACGTGTTCGCCGCGGCGATGCGAGCGGTCCGATCGCGCCGCCGCCCACCACCCGTTGTGGTCAGAAGAACACGAAGGGGGTTGCCGATCGGACTAGTCCGCTGTACCACTGTGCGTGCCACCTCCGCTCCGGTTGGTGGGACCATCTCGGACGACAGGAGACGGACGTGGGCGCCAGCGCACCCAGGGCGAACGGACGGCAGGGCGGTCGGCACGTGTCGTGGAAGCGGTCGCGGCACGTGTCGTGGAAGGGCAAGGCCATGGTGGCCGTGGCCTCGGGCATGGCCTCGGCGGTCGTCGCCCCCCAGGCGTTCGCCGGCACCGCCGCCGTCGCCGGCGCCAACTACAACGCCGCCACCGACCCCTACTCGATGGCCGCCACCGACGCCGCCACCGGGGCCCCGGCGTGGTGGGCCACCGGGGCGACCGGCCGTGGCGTGGACGTGGCGGTGATCGACACCGGGGTCAGCCCGGTGCCGGGCCTGTCGGCCGCCGGGAAGGTCGTGAACGGGCCCGACCTGGCCCTCGACGCCGCCGACCCGACACTGCGCGACCTCGACGAGAACGGCCACGGCACCTTCATGGCCGGCCTGATCGCCGGCGACGACGCCGCCACCGGCTACCGGGGGGTGGCGCCGGGCGCCCGGATCGTCAACCTCAAGGTCGGGGTTGCCGATGGGGAGGTCGACGTGTCTCAGGTGATCGCCGCCATCGACTGGGTCGTGCAGAACAAGGCCGCCCACGGCCTGAACATCCGCGTCCTGTCGCTGTCGTACGGCACCAACTCGACCCAGGGCTACGCCAGCGACCCGTTGGCCTTCGCGGTCGAACAGGCCTGGAAGGCCGGCATCGTCGTCGTCGCCGCCGCCGGCAACACGGGGTTCCAGCAGGGCACCGGCGCACCGGGGCTCGCCGACCCCGGCTACGACCCCTTCATCATCACCGCCGGTGGCTACGACACCATGGGAACCGCGGACGGCGCCGACGACGCCGTCGGCACCTACTCGGCGAGCTCGGCCGGCTGCGCCAGCTGCAAGGCCCCCGACCTGGTGGCCGTCGGCAGCCACCTGCAGGGCCTGCGGGTGCCGGGCAGCTACATCGACCTGAACCACCCCGTCGGGCGCCTCGGCACCGAGTTCTTCCGGGGCAGCGGCACGTCGGAGGCCACGGCGGTGACCGCCGGCGCCGCCGCCCTGGTGCTGTCGGCCCGCCCCGACCTCACCCCCGACCAGGTGAAGTCGCTGCTCACCGCCACCGCCACACCGATCCCCGGCGCCAGCCGGGCGGCGCAGGGCGCCGGGCGCCTCGACCTGACCGCTGCCCTCACCGCCGCGGTCGCCCCGGCGGCGTCGGTGGTGCAGACGGCCCCACCGAGCACCGGCACCGGGTCGCTGGAGCGCTCACGGGGCACCGACCACGTCGACTTGGACGGCACCGAGCTCGACGGCGAGCGCGACGTGCAGCTCAACCCGTTCTCGTCGGCGGGCATGGCCGCCCTCGAGGCCCGGCAGGCGGCATGGTCGGGCCCGACCTGGAACCGGGGCATCTACGTCGGCGAGCTGGCCTACGAGCTCCCGGCATGGTCCGGCCTGCACCGCTTCGAGAAGCACCAGAACCCTGGTCAGTCCTGGACGGGCGGGTCCTGGAGCGGCACCTCGTGGAGTGGCACCTCGTGGAGCGGCACCAGCTGGAGCGGCACCTCCTGGAGCGGCACCAGCTGGAGCGGCACCTCCTGGAGTGGTACCAGCTGGTCGTCGGCGAGCTGGCAGTAGCGACGTGGAGCTGACCACCGCCAGCCGGGTGCAGGCGGCCGCCGCCCGGCTGCGATCGGCCGTCGCCGCTGCCGTCGGGCCGGCCATCGGCACCACCGCCGGCGTGTGGCTGCTCACCGCGGCCATGTCGAGCGGCGCCCTCGGCCTCTACCTGGGGGCCGTGCGCCACATGCGGGCCCCGATGCAGCGCTCGCCCCTGATCGGCCTGGCGCTCGTGGTGCTGTTCGTGGCCGCCGAGGTGTTCGTGGTCCACATCAAGTTCTACCGGGAGAGCCAGACGTTCTCGCTCTCGGAGATCGCCCTGGTCGTCGGCTTGTTCTTCGCCCCGCCGGGCGTGCTGGTGGCCGCCACGTTGCTGGGCGGCGGCCTGGCGCTGGTGGTGCACCGACGCCAGCCGGTGGTGAAGCTGGCGTTCAACCTGGCCAGCTTCGCCTGCACCACCCTCTCGGCCGTCACGGTGTTCCACCTGGTCGGCGTGGGGGCCGACCCACTCGGTCGGGCGTGGGTGGCCGCCCTGGCCGCTGTGCTCGCCGCGTCGGTCGTCGGGGTGATCACCGTGTTCTCGGTGATCGCCATCTCCGAGGGGTCGATC
>DASTHS010000011.1:0-5686 GCA_035718085.1 Acidimicrobiales bacterium | reverse complement strand
CCCCCCTCGCCACCGTCCGGGACTTCTACCGCGACCTGCCCCGCTACCGGGGTGAGGCGCAGCGGGTGGTCGGTGCCGCCGCCCGGGGCGGCCAGGGGTTGGCCCTCGACGCCCTCACCCCCGCGGTCCCGGTGCCGGAGACGGCGAAGGTGATCTGCGTGGCGGTGAACTACAAGATGCACGCCGACGAGACCGGGTCCGACCTGCCCGACCGCCCCAACCTCTTCGCCCGCTGGTGGGCGACGCTGGTGGCCTCCGGCACGCCCGTGCCGGTGCCCGTCGACGAGCCGGGCCTCGACTGGGAGGTCGAGCTGGCCGTCGTCATGGGCGCACCGCTCAGCGCGCCCACGCCCGCCGCCCAGGCGCCGGGGGCGGTGCTCGGCTACACCGTGTTCAACGACGTCAGCGCCCGCACCCACCAGCGGGCCACCACCCAGTGGGCGAACGGCAAGAACGCCGACCAGAGCGGGCCCATCGGCAGCCACGTCGTCACCCCCGACGAGCTCGACGTCGCCGACCTGCGGCTGCGCACCACCGTCAACGACGCGGTGATGCAGGACGGCTCGACCGCCGAGATGGCGATCAAGATCCCCGACCTGATCGCCTACGCCACCCGCACCATCAGCCTCCGGCCGGGCGACGTCATCGCCACCGGCACGCCGGCGGGGGTGGGCTTCCGCCGCGACCCCCCCGTGCTGATGCACCCGGGTGACACCTGCACCGTCGAGATCGAGGGCATCGGCGCGGTGCGCACCCCGATCGTCGACGCGTCGCAGCGCCACTAGAGGCGGCGCCGGTCGGCGGGTCAGCCGCGCCCGCGACCCCGGTTCGGCTTGCGGCCGTGGTTGGCCTTCTTGCTCTTCGCCCGGATGCGGGCCTTGTTGGTGCGCTTCGACATGGCGTCCCACGCTAGGCGTCCCGGGCCCCGGCCGCCATGCGGCGACCGAGGGTGCCGCTACCCTCCGCCGGGTGGCAGCGCGCCCGGGCGGCCGGATCGTCCTGGTCGGCACGCCGATCGGCAACCTCGGCGACCTGTCGCCCCGTGCGGCGGCGGTGCTGGCCGAGGCCGACCTCATCTGCTGCGAGGACACCCGTCGCACCCGTCAGCTGCTCACCGCCTGCGGCGTGGCGGCGGGCGGCCGGCTCGTCGCCATGCACGCCCACAACGAGCGGCAGGCCGCCCAGCGCGCCGTCGACGCCGCCGCCGCGGGCCAGGTGGTCGCCGTGGTCACCGACGCGGGCATGCCCGGCGTCTCCGACCCGGGCGAGGCGGTCGTGCAGGCCGCCGTCGGGCGCGGGGTGGAGGTCGACGTCGTGCCCGGCCCGGCGGCGGCGGTCACCGCCCTCGTGGCGTCGGGGCTGCCCACCGCCCGGTGGGCGTTCGAGGGGTTCCTGCCGCGCTCGGGGGCCGACCGCGCCCGCCGGCTCGGCGCGCTGGCGGTCGACGACCGCACCACCGTGCTCTACGAAGCTCCCCACCGCGTCGCCCGGACGCTGGCCGACCTGGCGGCTGCGTGCGGTGCGGAGCGGCCGGTGGCCGCGGCGCGCGAGCTCACGAAGCTGCACCAGCAGCTGTGGCGGGGCACCCTGGGCGCAGCCGTGGCGTGGGTGGCCGCCGAAGCGCCGCGGGGGGAGTGGGTGCTGGTGGTGGGCCCGGCGCCGCCGCCACCGCCTGCCGGCCCCGACGAGGTGGTGGCCGCCCTCGAGCAGGCCGCCGCCGCCGGCGTCGACCGCAGGGCCGCCGTCGCCACCGTCGCCGCCGCGCTGGGCGCCCCCCGGCGAGAGGTGTACACCGCATCGCTCGCCCTGACCTGGCGCCGCCCCGGGCCGTGACGGCACGGCGGGTGGTCAGCGGCGGGATCGGCCGTGCGCGAGACTGCCCGCCACGGGCCCTGGGTACGTCCCGACCATCGCGAAAGGCCGGGTCATGCAGATCGTCTACACACTGCAGCTGCCGCCCGATGTCGAGTCGGTGCCGCTCGTGCGCGGCCTGGTGCGCTCGTCGATGCTGCAGCTCGGCGTCCTCGAGCCGTGCGTCGACGACGTCGCCCTGGCGGTCACCGAGGCGTGCGCCAACGTGATCAACCACGCCGGCGGTGCCGGCTCCGAGTATTCCGTCGAGGTCGAGATCGACCCCGGCGACTGCCACATCCGCGTCATCGACACCGGCGGCGGCTTCGACGCCAACTCGGCCGGCGCCGCCCACGACTTCGCCGAGAGCGGGCGGGGGGTCGCCCTGATGCGCGCCTTGGTCGACGAGCTGCACTTCATCCCCCGTGAACACGAAGCGGGCACGATCGTGCACCTGACAAAGCACCTCGACCTCGACGGCGAGTCGCCCCTCCGGGCCCTGTCGGGCGCCTGACGCGCCGCTGCGGCGCGAACCCACCGGGCGGCCATCGGGCCGGGCCTGCGGCACCGGTACCCTGCCCGCCGTGGCCCGGTTCTACGTCACGACGCCGATCTACTACGTCAACGACGCGCCCCACATCGGCCACGCGTACACGACGGTGACGGCCGACGCCCTCGCCCGGTGGCACCGGCTGGCGGGTGACGAGGTCTTCTTCCTGACCGGCACCGACGAGCACGGCCTCAAGATGCAGCGGGCGGCGCAGGCCAACGGGGTCACGCCCATCGAGCAGGCCGACCGCTTCTCCGAGCGCTTCCGCTCGACCTGGGCGGCCCTCGACATCACCAACGACGACTTCATCCGCACCACCGAGGGCCGCCACCACACCGCGGTGCAGGCGTTGATGCAGGCGGCCTACGACAACGGGTTCATCGAGCCGGGCACCTACGAGGGCCTCTATTGCGTGCCCTGCGAGGAGTACTACACCGAGGGCGAGCTGGTGCTGCGCGACGGCGAGCTGTGCTGCCCGATCCACCTGCGACCGGTCGAGCAGCTCTCCGAGCGGAACTGGTTCTTCAAGTTGTCGGCCTTCTCCGACCGGCTCCTCGAGTGGTACGGCCGGGAGCCGAGCCCCGTGCGGCCCGTCGGCAAGCGGAACGAGGCCATCGGCCTGGTCAAGGGCGGCCTGCGCGACATCTCGATCTCCCGCTCGAGCATCACCTGGGGGGTGCCGGTGCCGTGGGACCCCGGGCACGTCTTCTACGTCTGGTACGACGCCCTGATCAACTACGCGACGGCGGTCGGCTACGGCGCCGACCCCGAGCGCTTCGCCGCCTGGTGGCCGAGCGTGCACCACCTGATCGGCAAGGACATCCTTCGCTTCCACTGCGTCTACTGGCCGGCGCTGCTCATGGCTGCGGGCATCGACCCGCCGGCGCAGGTCGACGTGCACGGCTTCCTGCTCGTCGGCGGCGAGAAGATGTCGAAGACGGCGCTCAACCAGATCGCCCCGGCCGACCTGGTCGAGACCTTCGGCGTCGACGGGTTCCGCTACCACTTCCTGCGCGACCAGAGCTTCGGCCCCGACGGCGACTTCAGCTTCGAGGGCATGGTCGCCCGCTACAACGCCGACCTGGCGAACAACCTCGGCAACCTCCTCAACCGGGTGGCCACGGTGGTGGGCCGCAAGTGCGGTGGGGTCGGGCCTGCCCCCGACCCGGCCAGCCCCCTAGGGGCCGTGGCCGCCGACGTCTACGCCGCCGCCGCCGACGGGTGGGCCCGCACGGCGCCGAGCGAGGCGCTGGAGGCGACCTGGCGGCTGGTGCGCGAGACCAACGCCGCCCTGGAGGCGGCCGAGCCCTGGAAGGCGGAGCCCGGCCCGGCCGTCGACCGGGTGCTCGGGGACGCCCTCGAGGCGTTGCGCATCCTCGCCGTGCTCGCCACCCCGGCGGTGCCCCGGGCGTGCGCCGAGATCTGGCGGCGCATCGGCCTCGACGGGGTGCCCGGCGACCAGCGCCTGCCGGCGGCGGCGGCGTGGGGCGGCTACCCCGGCGGGCTGGCCGTGGAGACCGGGCCCCCGCTGTTCCCCCGCATCCAGCCCGCGTGACCGCTCCCGTGTGGACCGACAGCCACTGCCACGTGCCCTCCGAGGGGCTGGCCGCCCCCGCCGAGGAGGTGCTCGCCGCCGCCGCCGCCGCAGGTGTCACCCGGGCGGTCACGGTCGGCACCGACGCCGAGCACTCCGCCGCCGCCGTCGCCGCCGCCCGCGACCTCGGGGGCCGCCACGGCGTCGAGGTGTGGGCCACCGTCGGGCTGCACCCCCACGACGCCAGCCAAGGGGTCGCCACCATCGAGCCGCTGCTGGCCGACCCTGGGCGCGACCGGGTCGTGGCCGTCGGCGAGTGCGGCCTCGACTACTTCTACGAGCACTCGCCCCGCCAGGCCCAGCGCGAGGCGTTCGCCGCGCAGATCGCCCTGGCCACCCGCCTCGACCTGGCCCTGGTGATCCACACCCGCGACGCCTGGGCCGACACCTTCGACGTGTTGGCCGCCGAGGGGGTGCCGGCGCGCACCGTCATCCACTGCTTCACCGGCGGCCCCGACGAGGCGCGACGCTGCCTCGACCTCGGCGCCTTCCTCAGCTTCAGCGGCATCGTCACGTTCAAGAACGCCGGTGACGTGCGCGCCGCCGCCGCCCTGTGCCCCCTCGACCGGGTGCTGGTCGAGACCGACGCCCCCTTCCTCGCCCCGGTGCCGCACCGGGGCAAGCCCAACGCCCCGGCCCTCGTGCCCCTCGTCGGCGCCGCCGTCGCCGCGCAGCTCGGCGTCGACGTCGAGACCGTGGCCGCCGCGACCACCGCCAACGCCGCCGCCGCCTTCGCCCTGCCGCCGCCCGGGTGACCCTCACCCGCAGCCAGGTCGTCGGGCTGCTCGACCGCCACGGCCTGCGCCCCAGCCGGGCGCTCGGGCAGAACTTCGTCGCCGACCCCAACACCGTGCGCCGCATCGTCCGCCTCGCCGGGATCGGCCCAGGCGACCACGTCGTCGAGATCGGCGCCGGGCTCGGGTCGCTCACCACCGCCCTGGCGGAGGCCGGCGCCCGGTTGACCGCCGTCGAGATCGACCGGCACCTGCTCCCGGTCCTGCGCGAGGTGGTCGCCGGCACCGACGTCACCGTCGTCGAGGGCGACGCCCTGCGCCTCGACTGGCGGGGGCTGCTCGGCGACCGGGCGCACACCCTCGTCGCCAACCTGCCCTACAACGTGGCCACCCCACTCGTCGCCGACCTCCTCGACGGGGTGCCCGCCATCACCAGCATGCTGGTCATGGTGCAGCGCGAGGTGGGCGAGCGGCTGGCCGCGGCACCCGGCGATCCCGCCTACGGTGCCGTCTCCGTGAAGGTCGCCTACTGGGCACGCGCCGCCGTCGTCGCCGCCGTGCCGGCCACGGTCTTCGTGCCCCGGCCGAACGTCGAGTCGGTGCTCGTGCGCATCGACCGGCGCGACCGGCCGGCCGTGGCGGTGCCCCCCGACCGCCTCTTCCCGCTGGTGCGGGCCGGCTTCGCCCACCGCCGCAAGATGCTCCGCGGCGCGTTGGCCGGCCTGGTCGACGACGCCGGCTTCGCCGCTGCCGGGGTCGCCCCGACCGCACGGGCCGAGCAGCTCGACGTGGTCGCCTGGGGCCGCCTGGCCGCCGTGCCGGTCACGGCGTGAGCGTCGACGGCCCCGTGCGCGTCGACAGCGCCGCCAGCGTCGTCGTGGCCGCGCCGGCCAAGCTCACGCTGCGACTGGCCGTCACCGGCGTGCGGGCCGACGGTCTGCACCTGATCGACGCCGA
>DASTHS010000010.1:0-16118 GCA_035718085.1 Acidimicrobiales bacterium | reverse complement strand
CACCTCCTTGGACCGGTAGATCCTCTGCATCAGGGCCCGCAGCAGGATGTCGTTGACCAGGGTCGACTTGCCGGAGCCGGACACGCCGGTGACGGCCACCATGCAGCCGAGCGGGAACTCGACGTCCACGCCCTTCAGGTTGTGCTCCCGGGCGCCGCGCACCTTGAGCGAGCCGGTCGGGGTGCGGCGCATCACCGGCACGGGGATCTTCCGCCGGCCGGTCAGGTACTGCCCGGTCATGGACTCCCGGGACTTGAGCAGCTTCGACACCGGCCCGGAGACGACCACCTCGCCCCCGTGCTCGCCGGCTCCCGGGCCGATGTCGACCACCCAGTCGGCCACCCGGATGGTGTCTTCGTCGTGTTCCACGACGATGACGGTGTTGCCGAGGTCGCGCAGGCGCAGCAGGGTGTCGATGAGCTTGCGGTTGTCGCGCTGGTGCAAGCCGATCGACGGCTCGTCGAGCACGTAGAGCACCCCCACCAACCCCGAGCCGATCTGGCTGGCCAGGCGGATGCGCTGGGCCTCGCCGCCGGCGAGGGTCGCCGCCGACCGGTTCAAGGAGAGGTAGTCGAGGCCGACGTCGAGCAGGAACTGCATGCGCGCCTGGATCTCCTTGAGCACCCGGTCGGCGATCAGGTGGTCGCGCTCGGTCAGCTCCAGGCTGTTGACGACTGCGGTGGCGTCGCGCAGCGACAGGTCGCACAGCTCCCAGATGCTGCGCCCGGCGACGGTGACCGCCAGGGTCGACGGCTTCAGGCGGGCGCCCTTGCAGTCGGGGCAGGGCACCTCGCGCATGTAGCCCTCGATGGCTTCGCGCATGTGCTCCGACTCGGCCTCGGAGTGCCGGCGCTGCAGGTAGGGCACCACCCCCTCGTAGTGGGTGTGGTAGCTGCGGGTGCGGCCGTAGCGGTTGCGGTACTGCACGTGGACCTGGGTGGTGCCCGACCCGTAGAGCACCACGTCGCGGTGCTTCTTCGACAGCTCGGCCCACGGCGTGGCCGTCGAGAAGCCGTAGCTCTCGGCGACCGCCTCCAACACCCGGCCGAAGTACTCGCCCTTCGCCCCGGCCCAGGCGGCCACCGCCCCCTGCTCGATGCTGGCGTCGGGGTCGGGCACCACCAGCTCGGGGTCCACCTCGAAGCGGGTGCCGAGGCCGTCGCAGGTCGGGCACGCCCCGTAGGGCGAGTTGAACGAGAAGTTCCGGGGTGCAGGCTCGTCGTAGGAGGTGCCGCAGGTCGGGCAGGCCAGGTGCTGGCTGAAGGTGAGGATGTCGTGGTCGACCGCCTCGCCCTCGCGTGCCACCAACTGCACGTGGGCCACGCCTTCGGCCAGCTCGAGGGCGGTCTCCAGCGAGTCGGTGAGGCGCCGCTCGATGCCCTCCCGCTTGACCAGGCGGTCGACGACCACCTCGATGGTGTGGGTCTCGTAGCGCGCCAGCGCCGGTGGGTCGGCGAGCTCGTGCAGCTCCCCGTCGATGCGGGCCCGGGCGAAGCCCTTGCCGGCCAGCTCCTCGAGGAGGCCCTGGTATTCGCCCTTGCGGCCCCGCACCACCGGCGCCAGCACCTGGAACCGGGTGCCCTCGGGCAGCTCGAGGATGCGGTCGACGATCTGCTGGGGGGTCTGGCGGTGCACGACGGTGCCGTCGTTGAAGCAGTGCTGCACCCCGACGCGGGCGTAGAGGAGGCGCAGGTAGTCGTAGACCTCGGTGATGGTGCCGACGGTCGACCGGGGGTTGCGCGACGCCGACTTCTGGTCGATGGAGATGGCCGGCGACAGGCCCTCGATGAAGTCGACGTCGGGCTTGTCCATCTGGCCGAGGAACTGCCGGGCATAGCTCGACAGCGACTCGACGTAGCGGCGCTGGCCCTCGGCGTAGATGGTGTCGAAGGCGAGGCTGCTCTTGCCCGACCCCGACAGACCGGTGAACACGATGAGCTTGTCGCGTGGCAGGTCGACGCTGACGTTGCGGAGGTTGTGCTCGCGGGCCCCACGGACGACGAGCGAGTCGGGCATCGCCCCAGGCTACCGCCGAACTGGTGTTCGATGGCGGCGTCGGGAGGGCGTGGCGCGGGGCAGGATCCAGGCCGATGACCTCCTACCGCGAGGCCCTCGCGCAGGCGCACCACCTGGGCTCCGGCGTGCACGGCGACCGTCGCCCGCCAGGGGCGCTGCCCGACGGCATGGTCTGGGTGACCGGCCGCAGCAACGCCTCCGGCTGAACGCCTCCGGTGGCTGATCGCTCACATCCCAGGGGTCGGAACCCGCTCGGCCCGTCGACCCCGCCCGGCGCCGACGGTGGCATCCGGCAGGAGGGCCAGCTCGGCCGTCGCCAAGGCCCGCAGCTTGGGCACCAGGGCGCTGGCCGCCAGCTCGACCACCTGGGGGCGCAGCACAGGGTGGTCGTGGGCGGTGTGGTTGCGCAACGCCCGCGCCGCCGCCCAGGGCACCTCGGGGTGACGGCGCTTGATCTCGGGGGCCAGGTGCCCGGCCGCCTCGGTCACCGCTTGCACCCGGTTGCAGAAGTTGCCCCGGGCGTCGACGCCCCGCACGGGGCCGGCCGCCAAGGTCCGCTCGAGCTGCGCCGTCACGGCCCGGATGTAGCGCAGCCGTTGGGTGTCGGTGAGCGCCTCCGACGCGTTCACAGCGGGTCGACCCGCCACCCGGCGGGCAGGCGCTCACCAGCCTCGGTGCCCGCCAGCACCTCGGCGCCGATCAGGTCACCGACGGCAGCGGTGAACTCGAACAGCTCGAGGCCGGTGCGCCCCTCGATGTCGATGTCGACCACGAGCTCGAGCGGCCCGGCGGCCGGCATGCCCGGCCAGGTCAGCAGCCGGAGGTTGGTGATGCCGCTCGGCGCCGCCAGGGCGGCGATGGCGTCGCGGTGGCGCCTGGCCCGCTCGGTCACGGGACTGTCGGCCGGACCGCGGCTGGTGGGCCCGCACGGCCCGGAAGGCTCGGGTGGTTCGGATGGACGGGGTTCGGTCGGGTGGTCGAGGCGCACGGCGCGTCATCTCCTCGGGTGTCGGCGAACGAGGGCGCACCAGCGCCGATCCGTCGAGTGGGCAGCAAGCGCGGCACCGGACGGCATGAGAATACGCCACACGCAGTGAGCCCTCGAACGGCGACCGCCGGTGTAGGTTCGCTCCGTGGGCCGGCACTCCGTCACCTCCGGCCCGGCGGGCGACGCCCACGCCAGCACGCAGGGCGCCGGGCGCCTGTGAACGTCGACCACCTGTTGCACAGCTACGGCTACGTGGCCATCTTCCTGCTGGTGGCGGCGGAGAGCACGGGCGTGCCGCTCCCGGGGGAGACGATCTTGATCGCCGCCGGCATCTACGCCGGCACCACCCACCGCCTCGCCGTCGCCGCCATCTTCGGGGTGGCCGCGGCGGCGGCCATCGTCGGCGACAACGTTGGCTTCTGGGTGGGCGACAAGGGCGGGTACCGCCTGGTGCGCCGCTACGGCAGCCGCGTGCGCATCGACGCCACCAAGATCAAGGTCGGTCGACTGATCTTCGCCCGCCACGGCGGCAAGGTCGTGTTCTTCGGCCGTTTCGTGTCGGTCCTGCGCACGTACGCGGCGTTCCTGGCCGGCACGCTGAAGATGCGCTGGCGCCGGTTCCTGCCCTACAACGCGGCCGGCGGCATCGTGTGGGCGGCCATCTACTCGTTCGTGCCCTACGCCGTCGGCTCGGCGATCCACAAGGTGTCCGGCGTGGTCACCGTCGTGCTCGGCGTCGTCGCCGCCGCGGTGATCGTCGTCGCCCTGGTGCTGGTGCGCCGCAAGACCAACGACCTGGCGGAGGCCGCCGAGAAGGCGTTCCCGGGGCCACTCCCCGACCGCTGAGGCGCGACCGGCCCGTCGCCCCGTGGCCCGGCGGTGACAACGCGGCGACGGGGGTACGGAGCCGCCATGTCCGCTCGCCCCAAGGTCGTCGTCGTCGGGTCGGGGTTCGGTGGCCTGGCCGCCGTCGACCGCTTGGCCCGCCTGCCCGTCGACATCACCCTGGTCGACCGTGACAACTACCACGGGTTCTGGCCGCTGCTCTACCAGGTGGCGTCGGCCGAGCTGGCCGCCGACGACATCGCCACACCGATCCGGGCCATCCAGCGCGACCGACGCAACGTCGAGGTGCGCCTGGCCACCGTGCGGTCGGTCGACCTCGACCGCCGGGTGGTGCACCTGGAGCCGGGCGACGGGCCCGACCTGCCCTACGACCACCTGATCGTGGCCGCCGGGAGCTCGACCACCGACTTCGGCGTGCCCGGGGTCGCCGAGCACGCCTTCCCGCTCAAGACGCTGCCCGACGCCATCGAGCTGCGCAACCACCTCCTGCGCACCTTCGAGCAGGCCGAGGCGGCCGCCGCCGCGGGGGCAGCCGACGGGCAGGGCGCCGACACCACCGCCCGGCCCCCGGCGGGGCCACTGTCGATCGTGATCGTGGGCGGCGGCACGACCGGGGTCGAGATGGCCGGGGCCGTCGCAGAGCTCATCCGGCACAACCTGGCGGGGGACTTCCGGCGCATCGACGTGGCCCACGCGCGCGTCGTGGTGGTGGAGATGACCGACCACCTGCTCGGCGGGTTCTCGGCGCGGTCGCAGGCCGCGGCGCGCGCCACGCTGGTGGCGCATGGCGTCGAGCTGCGCCTCGGCACCGCCATCGCCTCGATCGACGCCGACGGCGTCGTGCTCCGGGGCGGCGAGCGCATCGCGGCGGCCACCGTGGTGTGGACCGCCGGGGTGCGGGCCAACCCCCTCGCCGACGTCATCGCCCGAGCCGCCGGGCTGCAGCCCGCCAAGGGCGGCCGGCTGCCCGTCGGCGCCGACCTGGCCCTCCCGGGGTACCCCGAGGTGTCGGTGATCGGTGACTGCAGCGGCGCCACCGACCGGCACGGGCGCCCGTACCCCCAGGTGGCCCAGGTCGCCATCCAGCAGGGGCGCCACGCCGCACGCACGGTGGGTCGGCGCCTCGACGGCCGGGCGGCCCGGCCGTTCCGCTACCTCGACCACGGGTCCATGGCCACCATCGGCCGGCGATCGGCGGTCGCCGAGCTGCCCGGCGGCCTGGTGATCACCGGCACCGTCGGGTGGTTGGCGTGGCTGGTGGTGCACCTGGTGTTCCTGGTCGGCTCGCGCAACCGGGCCGTCGTGCTCACCAACTGGGCCTGGAACTACCTGACCTGGGATCGCGGCGCCCGGGTCATCGTCGACACCGACGACCGGGCCCCGGCTCCGAGCGGCTCGGTGCGAGCCTGATCGCCTCAAGAGCTGCGGGCCAGCTCGCGCAGCTCGCTCTTCAGGTCGTTGATCTCGTCGCGGAGCTTGGCGGCGTACTCGAAGCGCAGATCGGCGGCCGCGTCGCGCATCTCGTCCTCGAGCACCGAGACGAGACGGGCCAGCTCCGACTGGGGCAGCTCCGCCAGGTCGCTGCGCGCCTTGTCGCGCCGGCGACTGCGCCGGTCCGAGCCCGGCACCGGGGCCCCGTCGGCGGCCCGGCTGCCACCGAGCATCACCAGGATGTCGGTGATCGCCTTGCGCACCGTCTGGGGGCTGATGCCGTTGGCCTCGTTGTACTCGGCCTGCGCGGCCCGGCGACGATGCGTCTCGGAGATGGCCCGCCGCATCGAGTCGGTCATGGCGTCGGCGTACATGATCACCTGCCCGTCGACGTTGCGGGCCGCCCGGCCGATGGTCTGGATGAGCGATGTCTCCGACCGGAGGAACCCCTCCTTGTCGGCGTCGAGGATCGCCACCAGTGACACCTCGGGCAGGTCCAGGCCCTCGCGCAGCAGGTTGATGCCCACCAGCACGTCGAACTCGCCCAAGCGCAGGTCGCGGAGGATCTCGATGCGCTGGATGGTGTCGATGTTCGAGTGGAGGTAGCGCACCTTCAACCCCATCTCGAGGAGGTAGTCGGTGAGGTCTTCGGCCATCTTCTTGGTGAGGGTGGTCACCAGCACGCGGTCGTCGCGTGCGATGCGGGCCTGGATCTCGCTGATCAGGTCGTCGATCTGGCCCTTGGTCGGGCGCACGACGACCTCTGGGTCCATCAGACCGGTGGGGCGCACGATCTGCTCGACCACCTGGCTCGACAGCGACAACTCGTACGGCGCCGGCGTGGCGGAGAGGAACACGCACTGGTTGATGCGCTCGTAGAACTCGTCGAAGCGCAACGGTCGGTTGTCGGCGGCCGACGGCAGACGGAAGCCGTGCTCGATCAACGTCTCCTTGCGCGACCGGTCACCCTCGTACTGGCCGTGCAGCTGCGGCACCGTCTGGTGGCTCTCGTCGACGATGAGCAGGTAGTCGTCGGGGAAGAAGTCGAGGAGGGTGTGGGCCGGCTCGCCAGGCTGGCGGCCGTCGATGTGGCGGCTGTAGTTCTCGATGCCGGAGCAGACGCCGACCTCGGCGAGCATCTCGAGGTCGTAGCTGGTGCGCATCCGCAGCCGCTGCGCCTCGAGGAGCTTCCCCTCCTTCTCGAACGACGCCAGGCGCGCCTGCAGCTCCGCCTCGATGCCGGCGATGGCGTCGCGCATGCGCTCCTCGCCGGCGACGTAGTGGGTGGCCGGGAAGATGTCGACCTCGCGCAGCTCGGCGAGCTGCTCGCCGGTGAGGGTGTCGACGGTCGTGATGCGCTCCACGTCGTCGCCGAACAGCTCGATGCGCACGGCGAACTCCTCGTAGGCGGGGTGCACCTCGATGGTGTCGCCCCGCACCCGGAACTTGCCCCGCACGAGGTTCGCGTCGTTGCGCTCGTAGTTCATGTCGACCAGGCGGCGCAGCACCGCCCGCTGGTCGATCTCCGTGCCGACCGCCACGTGGCAGAGCCGCTTGGCGTACTCCTCCGGTGATCCCAGGCCGTAGATGCACGACACCGAGGCCACGACGATGACGTCGCGCCGGGTGAGCAGCGCAGCGGTGGCCGAGTGGCGCAGCCGGTCGATCTCGTCGTTGATCGAGCTGTCTTTCTCGATGTAGGTGTCGGACGACGGGATGTAGGCCTCGGGCTGGTAGTAGTCGTAGTAGCTGACGAAGTACTCGACGCGGTTGTCCGGGAAGAACTCGCGCATCTCGTTGGCGAGCTGCGCGGCCAGCGACTTGTTGGGAGCGATGATGAGCGTCGGCTTCTGCACCGCCTCCACCGTCCACGCCATCGTCGCCGACTTGCCCGAGCCGGTGATGCCGAGCAGCGTCTGGAACCGGTCGCCGCGCTGGATGCCCTCGGAGAGCTGGGCGATCGCCTTCGGCTGGTCGCCGGCCGGCGCGAACTCCGACACGACCTTGAACGGCGGCATGCCCGAAGGCTACCGGGGGGGTGTGACGACGCCCCCGCTGGCGCAGGGGCCCCCAGCCGGGCGATCGGGCAGGCCGCACAGCCACGACCACACGTCGTCGAGCTGCGCCTCCAGGGCGGCGGCGTCGCCCCCGTTGTCGAGGAGCCGGCCGTGCTCGACCAGCTCGAGCAGCGCTCGCCGCTGCGAGCGGGTGGCCTGGGCGGCGACGCGCGCCCGGGCGTCGGCCTCGCTGAACCCCCGGTGGGCGACCAGGCGCCCCACCGCCGTGTCGGTCGGGGTGTCGACGACGACCAGGGCCGCCGGCCGGTACAGCTCGAGGGTGCCGGCGTTGAGCAGCGGGATGTCGAGCACGACCGGCCCGCGGTGGGCGGCGAGGGCGGCCAGCCGCTCGAGCACCGTGGCGGCGATCACCGGGTGGGTGATGGCGTTGAGGGCGGCGAGGGCGGCTCGGTCGGCGAAGACGATGGCGGCCAACGCCGCCCGGTCGAGCCGGCCGTCGGGGCCGAACACGGCGTCGCCGAACCGGGCCCGCACGGGGTCGTAAGCGGCACCGCCCGGCTCCACGATCTCCCGGGCCACGCCGTCGGCGTCGACGACGGGCGCGCCGCGCCGGGCCAGCCCGCCGCTCACCGTGCTCTTGCCCGAACCGATCCCGCCGGTGACCGCCGTGAGCAGCACCCCGGGGAGGCTAGCGGTGGACGGCGTCGCTCAGCGCGACGCCCGCAGGGCGCCCATCGACGCGACGGTCGTGAGCAGGTGGGCCGGCAGGTCACCGCCGTGGGAGGCGGTGAGCAGGTCGCGGATGGCGTGCGCCGGGTAGCGGCGATGGCCGCCCGGCGTGCGCACCGAGGGGATCCGGCCCCTGCGGGCCCACTCGGAGACGGTCCGTTCGGAGACCTGGAAGAGGGCGGCGACGTCGGAGGTGCGCAGCAGCTGGCCGTCGACGGCATCGGGGACGTCGTCCCCGAAGATGCCCTCGAGCAGGTGCCGTCGCTGTGCGTCGGCGCTGTCGGTGTCGGTCAACGGTTACCCCCTGGGTCTGCCCGGCAGGCGGCGGACAGACCCAGGCTGGAGGCTCCCACCCCGGTGCGGCCGTCGGCAATGGCCCGATCGGGCCATTGCCGCGCGCGGCGAGAGGTCGGTCAGGCCGTCGCCGCCTCGACCCCCACCGCCGGGAGGCCGTGGGCCTCGGCGACCGCGGCGTTGGTCACCTGACCGTCGTGGGTGTTGAGACCGAGTGCCAGCGACGGATCGGCCCGGAGGGCCCCCCGCCAGCCGTGGGTCACGATCTCGACGGCGTAGGGCAGCGTGACGTTGGTGAGGGCGAAGGTCGACGTGTGCGGCACGGCGCCAGGCATGTTGGCCACGCAGTAGAAGACCGAGTCGTGCACGCGGTAGGTCGGCTCGGCGTGGGTGGTGGGCCGGCTGTCCTCGAAGCAGCCCCCCTGGTCGATCGAGATGTCGACCAGCACCGATCCCGGCTTCATGCGCCGCACCAGGTCGTTGCTCACCAGTCGGGGGGCCCGGGCCCCCGGCACCAGCACCGCCCCGATGACCAGGTCGGCGTCGAGCACGGCTCGCTCCACCTCGTAGGTGTTGCTGGCGACGGTCTGGCAGTGCCCCTGGTAGATGCGGTCGACCTCGCGCAGCCGGGCGATGTTGCGGTCGAGCAGGAGCACCTCCGCCTGCATGCCGAGGGCGATCGCCGCCGCGCTGGTGCCCGACACGCCCGCACCGATCACCACCACCTTCGCCGCGTACACGCCGGGCACTCCGCCCATCAGCACTCCGCGCCCTCCGCCGTCGCGCTGCAGGTGGTGGGCCCCGGCCAGCGGCGCCATGCGGCCGGCGACCTCCGACATGGGGGCCAGCAGCGGCAGCGACCCGTCGGGGGCCATCACCGTCTCGTAGGCGATCGCGGTGGTGCCGGCGTCGAGCAGCGCCCGCGTGCACGGCTGCGACGCGGCCAGGTGCAGGTAGGTGAACAGCACGAGGTCTGTGCGGAGCCGGTGGTACTCCTCCGCGACCGGCTCCTTCACCTTGAGCACCAGCTCGGCGTCCCCCCACACCTCGTCGGCGTCGTCGACCATGGTCGCCCCTGCGGCGACGAAGTCGGCGTCGGGCAGCGACGATCCCGCGCCCGCTCCGATCTGCACCAGCACCCGGTGGCCGAGGCGCACCAGCTCGTGGACCCCGGCGGGGGTGCACGCCACCCGGTACTCGTGGTTCTTGACCTCGCTCGGCACGCCGACGATCACCGGGCCTCCTCGGGCCGCCGGCGGGCGCGGCGACGAGGCGACGCTACCGGTCACCCGTCGGTCGCGCCCCGGCGCTGCCGGCACCCCGTACCCTGGGCCGTCCCCCGCTGCGTCAGAGGTGAGCTTCCCGTGGGCCTATCCATCGGCATCGTCGGCCTGCCCAACGTGGGCAAGTCCACGCTGTTCAACGCCCTGACCGGCAACGCGGTCCTGGCCGCCAACTACCCCTTCGCCACGATCGACCCGAACGTCGGGGTGGTCGGCGTGCCCGACCCCCGCCTGGCCGTGCTCGCCGGGATGTTCGCCAGCGAGCGGGTCGTGCCGGCCGACGTCACCTTCGTCGACATCGCCGGCATCGTGCGGGGCGCCTCCGAGGGGGAGGGGCTGGGCAACAAGTTCCTCGCCGCCATCCGCGAGACCGACGCCGTCTGCCAGGTGGTGCGGGCGTTCGACGATCCCGACGTCATCCACGTCGACGGCAAGGTGTCCCCCGTCGACGACATCGCCACCATCACCACGGAGCTGGTGCTCGCCGACCTGCAGACCGTCGACAACCGCCTCGGGCGCCTCCAGCGCGAGGCCCGCATGAAGAAGGAGCTCCAGCCGGTGCTCGAGGCCGTCACCGCGGCGCGGGCGGTGCTCGACGACGGGCGGCTGATCTCCGCCGCCGTCGCCGCCGGCGAGCTCGACGGCGACCCGCTGCGCGACCTGCACCTGCTCACGGCCAAGCCGTTCGTCTACGTGTTCAACGTCGACGAGGACCACATCGCCGACGGCGCCTACCACGACGAGCTGGCGGCTCTGGTGGCGCCGGCCGAGTCGGTGGTGCTCTGCGCCGCCATCGAGGCCGAGCTGGCCACCTTGGCGCCCGGCGACCAGGCCGAGCTGCTCGAGGGCTACGGTCTGGGCGAGCCCGGCCTGGCCCGGCTGGTGCACGTGGGGTTCCGCACCCTCGGGCTGCAGACCTACCTCACGGCCGGCCCGAAGGAGACCAGGGCGTGGACGATCCACATCGGCGACACCGCCCCGCAGGCCGCCGGGGTGATCCACACCGACTTCCAGCGTGGGTTCATCAAGGCGGAGGTCATCAGCTACGCCGACCTCGTCGCCGCCGGGTCGATCGCCGCGGTGCGCGCCGCCGGCAAGGCCCGCATCGAGGGCAAGGACTACGTGATGCGCGACGGAGACGTGCTGGAGTTCCGCTTCAACGTCTAGAGGCAGCTCGGCGACCTGCGACCATGGCACCGAAACGCCGTCCGACCGGGGTTTTCCCGCTCAACAGTTCTCCTCACTTCTCGCCACTTCTCACTGTGCTGAGGACTAGCTGAGGACAGGCTGAGCACAGCGAGGGTGCCCGGCGTCTTGGCCCACGGCCGCCCGTAGCATCGGCACCGATGGCGCCTGCTGGCCGCCGGTCGGTCCCCGACGAGGCGTCCGACTCTCCATAGCCGAGGACGCCTACCGCCGGATGCGCCTGTGCCAGATGCGGGAAGCCGGCCGGGCCGGCCTGCCCGCATGGTTCCGGCCGCTGCCGGCGGTCGGCGCGTGGACCGAGGAGCGGCGGCCGGCGGCCGGCGGCCGGCGGCCGGCCGTGCTGCGACGTGGACCGCCCCCACCGTTTCGTAACCGGGCGGCGCGTGCGCAGGAACCGAGCGTCCCCGAGGTCTCCGGCCCGTTCGACTAGTCGCCTACGGCCGTCGACCCGGCATCGGGGGTGGGTTCACCACCCTTGACCGGCGCGTGCTGCGCCGACGTCTCCGCGCCGCGTGACCCGTTGACGGCGACGACGGGCAGGGCAAAGATCACGTCCATGGCACGTCGCCGGTCATTCACCTCGCAGCTCTACCGGGTGGCGCGCCTCTCCGCTGGCGCCCGGGCGGCCAGCCGTGGCCCGAAAGCGGTGGTGAAGCGGCAGGTGCGCCGCCGGGTCTACCGGACGGAGGGCACCCTGAGCCGCCGGCTGCTGCGCTCCTTCGGCCTGTAGGCGGCTCTCAGCGCCGCCCGTAGCCGGAGGGCTCCCAGCGACCCGGGTAGCGGCCCTGCACGCCCGTCGCGGTGAGGTACTGCTCGAGCACGCACGCCGGGCAGGTCGCCTCGCCCGGCTGGGGCGTGAACGTCACCGGAGCCGAGCCGTGGGCGCAGAGCCGGGTCACGATGCCGGCCAAGCCTACGGACGGGCTGTGACGGCCGGGCGGGTAAGCGCTACTCGACGTCGACGGTGACGACCAGGCCGGCGCCCACCGCCGGGCCGCTGCCGTTCTGGTGCAGCACGGGGTCGATCACGTCGCCGGGTGCCAGGTTCACCTGCGAGGTGACCGGCACGGTCACCGCTTGCTCGGCCACCAGGGCTCGTCGCAGAGCCCACAGTGAGTGCTCGGCCGCCAGGCTCGTCCCAGGGCCCACGACGAACTGTGCGTGCCGGCCTCTCTAGGTCGGCGTCGCCGGCGCCGCCCGGCTCGGCAAGACGACGCTGCTGTCGTGCCTCGCGCAGCACCCGACCCGTCGCTGCGAGTCGTGGTGGCCAAGGAGGTGTTCGAGACGGACATCTCGCCCCCATTGCAAGCTAGCCACTCCCAGCGACCCCGGATAGCGGCCCAGCTGGCTGGGTATCCCCTTTGGCTTCGCACCGGTCAGGAGAAGATCTCGAGCAGCCCCGCGGCGCCCTGACCTCCGCCGATACACATCGTCACAACACCCCACTTCGCCCCGCGGCGCTTACCTTCTTGGAGGATGTGCCCGGCGCAGCGGGCCCCGGTCATCCCGAACGGATGGCCGACGGCGATCGATCCACCGTTGACGTTGTACTTGTCGGGATCGATCCCGAGCCGGTCACGTGAGTACAAGCACTGGCTGGCGAAGGCCTCGTTGAGCTCCCACAGGTCGATGTCGTCGACCGTCAGGCCATGGCGCTTCAACAGGCGCGGCACCGCGAAGACCGGGCCGATACCCATCTCATCGGGCTCGCAGCCCGCGACTGCCCAGCCCCGGAAGGCGCCCATCGGCGTCAACCCACGGCGCTCCGCCTCGGCCGCCTCCATCAATACCAGCGCGGCGGCACCGTCGGAGAGTTGGCTGGCGTTGCCGGCGGTGATGTAGTTGCCGTCGCCCCGCACCGGCTTGAGCTTGGCAAGTCCCTCGATCGTGGTGTCGGGACGATTGCACTCGTCGCGGTCGACGACCTTGTCGACGATCGTCTCTTCCTTGGTTTCCCGATCGACGAGCTTCATCTTTGTCGCCATCGGAACGATCTCATCGACGAAGAGCTCGTGCTCTTGGGCCTTGGCCATCCGCTGCTGTGATTGCAGTGAGTATTCGTCCTGCGCCTCGCGGCTAACGCCGTACCGCTCGGCGACGATGTCGGCGGTTTGAATCATGGCCATATAGATCGCCGGGTACATATCGGTGAGCTTCGGGTCCATGTTGGCCGACCCGCCGAACCCGGGGTTGGGCATGGAGATGGACTCGACGCCCCCGGCGACGACGATGTCGGCGCCATCCTCCTTGATGTAGTTTGCGGCGAGCGCTATCGCGTTGAGACCGGACGAGCAGTGCCGCTGGATGGTGGCGCCCGCCGTCGTCGCCGGCAGGCCGGCCAGCAGGCCCGACAAGCGGGCGAGATTTCCGGCGCCATGGGCCCCGTTGCCGAGATAGACGTCCTCGACCGCCTCGGGCTCGACACCCGACTTGGCGACGGCGTGCCCGATGGCGTGAGCGGCCATCGACATCGCCGGCGTCATGTTGAAGCCGCCGCGGGCCGACTTGGCCAGACCGGTACGGGCATAGGAGACGACAACTGCTTCACGCATCTCGGGATTTCCCTTCGTTCGATCGATCCGGCCCAGACGTCGACCAAGGCGCGAAGCCGCGGCCGGAACCCATTGCATCGGAATCCATTGGATCGCAATCCCGAACAGAGTCCATCGATGATGACGTCTAGGGTGATGCTAGACCACAGTCACCGACGCCGTCTGGGTGGCCGAACCGGCCCGACGGTGTCACTCCCGCACGTTCCCGCCCGCCGCCCGCACGTCGGAGAGCCGCTTGTGGTCGGCGACGAGTCGCTCGATCAGTGGCGCCGGTGTCCACTGCGGACCGGCGGTGGCTGTCAGCTCCTGTAGACAGGCGAGGATCCGGCCGAGGCCGATCTGGTCCGCGTAGAACATAGGACCACCGCGGTACGCCGGCCAGTTGTAGCCGTTGATCCATACGATGTCGATGTCGGAAGCCCGAATGGCCTTGCCCTCGTCGAGTATCTTCGCCCCCTCGTTGATCATCGGGTAGATCAGGCGCTCGACGATCTCCTCTCGGGTGAACGGACGCGGCGGCCGTCCGCTGCGCTCGACGAACTCCGCGACGATGCCCTCGGTCACCGGTGAGGGTGAACCATTGCGGTTCGCGTCGTAGTCGTAGTAGCCGGCACCGGTCTTCTGCCCGCGACGCCCGAGCTCGCACAGCCTGTCGCGGATCGTCTCGCCAGCCGAGCGCTCCTTGACCCAGCCGATGTCCAGCCCGGCGAGGTCCATCATCTGGAACGGACCCATGGCGAAGCCGAAGTCGTAGAGCGCCCGGTCGATATCCCACGGCATCGCGCCCTCGTCGAGCAGCGCTCCGGCCTCCCGGGTGCGTTGGGCCAGCATCCGGTTGCCAACGAATCCCGGGCAGACACCGACGAGCGCGGCCAGCTTGCCGATGCGCCGGCTGACCTGCATCGCCGTGTTGATAACTGTCTTCGAAGTGTGGTCGGCCCGCACGACCTCGACCAGGCGCATCACGTTGGCCGGGGAGAAGAAGTGCAGACCGATCACCGACTCCGGTCGCCCCGTCACCGCGGCGATCTCGTCGATGTTCAACCCGCTGGTGTTGGTCGCCAGCACCGCGCCGGGCTTGCAGATCGCGTCGAGCTTGGTGAACACATCCTTCTTGATGTCCATTCGTTCGAAGACGGCTTCGATCACCAGATCGGCCGAGGCCAGGTCATCGAGGGACAGCGACCCGGTGATCATCTGCATCCGACGGTCGACGTCGGCGATCGGGAAGCGGCCATTGCGGGCGCTGCGCTCGTAGTTCGCCCGCACCACGGCAAGTCCACGCTCGAGCGCTTCGGGCTCAGTCTCGACGATCGTGACCGGTATGCCTGCGTTGACGAAGTTCATCGCGATCCCGCCGCCCATGGTGGGCTCTCCTCACTGATCCGTGGGTGATTCACGTCGGGATCCGGCCGGGCAGGTCGGGGGTGTAGCCGCCCCGGTCGAGGAGGGCGAGGGCGATGAGGTGCTCGGGTTGACGGAACCCGAACGCCATCCGGGTCAGGACCCGCAGCTTGGTGTTGGTCGACTCGACGATCGCGTTGGAGATGTTGTTGAGCAGCCCGGCGAGGATCCCGGCCATGTTGCGCCGGATGCGTCGGGCGAGGTCGACGAACGCCGCTAGCCGGGACCGTGCGGCCCACGCGCACCACTTGACGAGCATCGAGATGGCGCCGGCGTTCTTGGTGGCGATGACCGCACGAAGCTGCTCTTTGAGCAGGTAGGCCCGGTAGAGGCCCTTGTTCACGGTGGCGACCCAGGCGAGCTTCGCCTGCTGTCGTTCGGTGAGGTCGGCGGGGTTCTTCCACAGGGCGTAGCGGGCGCCCTTGAGGTCTCTGGCGTGGGCGCGCATCCCCGACCGCCGCGCCGCGTTCCAGGTCTCGCGTCGGACCTGGTCGAGGGCGTCGGTCGCCCATTGCACCACGTGGAAGCCGTCGATGCACAGCACCGCCTGACCGCAGCGTTCGGCGACGACATCGCCGATCCAGCCCGCCGCGTCTGCGGTCACGACCTTGATCTTCTTGGCTCGCTCGGCGCCGAGGAGGTCGAAGAACTTGGCGAGGGTGGCCTTGTCACGTCCGACCGCCGCCCAGATCAGTTGGCCCGTCGCATGGTCGACCACGACGGTGAGGTAGCGGTGGCCGCGCTTGTAGGAGATCTCGTCGATCCCGATCCGGGTCAGCCCATCGAAGGGGTCACGCTCGGCGCGGGCATCCGCGACGACACGGGCGATGATCGCCCCGACGCTCGCCCAGGCGATCCGGGTCAACTCGCACACCGCCGTCTTGGACGAGTGGACCGCCAGCCACGCCACCAGATCATCGAAGCTCCCGGTGTGCCCGGCGCCGTGACGGGCCCACGGCACCTTGGCCACGATCACCCCGTGGATGTCACAGACCACCCGCGGGGCATCCGCCTCGAGATAGCAGCGCAGCTCGCCGAGATCCAGGGTCCGCCACCGCCGCCGGCCCTCACCCCGGTCATAGCGGGCCGACGGCCGCCCGCAACGGCCACACGCCAGCGGGCCACGCCGCCGGGGCCGGACCGAGGCGACCACCGCGTCAGCATCCTCGTCGAAGCCGACCCGCTCGATCACGGTGTCGGTGTCGACACCGAGCAGCCGTCGCCATACCTTCTTGCCCAGCACGCCGCTCCCTCTCCTCGCTCATGGACCTAGACAGCCCAAAAGCTAGGCAGGGGGCGGCGTGCCCGTCACCAGCCGCCCTCAACCACCCACGGATGGGTCAGGAGAGCC
>DASTHS010000009.1:0-25396 GCA_035718085.1 Acidimicrobiales bacterium | reverse complement strand
TGATCTGGTGGCGCTGGGCCGCCTCGACGAGGAACGGCAGCACCACCTCGACGGAGGTGCCCATGCGCTCCCAGATCTCCGGTGTCGTCGACCGGGTCCGGTTGCGCAGGGTGTTGTCGAGAAGGAACTCCTCGCGGTCGTCGAGCTCGGCGGAGGTCAGCTCCTGGTAGTACTCGGCGAGGCTGAGCACCCCGAAGGCCACGTGGCGGGCCTCGTCGCTCATCACGTAGCGCAGCAGCTTCTTGAGCAGCGGCTCCTCGATCGAGCGGGCCATCTGCCCGAAGGCGGCGAGGGCCAGGGATTCGATGACGATCTGCATGCCCAGGTAGGCGATGTCCCAGCGGCTGTCGCTGATCAGGGCGTCGATCTGCGCCTCGAGGAACGGGCTCATCGGGTAGGCGTCGCCCACCTTGGTGTGCAGGTACTTGGCGAACACCTCGGTGTGGCGTGCCTCGTCCATCGTCTGGGTGGCCGCGTAGTAGCGGGCGTCGATCCACGGCACCGTCTCGACGATCTTGGCGGCGACCATCATCGCCCCCTGCTCGCCGTGCATGAACTGGCTGAGCGACGCCTTCATCGACTCGATGCCGAGCGCGGTGAACTCCGCCTCGCCCCACGACGCCAGCGGTGAGCCGGGCAGCTCGGCGGCGGCCCGGGCCAGCTGCACGGTCAGGTTCTGCTGGGGGGCGGTCTTCACCAGCTCCTCGGGGTCGACCGGGGTCGACCAGTCGAGGTCGGTCACCGAGTTCCACTGCGACCCCATCGCCTTGTTGTAGAGGGTGACCAGCTGCTCCCGGCTCCGGTCGTAGGTCCAGAGGAACAGCCGGTCGGCGTGGTCGGTGATGACCTTGATGGTCGCGTCGACCTCGGCCCGGTCGGGCAGCGGTGGTGTGTCGATGGTGGTCATTGGGTCCCCCCTTGTGGTGCGTCGCCGAAGCTGGCGACGATGCGGTGGATCAGGGCCGCCCAGGCGGCCGGGTCGGGCCCGGCGGCGCCGGCGGCGCGCTGCAGCAGCAGCCCGAGGCCGAGGGTGCGCACCAGGTGCAGCACCGCCTCGGGGTCGACGTCGCGGCCGACGGTGCCGTCGGCGCGCGCGGCGTCGACCAGGGGCTGCACCGCGGCACGCCACGCCACGCCGGCCTCGGCGATCGCCGCGGCGATCTCCGGCTCCCGGCGGGCCGCGACGAACGCCTCGAGGCGCACGGCCTCGTCGTCGCGCAGCGGGCCGTGGGTCGCCACCGCCAGCCGCTCGATGAGGTCGGCCACCCGTTCGGGCGGCGGGTCGTCGACCCGGACGCGCACCGCCCGCTCGACGATGGCGGCCCGGAGCAGGTCGTTCTTGGAGCTGAACCGCCCGTAGATGGCGCCCGTCGAGAGGCCGGCCTCGCGCACGACGTCCATGACCCGGGTGCCGTCGTAGCCCTTCCGGGCGAACACCCGGGCGGCCGCCGACAGCAGCCGGTCGCGCACCGGGCGGTCGGTCTGCTCGGCGGGCGGCGGGGCCCCGGCGGGCGCGTTGCGCTCGGCCACCGCAGTCGCCTCCGGACCATCCCCCATGACCGCAGAATAAAAGTTGTTCTCGGCTGCGTCAAGCGGTGTGCGCCGCATGGGGCGCGCCGCGGTGGCGGGGCGTAGGGTGCCCGGCGATGCACGAGCGGCCGTTCGCAGGGCGCCGGGCGATGGTCACCGGTCGGGGCCCTGACCCCGACCCGCTCGTCGGCCCCGTCGGCCCCGTCGGCGCCGATGCCTGCGCCGCCGCCAACGGTCGGGCGGCCGGCTGAGCCCGGACACCCGACCGACCGCAGCGCCCCACGCCGGGGAGCTGCTGCGCCTCACCCTGTCGGCGTTCCTGGTGCTCGCCGCCGAGCCGGCGTTCGTGCTGGTCGACACCGCCGTCGTCGGCCACCTGGGCGCGAGGGCGCTGGCCGGCCTGTCGGTGGGAGGCACGCTGCTGTCGCTGGTGGCGATGATCGGCGGGTTCCTCGACTACGGCACCACCGGGCGGGCCGCCCGCTGGTACGGGGCCGGCGACCGCGACCGGGCGGTCGACGAGGGCGTCACCGCCACGGTGCTCGCCCTGGGGCTGGGCGTTGCCGGCGCCGCCCTCGGCGAGGTGGTGGCCGGCCCGGTGCTGCACCTGCTCACGGGCCCGAACACGGCGGTGCGCGCCGACGCCCTCCTCTGGTTCCGCGTCGCGGTGCTCGGCCTGCCCGGCGTGCTCGTCGTGCTGGCCGGCAACGGCTGGATGCGCGGGGTGCAGGACACCCGCCGGCCGGTCGCCATCGTGGTCGGCGCCAACGTGGCCTCCGCGGTGGCCTCCCCGCTGCTGGTCTACGTGGCCGGCATGGGTCTGGTGGGCTCGGCGGTGGCGAACGTGGCCGCCCAGGCGGCGGCCGGTGCGCTCTTCGTGCGGGCGCTGCGCAGCGAGCGGCGCCCATGGCGGCCGACCGGCGAGCGGCTGCGCGGCCAGCTCCGGGTCGGGCGCGACCTGCTGGTGCGGGCCGCTGCGTTCCAGGCCTGCTTCCTCACCGCCTCGGCGGTCGCGTCGCGGATGGGCACCGCGCAGGTCGCCGCCCACCAGGTGGGCCTCCAGCTCTGGACGTTCGTGGCCCTGCTGCTCGACAGCTTCGCCATCGCCGCCCAGTCGCTGGTGGGGGCGGCGCTCGGCGCCGGTGACCCCCACGCCGCCCGGGCCACCGCCGCACGGGTCGGTCGGGCCGGACTGTGGGCAGGGGCGGCGGCCGGGGCGGCCCTCGCCGGCGGCTGGTGGCTGCTGCCGGGGCTGTTCACGTCGTCGCCGGCGGTCATCCACCAGGCGCACCTGCTGTGGCCGCTGCTCGCCGGCATGCAGCCGCTCGCCGGGGTGCTCTTTGCGCTCGACGGCGTGCTGATCGGTGCCGGTGACGTGGCGTTCATGCGCAGCCTCACGGTGGGGGCGGCCCTCGGCGTGTTCGTGCCCGTCGACCTGGCCGCCCTGCACTGGCACTGGGGCGTCACCGGCGTGTGGGCCGGGCTCACCGGCTTCGTCGCCTGCCGCCTGGCGGGCATGCTCGTGCGGGCCCGCGGCGAGCGCTGGCTGGTCGCCGGCGACGGCCCCGCCGCCAACACCGGCGACGGCCCCGCCGCCGGCACCGGCGGCACCGGCAACGCCGACGCCGTCGGGGCGGGTTGAGCCGTCGGGGCGGGCTGAGCCGACGGGGGCCCGGGCGGCCTCCCGCGCGGTCACTGCCAGGGCAGCCGCTCGAGCGAGGTGGTCACCTCGGCCAGCACGTCGGGGTCGGGTGCCACCCCGATGCCCGGGCCGTCGGGCACCGCCAGTCGGCCGTCGTCGAGCACGAACGGGGCCGTGACGTCGCAGCGGTAGTAGCGGTCGGAGGCCGACAGGTCGCCGGGGAGCGTGAAGCCCGGCAGCCCGGCCAGCGCGACGTTCGCGGCGCGGCCCAGGCCGGTCTCGTACATGCCGCCGCACCACACCGGCACCCCGAGGGCGGCGCACACGTCGTGCACCCGCCGGGCCTCGAGGTACCCGCCGACGCGGCCGGCCTTCACGTTGACCACCCGGCACGCGCCGCGGCCGATGGCGTCGGCCGCGCCGCGCGCCGAGGTGATCGACTCGTCGAGGCAGATCGGCGTGGCGATGAGCCGGGCGAGGGCGGCGTGGCCGGCCAGGTCGTCGTCGGGCAGGGGCTGCTCGATGAGCAGGAGGTCGAACGGGTCGAGCCGGGCCAGGTGCCGGGCGTCGGCGAGGGTGTAGGCGCCGTTGGCGTCGACCTGGAGCGCCACACCGTCGCCGAAGCGCTCCCGCACCGCCCGCACCGGCTCGAGGTCCCACCCCGGCGCGATCTTCAGCTTGACCCTCCGGTAGCCCCCCACGAGGTGGGCGCCGACGACGTCGAGCAGCTCGCCGACCGAGTCGGCGATGCCGACGGCGACACCGCTCGCCACCCGGTCGCGCACCGCCCCGAGGTAGGCGCCGAACGACATGCCCGCCGCCCGCAGCTCCAGGTCGATCACCGCCATCTCCAGGGCGGCCTTGGCCATGGGGTGGCCCTTCACCGGGGCCAGGGCGGGGCCGACGAGCGGGGCACGGACGTCGGCGAGCGCGGCGAGGCGGGGCAGCAGGTGGGTGCGCACGACGTGGGCAGCGGCGTCGGTGTACTCGGGGGAGTACAGCGGCTCGCCGAGGGCGGCGCACTCACCCCACCCGTCGCCGTCGGGCCCGCTGACGTGCACGAGCAGCACCTCACGCGTGGCGGTCGTGCCGGAGGAGGTGCGCATCGGGGCGACGAGGGGCAGCTCGATGCGGCGCAGCTCCACGGTGTCGATCTTCATGGCGCGTGGCCTCCGGTCGGGGCGTCGTGGGGGGCCGGCGGGCGCCGGCAACCGGGCGGGCGACTCGTGCGATAGCCGGTCTCGAGCACCTCTGGGGCCGTGAACCGCCCGCCGACGATCTCGGGGCCGACGGTGGTGCCCACCCACGGCCAGGTGAACAGCAGGGTGGGGCCGAGGGCGTTGCCGTCGGCGCCGGTCGCCTCGACCCAGCGGGCTTCGTACCCGCAGGCGAGCTCCTCGGCGGCCAGCCGGCCGAGCAGCCCGGCGTCGGGATCGACCTGGACCCGCAGGCCCCACGTGCGCGCCGCCGGGTCGACGACCACGACCGGGAACTGGCGGCACGCGTGCCAGTGCAGCCGACCGGCGACGGTGGCCGGGGCGGCGGCGACCACGTGCGGGGCGAGCAGCCCGGCCAGCGGTTGGCCGGGCAGGAGGGTGCCGTAGGCGAACAGCGGGAGGGGCGCGAGCAGCGCCCCGACGGCGAACGGCGGCGGCACCGCCGGGCGGGTCATGCCGGCACGGGCGCCGGCACCGGCACCCGCAGCTCGGTCGCCGCGGGGCGGCCGCGCAACGTCACCTGCCCAGCCGACACCCACGTGCCGGCGCTGCCACCGGCGCGCTCGACGGTGGCAGCGCTGGCCAGGAGGCGGGCCGGGTGGGCCTTGGCTTCGTCGGTGAGGCGCGCCGCCTCGTTCACGGGGTCGCCGATGACGGTGTACTCGAGGCGCTCCGGCGACCCGATGTTGCCGGCGACGACCGTGCCCGACGACACGCCGATGGCGGCGTCGAGGCGGGCGTGGGCTGCGGTGGCGTCGGCCAGGCGCCGGGCGATGGCCAGGGCCGCCCGCAACGCCCGGGCGGCGTGGTCGGGCACGTCCGCGGGCGGCCCGAAGACGCACAGGGCGCCGTCACCCTCGAACTTGTTGACCCAGCCCCCCTCGTCGGCGACGGCGCCGACCACGGCGGCGAAGAAGACGTTGAGCATGCGCACCACCTCCTCGGGCGGCAAGGCGGAGGCGAGCGCCGTGGAGCCCACGAGGTCGACGAAGACGACGCTGGCC
Source organism: Acidimicrobiales bacterium (assembly GCA_035718085.1). Lineage (GTDB taxonomy): Bacteria > Actinomycetota > Acidimicrobiia > Acidimicrobiales > Palsa-688 > DASTHS01. The sequence continues at coordinate 20,003 of DASTHS010000009.1, read as the reverse complement.
TCCACCCGCGACCCGGCCAGGTCGACGCCGTGCTCGAGGGCGTGCGCCGCCACCTCTGCGCCCACGTAGCGGCCGAAGAGGTCCTCGAGGCGTCGGCGCTGGCGTAGCCCGGCCACCATCTCGTTGATGGCCGCCTGCACCCGACCGACCTCGCCCGTGTCGTCCACGGCGACCTGCACGTCGAGGTCGCCGGCCTCGATGCGACGCAGGGCATCGGTCATGGCGGCCAGCGGCTCGGCCACGGCGCGAGCGGCGCCGGCGATGATCACCAGGCCGGTGACCAGGGCGGCGCCGCACAGCACGGTGAGGGGCAGCCGGAACTCGGCGAGGGTGCGGTGACCCTGGTCGATGGGGGCCGCCACCACGCCGACGAGTGGCACCGCCGATCCGAACGCCCAGGAGAACAGCATGCGCCGCTCGACGCCGATCCCCCGCACCTGGGCGGGGAGCTGCCCCTGCAGCACCCGGGCGCGCACGGGTCGGAGCACCCGCTCGGTGAGCAGCGCGTCGAGGCACGCGGCCGAGACGCCGGCGAGGGCGATGGCCGCGACGACCACCACCGTGCGCGACGGGCCGTACCCGAGGGCCACGGTGGTCACCCCGAACACCCCGGCTGCCCCGATCCAGCCGACGAGGGCGTGGCGGGCGGTGCGCACGGGGGCGAGCAGCACAGCCCGCCGCACGGGAGCGCTCGGCGCCCGGTCGGTGGGCAGCCAGTCGGCGACCGGCTGCAGGTCGCGCACGGACCACCGGCCGCTCAGGGCGACTGACACCGCCAGCCATCCGAGGAGCACGAGGGCGACGACCAGGCGGGCGCGGCCGGGGTCGGGCACCTGGCTCGACGACGGGTCGAGCACCTCGAGGTAGAGGAACAGCGCAGCGGCGGGGACCAGGTTGACGGCCAGCAGCAGGGCGCCGAGCACTGCGAGGGGTCGGGCACTGGCGGCGGCGTCGGGCAGCAGGCGGTCGAGCAGCCTCGGGGCGTCGAGCAGCGCGCCCCCCTGCCGGAGGCGGGAGGCGGCGCGCACGCGAAGGACGCTAGCCACGCCCCGGCACCGGCTGGTCGACGGCGCCGGGGTGCTGCGAGGATCGGGGCGTGCGCCCTCCGACCGCCATCCCGACCGCGACGAGGCGGCCGTGGTGACCCCCCGCCCGGTGGCCGAGATCGACGCCGAGCTGACCAGGCCCGGCAGCCCCTACGAGGTCGAGGTGGTCGACGTGGCCGGGGTGCCCACGCGCTCGTGGCGCCACGCGCCCCGCACCCTCGGCGAGATCGTCGCCGCCAGCGCCCGCTTCGGCGACCGAGACTGGTTGGTCTACGAGGGTGAGCGCACCACCTTCGCCGAGCACGCGGACGCGGTGGCACGGCTCGCCGGGGCGCTCGTCGAGCGCTACCGCCTGCGCCGCGGCGAGCGGGTGGCCATCGCCATGCGCAACCTGCCGGAGTGGTCGATCGCCTTCTGGGGGATCACCGCGGCGGGCGGGGTGGCGGTCGCCCTCAACGCGTGGTGGACCGCCGACGAGCTGGCGTTCGGGCTGGCCGACTCCGGTGCGGCGGTGCTCCTCGCCGACGACGAGCGGGCGGACCGACTGGCGGACCGGCTCGCCGACCTCCCCGACCTGCGCGCCGCCGTCGTCGCCCGGCCGGCCGGGGCGCTCCGGGCGGGGTGGGACACCTTCGACGAGCTGCTCGCCGGTGCCCGGCCGGCACCCCTCGCCGACCCCGCCATCGGCCCCGACGACGACGCCACCCTCTTCTACACCTCGGGCACGACCGGGAGGCCCAAGGGCGTGCGCGGCACGCACCGCAACATCTGCACCAACCCGCTGTCGGCGGCCTACGTGGCGGCCCGCGCCGCCGTGCGGCGGGGGGCCGAGCCGCTGTCCCCGGGCGCAGCGCCCCCGCAGGTCTACCTGCTGTCGGTGCCGTTGTTCCACGCCACCGGCTGCCACTCGCTGCTCGTCGGGCACCTCTTCAACGGCAACCGGATGGTCGTCATGCACCGCTGGGACGCCGGCCGGGCCCTCGAGCTGATCGAGCGGGAGCGGGTCACCGCGTTCGGTGGTGTGCCGACCATGGCCCTGCAGGTGCTCGACCACCCCGACCTGGCCCGTCGGGACACCTCGTCGGTCACCTCGGTGCGCTACGGGGGCGCGCCGGCGCCGCCCGACCTGGCCCGACGGGTGCAGGAGGCGTTCGGCGTGCCAGCGATGAACGGCTGGGGCATGACCGAGACGTCGGCCCTCTCCAGCATGAACGTCGGCGACGACTACCTGGCGCGCCCCGACAGCATCGGCGTGCCGGTGCCGGTGGTCGAGGTGCGCGTCGTGGGCGCCGACGGGGTCGAGGTGGCCACCGGCGAGGTCGGCGAGCTGTGGGTGCGGGGCCCCAACGTGGTGCCCGGCTACTGGCGCCGCCCCGAGGAGACGGCGGCCACCTTCGTCGACGGCTGGGTGCGCACCGGCGACCTGGCCCGGGTCGACGGGGACGGGTTCCTCTACGTGGTCGACCGGGCCAAGGACATCGTCATCCGGGGCGGCGAGAACGTCGCCTCGGTCGAGGTGGAAGGGGTGCTGCACGCCCACCCCGCGGTCGCGGAGGCGGCCGTGGTGGGGGTGCCGCACCCGACCCTCGGCGAGGAGGTGGCGGCGATCGTGTCGCTGCTCCCGGGCCGCGACGCCACCGCCGAGGAGCTGCAGGCGTTCACCGCGGAGCGCCTGGCCCGCTTCAAGGTGCCCACCCGGATGGTCATCCGGCGGGCTGCGCTGCCGCGGAACCCGGCGGGGAAGCTGATGAAGCGGGAGCTGCGCCAGGAGATCGCCGACCGCTGACGGCGCCGGCGGCCGTGGGACGGCCGGGGGCGACCGTGCCGACGGCCACGGCGACGGCCAGGGCGGCGACGGCGAGCGCGGCGACCGCGGCCAACGCCGCCCCCACCGTGGCGGCGGGCCGGCGCCTGGGACCGCCAGCGGCACGGGCGCGCACGGCGAGGAGGGCCAGCACCGGCACCTGGGCGGCGAGCAGCACGACGCGGGGCCACCCTCGGACGAGGAAGTCGCTGCCGAGGAGGAAGGCGTGCAGCGCGGCGAGGGCGTAGACCGCGGCCGTGCCCCGGTGCAGCGCCCGCCACAGGCGTCGGCGGGCGCGCAGGAGGTAGAAGCTCGGCCCGGTGACGACGCCGAGGTAGAGCGCCACGATGCCGGCGCTCTCCCACACCGTCGGCCCCGTGCCCCACCCGAACGGCTGCGCCCCCGGGACCAGGGCGGTGGGCCATCCGCCGTAGGGGGCGTCGACGGACGCGTAGGGGATGGTGGCGTGGGCGGCCGCCAACGCCAGGGCGCACAGGCTGGCGCTGCGATGGGCGGCGTCGAGGCGCCGAGACCAGCGGCCACCGAGGAGCAGGCCGGTGAGCACCGCCAGCCACGCCGCGCACAGGGCGGCCAGGCCGGCGGCGCGCGCCAGGGTGTAGCTCCGGCCGATCCCGACGTAGGGCGCCAGCTTGGCGACGGCGAGGGCGGCGTCGGTGCCGGCCCGGTCGCGGGCGGTGAGGACCACGTCGAAGGCAGCTGCCGCCGCCGCCACGGCGACGACGACGGCCGCGGCGACCGCTGCGCCGCCGCCACGCCATCCCGCCGCTGCCGCACGGGGGTCGGATGTGGTCGTGGGCGGCATCGGGTGATGTTGCCGCGGCCAGCCGCCGGTGGGCGGTCACACCCCTCGGCCAGGATCACCGCCGTGCCCCGCCCGTCGCCGCCGACCGCCCCTTCTCACCGGCCCTGGCCGGCCGCCGCCGCCGTGGCCTCCCTCCTGGTCGCCGTCGCCGTCGCCGGCTGCGCCCCAGCGGCCGTCGGCCGCCTGGCGCACGCCGCCCGGCTGCCGTCCACGTCGGGGGCGCCGGCCACCACCACCCCGGGTCGCTGCCATGCCCGGGGCACGGCGCCCTACGTGCTGCCCGACCCCCGGTGCACCCCCGGCGCCATCGACCCGGCGGTCACCCAGGCGACCATCGCCGCGACGATCTGCCGGCCGGGCTACACCACGACGGTGCGGCCACCGGAGTCGGTCACCGAGGCCGACAAGCGCGCCGGTGTCGCCGCCTACGGCGAGTCGGGGCGGCTGTCGGGCTACGAGGAAGATCACCTGGTCGCCCTCGAGCTCGGCGGCTCGCCCAGCGCTCCCGCCAACCTGTGGCCCGAGCCGGGCCGGAGCCCGAACGCCAAAGACGCGGTGGAGTCGGCGGCGCACCGGGCGGTCTGCGACGGCACGCTGCCCCTGGCCGCGGCCCAGCAGGCCGTCGCCACCGACTGGGTGGCCCTCGGCGTGCGCCTCGGCGTGCTCCCGTCGGCCGCCGCCGCGTCCGTCGGCGGTGGTGCGTGACCCCGGCGCCCGCGGGTAGCCCGGCGGTCGTGGTCGACGACGTCATCGCGCCTCCCCGCCGGGTCCCGTTCGGGCCCCTGACCGTGTCGTTCGACCGTCGGGTGCTCGAGCCCCGGCCGTGGACGCTGCTGCAGAGCGAATGGGCGGCGGAACTGGCCGGCGCCCTGCCGGCGGGGCCCCTCTGCGAGCTGTGCGCGGGGGCCGGCCACATCGGCCAGGCCGCCGCCGTGCTGTCGGGCCGGTCGGTGGTGCAGGTCGAGGCCGACCCCGTCGCCGCCGGGTACGCCACGGCCAACGCGATCGACGCCGGGGTCGACGCCGACGTCCGGGCGCTGCCCCTCGAGGCCGCCCTGCGGCCGGGGGAGCGGTTCTGGGTGATGCTCGCCGACCCGCCCTACCTGCCGACCGCCGAGGTCGGTGACTGGCCCGACGACCCCGTCACCGCCATCGACGGTGGTGCCGACGGCCTGGCCGTCACCCGGGCCGCCCTCGCCGTGGTCGACGCCCACCTCGCCCCGGGCGGGGCGGCACTGCTCCAGGTGGCCGGCGCCGCCCAGGCCGCCCAGGTGGCCGGGGAGCTGCGCCGCCACGCCGGCGACCTCGTCGTCGGCGAGGTGCGGGCCGTCGACCACCGCCGGGCCGTGGTCGCCCTCCACCACAAGGCGCCGGCGTGACCGCCGTCGCCGCCGCGGGGCTGCCCACCGCCCGCCACGACCTCGGCATCCTCGGCGGTCGCGGGCCGCTGTGCGAGCAGCTGGCCCTGGCCCTCACCCGGCCGCCGCACCGCCTGGCGCCCACCGCCGACCCCGCAGCGGCGGGCGCGGCGGCCGACCCCCTCGCCGACGACGACCTGCAGGCCGCCCTCTACGCCCTCTACGAGCTGCACCACGGCGGCCTCGACGGCGTCGCCGGAGGCTGGGAGGTCGAACCGTCGCTGCTCGCGGTGCGTCGCCGCCTCGAGGCCACGTTCGAGGGGTGGCTGCACGAGCAGGTGCCCCTCGACCCGGTGGCACCGGTCGACGTCGGGGCCGCGCTGTGGGAGCTGACCCGCCAACCGGCCGGCCCGTCGTTGTCGCGCTGGGCGCTCGACCACGGTGACCTGGGCCACGCCCGCGAGCTCGCCGTGCACCGGTCGGCCTACCAGCTGAAGGAGGCCGACCCCCACACCTTCGCCATGCTCCACGTCGCCGGCGGCGCCCTGGAGGCGATGACCACCATCCAGTTCGACGAGTACGGCGAGGGCCGAGATCGGGACCGACACGCCCGCCTCTTCGCCGACAGCCTCGCCGGCCTCGGCCTCGACCCCACCTACGGCGCCTACCTGCCGCTCATCCCGGCGGTGACGCTGGCCACCGGCAACCTCTTCAGCCTGCTCAGCCTGCACCGCCGCCTCCGCGGCGCCGTGGTCGGGCACCTCGCCGGCTTCGAGATGAACTCGGTGGTGCCGATGCGGCGCTACTCGGCCTGGCACGGAGCCCTCGGCTTCGGCGCCGACGTGCGACGGTTCTACGACGTCCACGTCGTCGCCGACGAGAGCCACCAGCACATCGCCGCTGACGAGCTGGCGGCCAGCTTCGCCCTCGACGAGCCGCAGCTCGCCGCCTGGGTGCCCTGGGGCGCCCGGGTGCTCTCGGTGGTGGAGGCCCGCTTCGCCGGCCGCGTGCTCGACGCCTGGCAGGCCGGGCGCAGCTCGCTGCGGGCGCCGCTCACCCCGATGCGCTGAAGAGCAGGTTGACCACCTCGAAGGGCCGGAGGTCGACGGTGACAGCACCGTGGCCGTCGGTGGGCAGGTCGGCCAGTGGCCGGCCCACCAGGTCGACGCGCTGCGCCCGCGTCCAGCCGCCCAGGTCGGTGGTCACCCGCACCCGGCGGGCGGCGCCCCCCGCCTCGTAGCCGCGGACCAGCACCCCCGCGGCCTCCGGCTCGGCGCGCAGCACCGCCGACACCACGAAGCCGGGGTCGTCGGCGCGCACCAGGCTGCGCTCGACGCGCCCGCCATCCCCGTGCCGGTCGGGCCGGGCGGGGAGCGGCACCACCCGGAGCGGGGCGTTGAGGGCGTGGGCGGCGGCCACCACACCGGCGGTGGCGGGGTCGCCCGGCCCGTGGGGCATCACGGCGTAGACGACCTCGCTGAGGCCCTGGTCGGCGCCGGGGTCGGGCCAGGTGGGTGAGCGCAGCAGGGTGAGGCGGAGCACCGAGCCGTGCACGTCCCATCCGTAGCGGCCGTCGTTGAGCACGGCGACGCCGAACGCAGGGTCGGCCAGGTCTGCCCACGTGTGGCCGCACACCTCGAAGCGGGCGGCGTCCCACGTGGTCGTGCGGTGGGTGGGCCGGCGCACGTGGCCGAACTGCACCTCGAAGGTGGCGTCCGGCGAGCGCACGGCCGTGGGAAAAGCGGCCTTGAGCAGCTGGTGGCGCTCGTGCCAGTCGACGCGGCTGTGCACCTCGAGGGCGGGGCTGCCGGCCCGCAGCACGAGGGTCTGGTCGACCGTCGACGACCGGTGGCGGCGCACCACGCGCACCGCGGCGCGCAGGGGCCCCGTCTCGACCACCTCGACGACCTCCGCGGCCCGCAGGTCGGTGGCCGCCGCGTAGGCGACGGCGTCGATGTCCCAGGCGTCGAAGTCGTTGGGGCGGTCGTCGTGCACCTGCAGCAGGTTGGCGGGGCCGCTCAGCGCCTCGCGGCCAGTGGGGTGGTGGCGCAGCGAGGTGATCAGCCCGTCACCGTCGAGCTCCACGCGGACGATGCCGTTGTCGAGCCAGCCGGCGCCGGCCTGGACCGGTGCGAGGCCGGCGGCGACCGGGTCGGTCGCGCCTGCCAGGTCGACGACCCGCCACCCGCAGGCGGGCGCGTGCACGATCAGCGGGGCGCCCCCGACGTCGACGACCTCGGTCCGGTCGGTGGCCACCGGGTTCACCACGAGGGCCGGCTGGGCGCCGGTGCCGGCACCGGCCGCCGAGCCGGCGATCACGTCGAGGGCGGCATCGACGAGGGCCCCTGCTGCTGCCTCCACCGTGGCGTGGTCGCGTCTGGTGTCGTCGTAGACCCAGGCGATCGAGCTGCCGGGGATGATGTCGTGGAACTGGTGCACGAGCAACAACCTCCAGGCGGCGTCGAGCTCGTCGCCCGGCCACGGGAGGGCGGCGCCGGCAGCGACCGACCACAGCTCCGCCTCACCGAGGAGCCGCTCGAGGCGCCGGTTGGCCCGCTTGACGTTGGCCTGGGTGGTGTAGGTGCCCCGGTGGTACTCGAAGTACAGCTCGCCGGCCCACACCGGGAGCTCATCGGCGGGCGTGGCCGCCTCGATGCGGGCCAGCGCCTCCTCTGCGCCGCTGAAGCCGACCCGGGGCGCCCCCTCCAGGTCGGCCAGGCGGCGGGCCCGCTCGACGTGGTGGCGGGTGGGCCCGCCGCCGCCGTCGCCCCAGCCGTAGAGGTACAGCGAGTCGTCGGCCACCGCCTTCTGGGCGAATGCCCGCGCCCCACGCGCCAGCTCGGCGACGCTCATGTCGCCGTTGTAGGTGGCGGCCGGCGGGAAGTGGGCGAGCACCCGCGTGCCGTCGATGCCTTCCCACCAGAACGTCGAGTGGGGAAACGCGTTGGTGTCGTTCCACGACAACTTCTGGGTCATGAACCACCGGATCCCCGCGAGCGCCATGAGCTGGGGCAGGTTGGCCGGGTACCCGAAGACGTCGGGCAGCCACACCGTGCGGGGGGTCACGCCCAGCTCCGCTTGGAGCCACCGACGCCCGTGCAGCAGCTGGCGCACGAGCGACTCCCCTGACGGCAGGTTGCAGTCGGGCTCCACCCACATGGCTCCGACCACCTCGAAGCGGCCGGAAGCGACCGCGGCGCGCACGCGGGCGAAGAGGTCGGGCTGGTCGTCGGCCAACCAGGCGAGCTGCTGGGGCTGGGAGAACGCGAACCGGTGGTCGGGCAGCTCTTCGGCGAGGCGCAGCGCGGTGGCCACCGTGCGGGCCGCCTTGCGCCGCGTCTCGCGCAGGGGCCACAGCCAGGCGGTGTCGATGTGCGCGTTGCCCACGGCGGCGAAGCGGTGGGCACTGGCGGCGGCCGGCCGGGAGAGCACCTCGGCCAGCTCGGCCCGGCCGGCGGCCGCGGTGGCGGCGACGTCGTCGGGGTCGACCCGGGCCACGGCGCGGTCGACGGCGCGCTGCACCTTGGCCCCGCGGGCGTCGTCGGTGGGCAGCTCGGCCGCCAGCTCGATGCACAGGGCGAGGTCCTCCCACAGCTGCTCGACCTCCAGTTGGCGCACCACCAGCTCGCAGCGGGCCAGGGTCAGGCGGGCCGCCCCTCCCACGTCGACGGCCCGGGGCGGCGGCGGCCCCGTCGGCACCACGGGCGGGTTGGCGGCCGCCTCCACCAGCAGGGCCACCACCTCGCCGCCCGTCGCCGGGGCCGCCAGGTCGACCAGGTCGTGGTTGGGGCTGATCCCCTGCAGGGGCGCACCGTCCCGGTAGACGAGGCCTTCGGCGCCGAAGCCAGTCTGGCCGGCGTAGCCCAGCTGCACGGCGAGGGCCACCCGGGTGCCGGCCCACGCTGCGGGCACGGTGCCGTCGAGGGCGAACCAGGTGGTGTCCCACGCCGGCCCCCAGGCGTCGCCGACGGCGAAGGGCGCGAAGGAGGCTCGGCGCGCCGTCGCCTCGGCGAGGGTGATCGGTTCGCCACCGACGTGCAGCGCCTGGACCCCCAGCGGTGCGGTGGCGGCGACGCGCGCCGGGCCGATCACGCGGCGCAGCAGGCGGCGGGCCCGGCGGCGGCGGGCGTCGAGCGACTCGGTCATCGCGGCCATGCTGGCACGGTGGGCGGCGCGGGCGGGCCGCCCGGGCCGTAGCCTCCGGCCATGCGCTTCGGCTTCTGGCCCGACCCGTCGTGGAGCTGGGAGGAGGTGCGCGCCGTCTCCGAGCGGGTGGCCGCCGCCGGCTGGCACGCCGTGTACTTCGCCGACCACTTCATGCCCAACGACCCCGAAGGCGCCGCCCCGCGCGACGGTGACATCTTCGAGTGCTGGTCGGTGCTCGCCGCGCTGGCCGCCACGGTGCCCGACGTGCGCCTCGCCCCACTGGTCACCAGCGTCACCTACCGGCACCCGGCCGTGCTGGCGAACATCGCCGCCACCGTCGACCGCATCAGCGGCGGTCGGCTCACCCTGGGCGTCGGCGCCGGGTGGCAGCAGAACGAGCACGCCGCCTACGGCCTCGACCTGGGCAGCGTCACCGAGCGCCTCGACCGGTTCGAGGAGGCGTGCGAGGCGCTCGTCGGTCTGCTCCGCCAGCCGCGCACCTCCCTCGACGGCCGGTACGTGCACCTCGCCGACGCCCCGAACCAGCCGACCCCCGCCCAAGAGCGCCTCCCGCTGCTCATCGGCGGCGGCGGCGAGCGGCGGATGCTCCGGATCGTCGCCCGGTTCGCCGACGAGTGGAACACCTGGTCGACCCCCGAGGTGCTGGCCCACAAGCGGGAGGTGCTCGGCCGCCACTGCGCCGAGGTGGGGCGCGACCCGGCGGAGATCCACGTGTCGACCCAGGCGCTGGTGTTCATCGGCACCGACGAGGCGTGGCTGTCGGCCCGGCGGGGGAGCGGCGTCGCCGGCACCCCGGCGCAGGTCGTCGAGCAGCTCGCTGCCTACGCCGAGGCGGGGGCCGACGAGTTCATCGTGCCGGGCTTCACCTTCGGCAAGCCCGAGCGGCGCCTCGAGGCGATCGACATGCTGAGCGAAGAGGTGCTGCCCGCCCTGCGCGACGCCTGACGCCGAGGGGTCAGCGCCCGGCGGTGACGGGGCCGGTGAGCCGGCACCACACGACCTTGCCGTCCGAGGAGGTGCGGGTGCCCCACCGCTCGGCCAGCGCGGCCACGATCTGCAGGCCGCGGCCGTGCTCGTCGTCGTCGCCGGCCTGCACCGGCCGCGGCACCACCGCGGCGCCGTCGGCGACCTCGAGCACCAGGCTGGCGTCGGGCTCCTGGAGCAGCCGAAGCCTGAGGGCGACGGGCGGCCTCCCGTGCACGACCGCGTTGGTGACCAACTCGCTCACCACCAGCTCGGCGGCGTCGACCAGGTCGGCCGCCGCCCCACGCTCGGCGAGCAGCGTGGCCACGAAGCGGCGGGCGCGGGCGGCGGCGGTGACGTCGGGGTCGAGATCGACCCGTGCCGTCGCCCCGGCGCCACTCGGGGCGGCCACGGCGAGCAGCACGGCGACGTCGTCGGTCGGGCCTTCCGGCAGCATGGCCTCGACCAGCCGGGCCGGGGCCTCCGCGAACGCCCCTGCGGTCACCGCCGCCGGTAAGGCGGCGGCGAGCCGGTCGATGCCGCTGGCGAGGTCGCTGGCCCGGTGCTCCACCAAGCCGTCGGTGTAGAGCGCCAGCACGGCGCCCGGCGCCAGGCGCAGGCGGGTGGTCGCCGGGGGGGACGCCGCCGCGCCGAGCGGCGGCCCGCCGGCGCCGACGCTGCGGGCCGGGGCGCCGGGCTCGAGCAGCAGCGGCGGGGGGTGGCCGGCGTTGGCCACCAGCAGCGACCCGTCGGCGGGGTCGAACACCGCGCACACGCAGGTGACGATCTGGTCGTCGCCGAGCTCGCGCACCGACGCGTCGAGCAGGCTGAGCACGTCGGCGGGCGGGAGGTCGAGGCGGGCGTAGGCGCGCACAGCCGCCCGCAGCTGACCCATGACCGCGGCGGCCCGCACCCCCCGGCCCATGACGTCACCGATGACCAGTGCGGCCCGGCCGGCGCCGAGCTCGATGACGTCGAACCAGTCGCCGCCGACCTGGGTGCCGGCCACGCCGGGGCGGTAGTAGGTGGCCACGCCGAGGCCGTCGGGCGCGCCCGACGGCGCCGGCAGCAAGCTGCGTTGCAGCTCGTCGGCGATGCGGTGCTCGCGCTCGGCCGCCTCGGCGGCGGCGGCGATGGCGGCGCGCGCCGCCCGCGCCAGGTGGAGGTTGGCTCGCACCCGGGCCCGCAGCTCCCTGGCGTCGAACGGCTTGACCAGGTAGTCGTCGGCGCCCGCCTCGAGCCCCTCGACCGTCGCCTCCTCGCCCGCCCGGGCCGACAGCAACATCACCGGGGTGGCCGCCGTGGCCGGGTCGGCCCGCAGCGCCGCGAGCACCTCGACGCCGTCGAGCCCGGGCATCATCACATCGGAGATCACCAGGTCGGGGTGGGTCGACCTGGCCAGGGCCAGGCCCGACTCCCCGTCGCCGGCGGTCGACACGGCGTAGTCGTCGGCGAGGAGACGGGCGACGTAGTCGCGCATGTCGGCGTTGTCGTCGATGACCAGCACCCGGGCCCGGTCGGGTGGGGCGTCGACCGCGGCGTCGTCCGCGGGCGTCGAGGTGGCCCCCCAGCGGGCCACCTCGGCCAGGTGGCCGGCCAGGGTGTCGGCGCCGGTCCCGGCGCCGGGACCGCCACCTGCGACGGGGCTCGCCGGAGCGGGGCGGTGGGCGCCGACGGCGGCGGGGATGTCGACCCCGAACGTCGAGCCGGCGCCGGGGGTGCTGCGCACCCAGACGCGGCCGCCGTGGAGGGCCACCAGTTCGGCGACGAGGGCCAGGCCGATGCCGGACCCCTCGTGGGTGCGCGCCGAGGGCGCCTGTGCCCGGTAGAACCGCTCGAAGAGCCGGTGCTGCTCGGCCGGGTCGATGCCCACGCCCGTGTCGCTGACCTCCAGACGGGCGCCGCCGTCGTCGCCGGTCGTGACCAGCACCGTGATCGTGCCGGTGACGGTGAACTTCAAGGCGTTCGACAGCAGGTTGTAGACCACCTTGGCCCACATCTCGGGGTCGACGAGCACCGGGGGTGTGGCCTCGCGCACCACCTCGAACGCCAGGCCGGCGCGGTGGACGGCGGCGGCGAAGCCGCTGGCGAGCTCGGCGGTGAGGGCGGCCAGGTCGACGGCCTCCACCTGCGCTTGGAGGCGGCCGGCCTCCAGGCGGGAGAAGTCGAGGAGGGTGTTGACGAGCTTGAGCAGCCGCAGGCCGTTGCGGGCGACGACCTCGATGCGCTCGCGCTGCACGGCCGGCAGCGGCGCCGAGCGGTCGGCGAGGGCGTCGTCGGCGGGGCCGAGCAGCAGCGTCAGCGGGGTGCGCAGCTCGTGGCTGACGTTGGTGAAGAAGGCGGTCTTGGCCCGGTCGATCTCCGCCAGCTGCTCGGCGCGCTCACGCTCGGCCTCGTAGGTGCGGGCGCTGGCCAGCGCGGCGCCGACCTGGCCGGCGACGAGCCCGAGGAAGCTGCGGTAGCCGTCGTCGAGGGGGCGGTACCGGTTGAGCCCGGCGAGCAGCACCCCGGCGGGCCGGACGTGGCCCGGCTGGGGCAGCGGGACCGCCACGGCCCGCAACGGCGGCTCGTCCCAGCCGCCGGTGGGCAGCCCCTCGGGGAGGTCGGCGATCGCCATGGCGTCGATGGCGTTCGGCAGCGGCTGGCCGAGGAGCCGGCCGCCGGGGCCGACCCGCCCGGGCACCACGGGGTGGTCGACGGGGATGCCGGCCGCACCGGCCAGCGTGGCGCCCCCGTCGTCGTCGACGGTGTAGATCGCCGCGAACGGCAGGTCGAGGGCGTTGCCGGTGATGGAGCGCAGGGCGGCGCCGACGACCTCGTCGGTCGAGCGGACGGCGGTCGGGTCGGCCCCCAGGTCGCGCAGCGTCGCGAGCCGCCGGCCGCTGATCACCCGCTCGGTGTCTTCGGTGACCACGCACAGCAGCCCGGCCACCCCGCCGTCGTCGCCGGCGATCGGGCTGTAGGAGAACGTGTGGTAGGTCTCCTCCCGGAACCCGGTGCGCTCGAGGAAGAGCAGCAGGTCTTCGTCCCAGGTGGCGTCGCCTGCCATCACCCGGGCGATGCGCGGCTCGATGTCGGGCCAGATCTCGGCCCACACCTCGTGGGTGGGCCGGCCGAGGGCCCAGGGGAACTTCTCGCCCAGCGTGGCCCGCCGGTAGGCGTCGTTGCAGAAGAAGACCAGGTCGGTGCCCCAGCCCATCCACATGGAGAACCGTGAGCGCAGCACGGTGCCGACCACGGTGCGCAGCCCCTGGGGCCAGTCGCCCGGCTCACCGAGCGAGGTCGCCGCCCAGTCGACGGCCGCCAAGGCCCGGCCGGTGGCGCCCCCCTCGGCGAAGAGGTCGGGGGCGGCGGCCATCACCGCATTGTTGCCGAACTCGGCGCGATCAACCCCGTCGGGTGCCCGGGCGGCTTCGGCCCGGAGCAACGGCTACTGGACGGTGACCAGGGTGCCGTAGAAGTCCATCGGGTAGACGGTCTGGGCGTTGGCGGGAGGCAGCTCGACGCAGCCGTCCGACTGCGGGTAGCCGTAGCCCGGTCGCACGAAGCCGTGGATGGCGTCACCGCCGTTGAAGTAGGCCACCCACGGGATGCCGGGGTCGTGGTAGGTGGTGCCGTCGGGGTTGCGGCCCGACATGGTGGTGACCGTGAACCGTTCGTAGACCGGGAACGTGCCGGGTTCGGTGGTGGCCCCCGGCACCCCGGTGTTCGCCGGGCTGCTGTAGACGTTCGCGCCGTTCTGCCACACGGTGAGGGTCTCGGGCCGGGCCTGGGACACGCTGATGTAGTCGTAGGGTCGCGGGTCGACCTGACCGGCCTGCACGGCGGCGACCAGCGCGCCCCACACCGACGGCCCGGCGAGGCCGTCGATGGTGAGGTGGTGGTCGGCCTCGAACGCCATGATCGCCCCCTGGCTGACCACGTTGACGCTGCCCTCGTGCCAGCTGGCCGCCAGGGTCGCGGGTGTCCCCGGGAACCGCCAGGAGAAGGCGCCGGCCTGGTCGGCGACGCTGACCGCCGGGGGCGTTGAGGCGGGGGTGGTCGGCGCCGCGGCCACGAGGGGCGCCGCGGCGCCCGCCGGCGTGAAGGCCACCGGCAGGTAGTCGAGCTCGGCGAGCAGCTGCTGCACCCGCCGGGCCGTCGGTGTCGGCGTCGTGTAGGTCAGCTTCACCGCGGCGTAGGCGAGCGCCCCGCCCGTCCCGCGTTCGCCCGCCGGCAGCGTCACTGCGAGGGAGACGTAGGGCGGGTACTCGCCGCTCGGGGTGAAGGTGAGCGTGGCGCCAGCGCGGGTCCACTGGCCCGGGACGGCGGGCGAGAGCGTCGGGTCCGGCGCGTCGGCGGCCAAGGGCGCCGACAGGGTCAGGGTGATCGGGGAGGTCGGGGCCGCCAGCGCGGCGCCGGAGGCCGGTGTGGCGGCGACCAGGGTGAGGGCCGGCGGGGGCGCCGTGGGCGGCGGGGCGATGGCCCGCTGGTCGGCGAGGTGGTCGCTGGTCGCGCCGGTGGCGCCGACCTTCGTGGCCCCGCATGCCGCCAGGGCGCACGCCGCGCACCCGGCGGCGAGCAGCGCCACGAACGACACCGCACCCGAGCGGGTGGGGGGGTGGCCACTGGTGCGGGGGGCCCGCAGGTGCATCGCCGTCCTCGGTCTTTCCAGGGTTGCCCGCCGTTGGGGTCGCGTGCGGGCGCCGCCAGAGGAGGGTACCCTTCCCGCCCCCCTTCCACCCGTCGCACGCCGCCGCCGCCGCGGGGATGGGAGGGTGCCCTACCCTGGTCAGCCCCGGCACCCCGCCGCGGGCGCGCCCCAGGGGCGCAGGAGGATCGCAGTGCCCGACGCCGACGACCGGCACCACGCCGACGACCGGCCCGACGCCGACGACCGCCAGCCCGTCGACGACCGCCAACCCGACCGCCAGCCCATCGGCGACGGTGACCCCGCCGCCGACGCGGCGGCCGCCGACGAGGAGGTCGGCGCCGACGGGGGCCAGGCAGCGGCGGGGTTCGCCGCCCTCGGGCTCGACCCTGCGCTGCTCGACGCCCTCGCCGCCCTCGGCTACGAGGAGCCCACGCCGATCCAGGAACAGGCGATCCCGGTGCTGCTCACCGGGCGCGACGTGCTCGGGCAGGCCGCCACCGGCACCGGCAAGACGGCGGCGTTCGCGCTCCCCGTGCTGCACCGACTGGGCGCCCGGTCGGGTCGCAGCGACGACCCGGGGGCCCTGGTGCTGGTGCCGACCCGCGAGCTCGCCATGCAAGTCTCCGAGGCGTTGCACCGCTACGGCCGGGGCCTGGGGGTCCGGGTGGTGCCCCTCTACGGCGGCCAACCGATCGGACGACAGCTGCGCGCCCTCGACGGCGGCGTCGACGTGGTGGTGGCCACGCCGGGCCGTGCCCTCGACCACCTGCACCGGGGCACGCTCCGCCTCGGTGGTCTCCAGGTCGTCGTCCTCGACGAGGCCGACGAGATGCTCGACATGGGCTTCGCCGACGACCTCGAGGCGCTGCTCGGCGCCACGCCGCCGGGCCGCCAGACCGTGCTGTTCTCTGCGACGATGCCGCGCCGCCTCGACGCCATCGCCGCTGCGCACCAACGCGACCCGGTGCAGGTGCGCACCGGGTCGGTGGCGCCCGCGGCTGGCGCCGCGCCCCTGGTGCGCCACCTCGCGTACGTGGTCGCCCGGGCCAGCAAGGCCGCGGCCCTCGGGCGCATCCTCGACGTCGAGGCGGCCACTGCCACGCTGGTGTTCTGCCGGACCCGTGACCAGGTCGACGCCCTCACCGAGACCCTCAACGGCCGCGGCTACCGGGCCGAGGCGCTGCACGGGGGCATGGGCCAAGAGCAGCGCGACCGGGTGATGGGGCGGCTGCGGTCGGGGACCGCCGAGCTGCTCGTGGCCACCGATGTCGCCGCCCGGGGCCTCGACGTCGACGTGCTCTCCCACGTGGTCAACTACGACGTCCCCTCCTCGGTGGAGGCCTACGTGCACCGCATGGGCCGGGTCGGGAGGGCGGGCCGCACCGGCACGGCCATCACCCTGGCCGAGCCCCGGGAGCACCGCATGCTCAAGACCATCGAGCGGGTCACCGGCCAACGCATCAGCGTGGAGCGGGTGCCCACCGTCGCCGACCTGCAGGCTCGGCGCCTGGAGCTGACCCGGGCGGCGGTGCGCGAGCACCTCGGCGACGACGACCTCGACCGCTTCCGCGTGGTGCTCGAGTCGCTCGTCGACGAGGTCGACGTGGTCGAGGTGGCCCTCGCCGCCCTGAAGCTGGCCCACGAGCGCGTCGCGGGGGGCGACGAGGCCGGTGACGACGACATCGTCGACCTCGCCCACACCGCCCGCGCCGAACGGGCGGGCACACCCCGCAGCGCCGGGCGCCCCGGGCGCGAGCGGTGGGAGGACGACCAGCGGGGGCGCGGCGGTGACGCCGACCGTGGCCCGCGGCGCGAGCGCCCCGCCGGCCGGGAGCGCGGCGGGCCGCCTCCGGGCTCGGCACGGGTGTTCGTGGGCGCCGGTCGCGAGGCGGGCGTGCGCCCCCAGGACCTGGTCGGCGCCATCACCGGCGAGACGCGGCTGTCGGGCCGCGACGTCGGCGCCATCGACATCGCGCCGCGCTTCGCGCTCGTCGACGTGCCCGAGGCGGCCGTCGACGAGGTGGTCGCCGCCCTGCGCGACACGGGCATCCGGGGTCGCCGGGTGACCGTGCGGCGCGACCGGGACGCCTAGAGGCCGAGCCCCAGCCTGGTGGCGAGGTCCCGCACCGGCTGGGGGGTGAGCCGGGTCGCCGCCGTGGTCGCCAGCGCGTCGATGCCGACCAGGTAGCGCTCCCGGGGCAACCGGGTCGTCATGGCCCGGACCACCACCTCGGCCACCCCGCCCGGGTCCGCCATGAACGGGCGGGTCAGCCGGATGCCGAGGGCCGACCGCCGGTAGGCGCCGGCGAAGCCCGAGTCGCGTCGACGCTCGAGGTCGCCGTCCATGTCCTGCCAGATCTCGGTGCGCACCCCGCCGGGCTCGACGAGGCTGACCCGGACGCCGGCCGACGCCACCTCCACCCGCAGCGCGTCGGTCAGCGCCTCGAGGGCGTGCTTGGCGCCGGAGTACCAGCCGACCAGCGGGGCGGTGGTCACGCCGAGCAGCGACGACACGTTGACGATGCGGCCCTCGCCCCGCGCGCGCATGTGCGGGAGGGCCAGCCGGCACAGCCGCACCGGCGCGAACACCATGGTGTCGAACAGGGCGCGCGCCTCGTCGTCGTCGACGTCCTCGATGGCCCCGGTCATGCCGTAGCCGGCGTTGTTCACCAGCCCCCAGGGCCGCACCCGGTCGATCACCTCGGCGCAGCCGTCGGCGTCGGTCACGTCGAGCAGCACCGTCTGCACCTCCACGCCGGCCTGCGACGCGGCCCGGGCCACTGCTTCCGCCTTCTCCGGGGAGCGCACCGACCCGACGGAGCGGTAGCCGTGGCGGGCGACGGCGAGCGCCGTCGCCAGCCCGATGCCCGAGTTGGCCCCGGTGGTGAGCACCGTGCGATCGGAACGGTCGTCGGCGATGGGAGGGCCTCCTCGGGTCGGGCGGCCGGAGCCGCCGCTGGCGTACCGCCCGGGTCTACCCGCCCGGCGGGGCCTACGGCGCTTCGTCGTCGTCGAAGGCCAGGCCGGCGAGGCGGCCGGCGTCGACGATGGCGCGCGACAGCGGGCGCACGAGTGCCCGCAGCCGGCTGCAACCGTCCTCGCCGAGGGCCTGGTAGGGGTGCACCGCCAGCTCGTCGGTGCGGTCCTCGACCGACTGGCGGGCCGCCCGGCCGGCGTCGGTGAGGCGCAGCGCGCCCCCCGGCTCGAGCCAGCCACGGGTGGCGACGCGCTCGACGGCGGCCGCCCACTGCTCCTCCGACCAGGCGCGCGTGGCCCGCAGCGCCTCGGCCGGCACGTCGCCGGTGGCGGCGTGCACGACGAGGGCCTCCACCCCGTCGAGGCCCTCAGCGGCCAGCAGGGCGACGTGGCCGTCGCCACGGAACTCCCGCAGCAGCGACTGGGCGTGCCAGAGCACCAGGTGGGCCGGGTCCGGCCAGGGCAGGGCGGCGTGGGCGGCGAAGAGCGGCCGTCCTTCCGGCCGCTCGCACGCCCGCATCGCCGCGGTCCGCGCCAGGGCGGCCGCCTCGGCGACCTCCGGGCCGTCGACGGTGTCGCCCCAGACGGCGCGCAGGGCGCGGTCCGCCGCCCGCAGCCGGGCGGCGAGCACCGCCTCGGGCGCGGCCAACGTCCACGCTTCGGGGATGGCACGACGCACGAGGGCCGGGTTGAAGTTGAAGAACGTCGCGATGGTCACCTCGGCCGGCACGGGGCCCATCGCCGCCGAGCGAGAGGCGAAGTAGCCCATGCGTGCGCCGCGCAGGCCGATGGCGCCGTACTCCTCGGGGCCCTCGGGGGCGAAGTAGATCATGCCGTGCACCGGCTCGACCGTGCGGTGGGTGCGCCGTGCGGTGACGGGGTCGAGGGTGAGGGTCACGACGACGCCCCGATCCGCTCGGCGCGCAGCGCGCTGCGGCGCACCTTCCCCGCCTCGTCGCGCAGCGCCTCGTCGACGAGCTCGAAGCTGCGCGGGACCTTGTAGGCGACGAGGCGCTCGGCGAGGAAGCGGCGCAGCTCGTCGAGGTCGAGCGCCGGGTCGGCCTGCAGCAGTGCGTGCACGCGGTTGCCCATGTCGTCGTCGGGGAGGCCGATCACCGCGCAGGAGTGCACCTGCGGGTGCTCGGCGATGGCCGACTCGACCTCGGCCGGGTAGATGTTGGCCCCCCCCGAGAGGATCATGTCGGCGCTCCGGTCGCCGAGGTAGAGGTAGCCGTCGGCGTCGAGCCAGCCCATGTCGCCGAGCGACTCCCAGCCACCTTCGCGTCGGCGGGCCTCGGCGCCCACGTAGCGGTAGGTGGGCGTGTCGCGCGTCGATCGCAGCCACACCTCACCCTGCTCGCCGGCGGCCACCTCGTTGCCCTCGGCGTCGAGGATGGTCACGGTGCCCTCGGCCGGCTTGCCCACCGACCCTCGGTGGGCGAGCCACTCGGTGCCGAAGATGACCGTGGCGGTCTGCGCCTCGGTGCCGGCGTAGAGCTCGACGATCCGCTCGGGGCCCAGCCAGTCGATCCAGGCCTGCTTGAGCCATTGGGGGCACGGCTCGGCCAGGTGCCACACCACCCGCAACGACGACAGGTCGAAGCGGTCGCGCTCCGCAGCGGGGAGCCGCCAGATGCGCTTCATCATCGTGGGCACCAGGTAGACGATGTCGGCGCGGTGGGCCTCGATGGCGGCCAGGGTGGCTTCGGCGTCGAAGCGCGCCAGCAGCACGACGTGGTCTCCGGCGAGCAGCGCCTGGCTCGACCACACCAGGGGGCCGTTGTGGTACATCGGTCCGGGCATGACCATGCACCCGTCGGGGGTGATGAGCAGTGGCGGTCGGGCCTCGGTGTCGATCTCGCCCGGGTCACCGGAGACGATCAGCTTGGGGCGCCCGGTCGATCCGCCCGACGTCGGCGCCTTCCACGCCGGTGCGACGAGGTCGGGCAGCGGGGCGGTGTCGGCCGGCTCGGGTGCGTCGGTGTCGGCCAGGCAGGTGCGGCCGGCCACGGTGCCCGGGGCGACGCCGATGACCACGGGCGGGTCGGCGAGTTCGACGACCGCGTCGAGCTCGCGAGGCGGCAGCCGCCAGCTGACCGGCTGGGGGGTCGCCCCCAGCTTCCAGGCGGCGACGAGGGCGACCACGAACCCGATCGAGTTGGGCAGGGCGATGGTCACCATGTCGCCCTGCGCCACACCGAGCGCCGCCAGGTGGCGGGCCAGGCGGTCGGCT
>DASTHS010000008.1:0-46092 GCA_035718085.1 Acidimicrobiales bacterium | reverse complement strand
ACCCCGATCACCGGGGCGACGTCGACGACGTACACGTTCACCCCCACCGCGTCGGACAACGGCTCGAAGTACGAGGCGGTGTTCACCAACACCAAGGGCACCACCACGTCGAACGCGGTGACCTTCACCGTGCAACAGCCGCCCCCGGCGACGAGCCCGCCCTCGGTGACCTCCCAGCCGTCGAGTCAGACGGTCAGCGCCGGGACGCCGGTGAGCTTCACGGCGGCGGCGGCGGGAGCCCCGTCACCGACGGTGCAGTGGCAGGCGGAGCCGGCGGGGTCGTCGACCTTCACGCCCATCACCGGGGCCACGTCAGCGACCTACACGTTCACGCCGACGGCCGCGAACGACGGCAGCCAGTACGAGGCGGTGTTCACCAACAGCCAGGGATCGGCGACGTCGAGCCCGGCGGCGCTGACGGTGCTCTCCGCGCCGGTGGTGACCACACAGCCGTCGAGCCAGACGGTGAGCGCCGGGAGCCCGGTGACCTTCACGGCGGCGGCGGCGGGGGATCCGTCGCCGACGGTGCAGTGGCAGGTGGAGCCGGCGGGATCGTCGACCTTCTCGCCGATCTCGGGGGCCACGTCACCGACCTACACCTTCACGCCGGCGGCGGCGAATGACGGCAGCCAGTACCAAGCGGTGTTCACCAACAGCCAAGGCACCGCCACGTCGAACGCCGCGGTGCTCAGCGTGAACGCCCCGAGCCAGCACCCGCCGGCCGTGACCACCAGCTACCGGATGGTCGCCGCCGACGGGGGCGTGTTCACCTTCGGCGGGTCGTACCTCGGCTCGCTGGCCGGCACAGCGCACACCGCGCCCATCACGGCGTCGGCGCAGACCCCCGACCGCAAGGGCTACTGGCTGGTGACCAGCGACGGCGCGGTCTACCCCTTCGGCGACG
The DNA here is from genome assembly GCA_035718085.1 of Acidimicrobiales bacterium. Taxonomy (GTDB): domain Bacteria; phylum Actinomycetota; class Acidimicrobiia; order Acidimicrobiales; family Palsa-688; genus DASTHS01. The sequence goes on along the minus strand of DASTHS010000008.1, from coordinate 45,188 downwards.
CCGGTTTCGAGGGCTCGCTGAACGACGTGCGCCTCGCCGCCCCGATCGTCGGCATCGCCGCCACCCCCGACGGCGGTGGCTACTACCTGGTGGGGGCCGACGGCGGGGTGTTCTCCTTCGGCGACGCCGCCTTCCACGGCTCGACCGGCGCCCTGCGCCTCGCCGCCCACATGGTCGGCCTGGTCGTGACCCCCGATGGCGGTGGCTACTACCTGGTGGGGGCCGACGGCGGGGTGTTCTCCTTCGGCGACGCCGCCTTCCACGGCTCGACCGGCAACCTGTACCTGGTCGCCCCGATCGTGGGCATGGCCACGACCCCTGACGGCGGCGGCTACTTCCTGGCCGGCGCCGACGGCGGGGTGTTCTCCTTCGGTGACGCCGCCTTCCACGGCTCCACCGGCAACCTGCACCTCGTGTCGCCGGTCGTGTCGATCCAGGCGACCGACGACGGGGCCGGCTACCTGCTCGGTGCCGCCGACGGCGGCGTGTTCACCTTCGGCGACGCACCGTTCGACGGGTCGGCTGCGGGCCTGCGGCTGGCCAGCCCGATCGTGGCGATCATCGCCAACTGAGCGCACCAGCCCCGGCAGAGGGGGAGGGCAGCCTACGGGTTGCCCTCCCCCTTGCGCGTTGTGCCGAGGTGGCGGCGGCGGGGCCCGGCTACTCCCGCTTGCCGTTCATCTTGGCGTTGGGCGCGGCCTTGGCCACCAGGTCGGTCACGATCTCGCCGAGCTCGGCGGGGTCCCAGCGGCCGTCCTTGTCGGCGGCCGGGCCGGCCACCCAGCCCTCGGCCACGCTGATGTGGCCGCCGCGCACGTTGAACACCCGGCCCGTGACGCCTCGCGACTCCGCCGAGCCCAGCCAGGCGACGATCGGGGCGATGTTGTCAGGGTCGGCCGGGTTCCAGCCGCCCTCGTCGGCCTGCGAGCGTGACAGCCCACCGCCCAGGTTCTCGGTCATGCGGGTGAGGGCGGCCGGGGCGATGGCGTTGACGGTGATGCCGTAGCGGGCCAGCTCCTGGCTGGCGATGATCGTCATGGCGGCGATGCCGGCCTTGGCGGCGCCGTAGTTCGTCTGGCCGACGTTGCCGTAGATCCCCGACGACGACGAGGTGTTGATGATGCGGGCGTCGACGTCGTGGCCCGCCTTCTGGCGCTCGCGCCAGTAGCCGGCGGCGACGCGCATGGGGGCGAACGTGCCCCGCAGGTGCACGCGGATGACGGCGTCCCACTCGTCGGGGGTCATGTTGACCAGCATCCGGTCGCGGAGGATGCCGGCGTTGTTCACCAGCACGTCGAGCTGGCCGAACTGCTCGACGGCGGTCTGCACCAGGCGCTGGGCGCCGTCCCAGTCGCTGACGTCGTCGCCGTTGGCCACCGCCTCGCCGCCCTCGGCGCGGATGAGGTCGACGACCTCACCGGCGGGGCCGGTGCTGCCCCCGGTGCCGTCCACCTCGGCGCCGAGGTCGTTGACCACGACCTTGGCGCCCTGGCGGGCGAACTCGAGCGCGTAGCCACGGCCGATGCCGCGGGCCGCGCCGGTGACGATGACGACACGGCCTTCACAGATCCCAGTCACGGTTGGTGATGCCTCCCCTAGGCGAGCTGACGGGGAGCCATCGTGGCAGACCGCTAGCCTTCGGTCCTGCGGGTGGGAAGACGATGGGATCGGATGTGGGAACGACGCTGCAGCGGGCCGGCACCGCCGCGCTGGCCGCCACCGCCCTCGTCGCGGCCTGCCTGACCGCCGCCGCCCCGCCGGCGTCGGCGCTGACCGCCCTCGACATCCCCGCCGACATCCCCGCCGAGATGACCGCCGTGGCGGCCAACCGCTTCCAGCCCGCGATCACCGCCGACACCCGGCTCCTCGCCGCCGACACCGCGACCCTCGGCGCCGACCGCACCCACCAGGCCGCCGACGAGGAGCTGGTCACCGAAGCGACCACCGCCTTGACCCGGGCCACCGCAGAGGTGGCCGCCGACACCGCCGCGCTCACCGCCGCAACGGCAGCTTCCTCCGCCGCTGCCACCGCGGTGGTCGACGACCACCGCCGGCTCGGCGCCATCGCCCTCGAGCTCTACACCGACCCGGTCTCGGCCGGCGGCGGCCCCGGCCTCGCCGGCGCCCAGCGCCAGGCCACCGCCCAGGCCCTCCTCGGCGTGGTCACCGACGGCCAACGCCGCCAGCTCGCCGCCGACGTGACCACCGCCGCCACCGACCGCAAGGCGGTCGCCGCCGCCACCACCGCCCTGGCCGGCGCCCAGGCCGCCCTCGCCACCGCCACGCACCTCCACGACGACCGGACGGCGATCCTCGCCGCCGACGGCCGCGCCGTCACCGCTGCGGAGGCGGCCGTCGCCGGCGACACCAACGCCCTCGTCGGCGACCAGTCGGCCCAGGGCGCCGCGGTCGCCGCCGTCGCCCAGCCCCCTGGCGCCCCGGCCGACGGCAGCCCCACCATCCTCGGCGGGGCCGCCCTCGACGCCGCCCAGATCGTCGCCTGGTACGAGGGCCGCGGCGAGGTCGACCGCACCTCCACCCCGATCGCCCAGCTGGTGACCTGGTACCTGCAGGAAGGCGCCGCCGAGGGGGTGCGCGGCGACGTGGCCTTCGCCCAGGCGATGGTCGAGACCGCCGGCTTCTCCTCCGACGACGCCGTGACGTTCAACAACTACGCCGGCATCGGCCACTGCGACGCCTGCGCCACCGGGTCGGGCTTCCCGAGCGCCCAGGCCGGCGTCCGCGGCCAGATCCAGCTGCTGCGCGCCTTCGCCACCCCCGGCCTCACCTCGGCCATGCTCGCCGCCCCCCCGGTCAGCCCCGCCGTCGTGCCCGAGAGCGACCCGGTGCGCGGCTGCTGCGTCAGCTTCCAGGCCCTCACCGGCCGGTGGGCCAGCGACCCCCTCTACGGCCACACCGTGATGACCATGTACCAGTCGATGCTGGCGTCGGCGCTCACAGGGCCGCCGTCCACGTAGCCTCCACAGCCGTGGCCAGCGGCGACCAGCAGCGGTACCCGGCGGTGATCCTGCGCACCGCGTCCGACTACGCCTGGCGGCTGCTGGTGCTGGCCGGCGCCTTCTACGTGGTCGTGCGGGTGCTGTCGGGCCTGACGACGGTCGTCATCCCCTTCCTGGTGGCCCTGTTGCTCTGCGCCCTGCTCCAGCCCCTCACCGCCCGGCTGCAGCGGGTGGGGGTGCCCCGCGCCCTGGCCACGGCGATCACCGTGGTGCTCGCCGTGGTCGCCGTCGCCGGCGTGCTGTTCCTGGTGATCGACAAGGCCATCGCCCAGGCCCCCCAGTTCGGCGACCAGATCAACCGGCTCATCCCCGACGTCGAGCACTGGCTCGAGCGGGGCCCGTTCAAGGTCAGCGCCAAGCAGATCAACACCTTCTCCACGAAGCTGTCGAACTCGGTCACCAAGAACACCTCGGCCCTCGCCTCGGCGGCGCTGTCGACGGGCAAGACGGTGGCCGACGTGCTGACCGGCGTGCTGCTGGCCCTCTTCTCGCTGATCTTCCTCATCTACGACGGGCGCGGCATCTGGGAGTTCCTGACCAGGGCCATCCCGCGGCCGGGCCGGCAGACCACCGACCGCGCCGGCCGGGCGGCGTGGGCCACCCTCACCCACTACATGCGCGGCACGCTGGTGGTCGCCGCCTTCCACGGCGTCGTCATCGCCGTCACGCTGCTCGCGCTGGGCGTGCCGCTGGTCGCCCCCCTGGCGCTGATCGTCGCCCTCGGCAGCTTCGTGCCACTGGTCGGCGCCGTGGTGGCCGGGGTGCTCGCCGCCGGGGTCGCCACCGTCGAACAGGGGGTCGTCGCCGGCGTCATCGTGGTCATCGTGCTCGTCATCGACAACCAGGTCGAGGCCCACCTGCTGCAGCCGTTCGTGGTCGGCCGCTACATCCACGTGCACCCCCTCGCCGTGGTGCTGGCCCTGGCCACCGGGGCGCTGGCGTTCGGCATCTTCGGGGCGATCATCGCCGTGCCCACCATGGCCTGCATCAACTCCGCCGTGCGCGCCGGGCTCGGCGTGCCCGAGCAGGAGGACGAGATGGAGCCGGAGCGGGTGCCCGAACCCCCGGCGGCGACCGACCCGCCTGCTCCGGTGCCGTAGCTCGCTCGCTCGCTCGCTCGCTCGCTCGTTCGTTCGGGCGGGGCTGGCGGGGCGGGCCGTGCGGCTCGTGGTTCACAACGCGGGCCGGATTCCCCGCGATGTGAGTCATCCGTACGGAACTGACGCACATCGCGGGCCGGAGGGGGTGCGTCGTGAGTCGCCAGGCCCTGCGGTCGCTCTCAGACGAGCAGGGCGGCCAGGCGGTCGGCGGCCTCGGGCACCAGGTCGAACGACAGCAGGGGGTCGATGGCCTCCAACTCGAGCACCCACCCGCCGGCCAGGTCGACCCGGGCGTAGGCCAACCGGCAGCCGAGCAGCCGGCTGGCCGCGGCGACGGCACCTTCCGCCACCGCCAGCTCCTCCGACGTGGGGTCGGCCACCCCCGCCCACGCCGTGCGCTCCCACGGCCGCTCCGGCACGGCCGCCCCGGCGACGAGCACCGGCAGCTTGCGCACCGCGTGGCTGAACCCGCCGCCGATGAACACCAGGTCGATCTCGCCGGGGTCGTCGACGGCGGCCACGTAGGGCTGCACCATCGCCGCCTGCCCCGCCCCGTGCAGGCCGGCCACATGGGCGACCGCCGCCTCGGCCTGGGCCGGCACCGACGTGTCGAAGCGGGCCGTCGCCCGGCCGCCCGCCGACACCGACGGCTTGATCACCAGGTCGTGCGGGCCGGCGGGGTCGGGCGCCCACTGCGTGCCGGCGGTGTCCGAGGCGTCGGCCTCCGGCGGCTCGAGCCAGGTGGTCGGCACCACCGGCACCCCCGCCCCGGCCAGGTCCCGGTGGTGGCGCTTGTCGAGGTTCCACTCGACCACGGTGGGCGGGTTGACCACCGACGCCACCGTCGACACGCGCCGCACCCAGTCGAGGAACTCCGCCGGCCGGTCGACGCTGTCCCACGTCGCCGACAGCAGCACCCGACCGGCGAGCGACCAGTCGACGCGGGGGTCGTCCCACGCCGCCACCGCCCACGTCGCCCCCCGCCGCTCGAGGGCGGCCACCAGCGGCCCGTGGTCGGTGCTCGGATAGGTGGCGGCGCCGGCGCCGGGGTCCAGCTCGTCGGTGGCGCGACAGCCGGCCAGCACGACGTCGACGGGGCCGTCGACCGGGCTCGCCCCGCTGGCCCGCTCCGCTGCCCCCACCCGGGCGACCCTAGCGGCGGGACCGGTCGGTCAGCCCGAGCGCAGGAGGTGGGGGTGGCGCTGCCTGATCTCGGCCACCAGCTCCCTCGGGGGAGGGTTCGTGCGAACCACGCCCCCCAGGTCGACGGTCGGCACGGTCTCGTCGCCGTCGTTGTGCGCCCGAACGAACCGGCGGGCCTCGGCGTCGGCCCAGATGTCGTGGCGCACCACGTCGATGCCGGCGGCGTCGAGGGCCCGGAACAGCCGGGAGCAGAACCCGCAACCCGGGCGCCAGTACACGTGCAGGGCATCGGCCACGTCGTGGTGAACGGGCTGATGGGCGGGAGTGTTCCCGCCGGTCGTGGGTTCGCCGCCCGGTGTGGTTCGCTGCGGGGCATGACGGGCCCTTCCGGCGCCGGGGCGCCGCTCGACCTCCGGGGCCGCACGGTCGGCATCACCGCAGACCGGCGGGGCGAGGAGCAGGCGCTGATGTTCCGGCGTCTCGGCGCCGAGGTGGTGCACGGGCCCACCATGGCGACCGTCGCCGCCGACCCGACCGGCCGGCTGCGCCCTGTCAGCGAGCAGCTGATCGCCGAGCCGCCCGACGTCGTCGTGGTCACGACCGGCATGGGGCTGCGCATGTGGCTTGGGGAGGCCGACGGGTGGGGGGTCGGCGACGCCCTCCGGGGCGCCATCGCTGCCGCCCAGGTCGTCTGCCGGGGCCCGAAGGCCGCCGGGGCGGTGCGCCTCGCCGGTCTCCCCGTGTCGTGGCGGGCGCCGAGCGAACAGCTCCCCGAGGTGCAGGAGCACCTGCTCGCTGGGGGGGTGGCGGGCGCTCGGGTGGCGGTGCAGATGCTCGGCGACGAGCGGCTCCCGCTGGTCGACGCCCTCCGGGCGGCCGGTGCGACGGTCGTCGAGGTGCCCGTCTACCGCTGGACCCTCCCCGACGACGGCGAGCCGGCCCGCCGCCTCATCGAGGGGTGCCTCACGGGACGGGTCGACGCGGTCACCTTCACCGCCGGCCCGCAGGTGCGCGGCCTGGTGGAGCTGGCCGACTGCGACGGCACCACGGGCGCACTGCTCGAAGCACTGAACGGGCCGGTGCTCGTCGGCTGCATCGGCCCGGTGTGCGCCGCCGTGGCCACCGAGGAGGGCATCACCGGCCCGCTGGTGCCCGAGCACTGGCGGCTCGGGTCGCTCGTGCGCCTGGTCGCCGAGGCACTGGCGGCGCGCTGACCGGCTGGGCCGCGTGTTGAGCGCTGTGGGCTGCGGGCGGCTGCGGGCTGCGGGCTGTGCGCTGCGGGCTGCGGGGGTCGGCTGGCCTCCCGGCGCCCGACCTGTGCGTGGTTGGTGCCGTATAGGTACACGAACCACGCACAGGCCGCCGGCGGCGGCGATGCGTGAAGCCCCAGAGGCGTGACACTCAGCGCGTGACGCCTGCCGGCGGGGCTCAGGCCAGGGCGGCGTCGAGGGTGATCGTCGTGCCGGTGAGCGCCTTGCTCACCGGGCAGCCGACCTTGGCCTCCTCGGCGGCCTTGGTGAACTGCTCGGTGTCGAGGCCCGGCACCGTGCCCCGCACGGTGAGCTTGATGCCGGTGATGCGGAAGCCACCGGCCGGGTCGGGGCCGAGCGTGCAGTCGGCTTTCACCTCGAGGCGCTCGGGCGCCGAGCCGGCCTGGGTCAGGGCGTTCGACAGGGCCATCGAGTAGCACGCGGAGTGGGCGGCGGCGATCAGCTCCTCGGGGCTGGTCGTGCCGCCGGCCTCGTCGGCGGCCCGCTTCGGGAACGAGACCTCGTAGGTGCCGACCTTGGAGCTGGTCAGCTCGACAGTGCCGCTGCCTTCTTGCAAGCTGCCCGACCAGGTGGTGCGGGCGGAGCGGGTGGGCATGGGGGCGAACCTCCTGGGTTGGCGGACCGTCCCGTGCTACTCGCCCCTGGCGGCTACCAGGTAACCGGCGCGTCGAGGCCCGGCCGCCCCGTCGGGGTTGGCCGGGCCTCGCAGGTGGTGCAGCGGGTTGGGCTAGAAGGCGCTCGTGCCGTTCGGCGTGCCGAGCCCGGTGGGCCCGTCCCAGCCGATCTCTGCGGTGCAGAGTGCAGTGCCGCAGCTCGCTGTCTGGCCGACCGTCACGTCGTTCAGATTGGTTGTCGTGCCGTTCTTGTACGGGTAGCTCCCGTAGGTCACGCTGGCTGCGTTCCCCGCGAGCGCGTAGACGCTGGCGATGATCGGCGAGGCGACGCTGGTGCCACCGAACACCAGCCAGCCCGAGGTCCCCTGGTAGGTGTACGAGTCGTAGACCGCCACGCCGGTATAGGGGTCGGCGACGGCGGAGACGTCGGCCACCGCCCGTTTGGGGCAGGCGGCGGGGATGTTGCTGTTGCTGGCCTGCCACGACGGCTGCGGCTCGTAGGCGGAGCAGCCCGAGCCGGTGCCCTCGGTGCTCGACGTGCTCCACACCGTCTCGGTCCAGCCGCGCGAGACGCTGCTGTCGCGCTTCAGCGACGTGCCGCCGACGGCGGTCACGTACGGGGAAGCGGCGGGGTATTCGACGCCGTAGCCGCCGTCACCGGCGCTGGCGGTGATGGCCACGCCGGGGTGGTCGTAGTAGCTGTCGTACCCGGTCTCCCCCGAGCTCTCCGAGCCGCCGTAGCTGTTCGAGATCTCGGTCGCACCGTTCGCCGCCGCGTAGTTCACCGCAGCCCCGAGGTTCGCGTAGCTGGCGCTGCTGGCCTCGACGAGGAGGATCTTGCAGTTCGGGCAGGTGGCCGAGACCATGTCGAGGTCGAGGGAGATCTCCTGGGCCCAGCCGCCGTTGTTCTTCGGATATCTGCTGGTGCCGGTCTGGCTGACCTTCGTGAAGCACCCGTTGGCGGTGGTGCAGGACGGGAGCCCGTAGTAGCTGCGGTAGACGCCGAGGTCGCTCTCGGCGTTCGGGTCGTTGTAGGCGTCCACGATGGCGACGGTCTGGCCGTTCCAAGCAAAGCTGCTGCCGGCGGTGGGGAGGGCGCCGAGGCCGTACGCCGAGTGCAGGTCGCCCGGCCCGTAGCTGTTGGGCTGCGGCGCACTGGCACTTGTCGTCACCCGGCCGTCCGCAGTCACGTGGTCGTGGCGGATGGCGAAGCAGGTGGCGCCGCCGGGCGCGGGGGCGCCGCACACGTGCGTGTTGCGGACGCTGAGGGCGGTCGACGACGCAGCCGACGCCGCCGGCGTGACCGATAGCAGCGGCACCAGCAGGCCGGCGGCGGTGATGGCCAGCCGGGCACGCAGACGAGGCATTTCGGGTTGTCCCTCCCAGTCGGGTCGGTGCTTCCGCCCGACGGCGAAAAGGTAACTCGTCGGGGCGCCGGCGTCGCCCCGTGCGGCGCGGAATGACGCGACGGGACTAGCCCGTCCTCGGCGGGCGGCTGCCAGCGCCCGAGGGGGCCGCAGAAGATGATCAGTCGAGGCGCACGGCGATGACGGCGATGTCGTCGTCGCGGGTCTCGCCGATGCCACCGACGAGGGCCTGCACCAGGCCGTCGAGGTCGGTGGGGTCGCTCTGGGCGAGGGCGGCGCAGAGGCGGGCGATGCCGAGGTCGAGGTCCTCGCCGCGCCGCTCGATGAGGCCGTCGGTGTAGCCCACCACGGTGGTGCCCGGTGGCACGGTGCGCACGGCCGACGATCGGGTGGCGTCGTCTGTGGCGCCGAGCAGCACCCCGCCGGCGCCGACGAGCGGCTCGACGGCACCGTCGGGCAGCCGCACCAGGGGCGGCGGGTGGCCGGCGCTGGCCCAGCTGAGCCGCCACGCGCTCTCGTCGGGCCGGGCGACAGCCCCGTCGGTCGCCCGCTCGGCGCGCAGGTAGACGAGGGTGGCGAGGGGCACCACGTCGAGGCCCTGCACCAGCCGGTCGACCCGGTCGAGCACGCGTCCCGGCTCGGTGGTGCGCCCCTCGTCGGCCGTCTCCCAGGCGCAGGCGCGCAGGAGGCCCCGGAGGTGGCCCATGGCCGCGGCGGCGGTCATGTCGTGGCCGACGACGTCGCCGATGGCCACGCCGAGCGACCCGTCGGGCAGGTCGAGCAGCTCGTAGAAGTCGCCGCCGACGTCGGCCACCGAGTTGGCCGGCAGGTAGGACGCCGAGACGGCGGCGCCGTCGACCTTGGGGATGGCCGGCAGGAGGCTGCGCTGCAGCACCTCGGCGACGCGGTGCTCCTGCTCGTAGAGGCGGGCGTTGTCGAGGGTGATGCCGGCCCGGCGGCCGAGGTCGGCGCAGATCGACAGGTCGTCGAACCCGAAGCGCCGGCTGGGCTCCGTCGACACCAGGATCATGGTGCCGAGCACCCGCCGCTGGCGGGCGATCAGGGGCACGTAGATGGCCGAGTCGTAGCCGAGGGCCTCGACGACCTCGACGATCTCCGGCCCGGCGCGCGCGGCGAGCGCCTCGCGGTCGAGGCCCTCGAGCAGCCGGGGGGCGCCCCCGCCGATGAGGTCGTCGATCAGCGGGTTGTCGAGGTGGGCGTCCGGGGCCAGCTCGGCGTAGCGGGCGACCACCGAGGCGTTGCCGTCGCGGTGGCGGATGACCAGCCGGCTGCGGTTGGGCCCCTCGTCGCGCAGGGCGATCACCACCCAGTCGGCCAGGGCGGGCACCAGCAGGTCGGCGAGCCGCTCGAGGCTCTCGCGGGTGTCGAGGGTGGCCGACAGCTGGGTGGTGACCTCGGCGAGCAGCGCCAGCCGAGCCCGGGCCCGTTCGGTCTCCTCCCGGGCGCGGCGCTCGGCGAGCAGGGCCTGTTCGCGCTCGAGGTCGCTGGTGATCCGCTCGGAGACGTCGTGCTGCACGCCGACGAAGGAGATGAGCGCCCCGTCGCCGTCGAAGACGGGGCTGATGGAGAGCTGATTCCAGAACGGCGTGCCGTCGGCGCGGTAGTTGAGCAGCACCACGGTGATCGGCTCGCTGGCGGCGATGGCGTCGCGGATCTCGGCGACGGTCACCGGGTCGGTCTGCGGGCCTTGGAGGAAGCGGCAGTTGCGGCCGACCGCCTCGTCCGCTCCGTAGCCCGTCATGCGGGTGAACGCCGGGTTCACCCAGATGAGCGGGTTGTCGGGGGCGCCCGGGTCGGAGATGGTGAACGCCAGGTCGGTGGCGATCACCGCCCGGTTGCGCAGGGCGGCGAGCAGCGCCTCGGGGTCGTCGGCCGCCCCCGGAGGGGTGCCGACCTCGAGGAACACGAGCAGGGCCAGCGGCGCCTCGCCGTCTTCGGCGGTCGGGGTGAGCGGGAAGCCGGTGGCCCACAGCACGCGGCCGAGGTCGGGCGGGTCGCTCGGGCGGGGGGCGGCCCGCACCGCCTCGCCACCCCCCGGGGTGCCCCGCATCACCCGGCTCAGCACGCTGTCGGCGACGGTCAGGGGCGCCCCGCGCAGGTCGGTGAGCGAGCTGGCCCGCCCCCAGTCGGCGAGGGGCAGCGGCAACGCCACGTCGCCGGCCAGGTCGAGGGCGGCCTGGTTGGCGTAGACGACGGCGGAGCTGCGCTGGTCGACCAGGAGCAGGGCGACGGGCAGGTGCAGCAGCACGTGCGGCAGGGCGGACCGGACCTGCCGGCGGTCGAGGTCGTTCGACACCAGCAGTTCGGCGGCAGGTTCGAGCAGGTGCTCGGCGTCTCGGCGCGCGGCGGCACCCGATGCCTCGAGCCGGGGGCTCTCTCGCTGGCTGCCGCCGCCCGGGGTCTCGGGCATCCCGACAACGGTAGGACAACTGCCGCCCTTATGTGCCCGCCCGCTACCCTCCTGGGCCGTGTCGACCACCGACCTGTACGCCGGCGTCGCCGAGCTGACCACCGGCCTCGGGCCCGACGAGGCGGCGGCCCGACTGCTCGAGCTGGCGGGGGGCGACCGGCGGGCGATCGAGGCCGTGCGCGACCGCTACGCCCGCCACCTCCACGGCCGGGCCGACGACTTCGCCGCCACCGCCGCGCTGACGATCTGCAACCGGGCCCTCGCCGCCGAGAGGCCGGCCGACCCCCTCGACTGGAAGCGCCGCTGGGCCCGGGGCCGCAAGCCCTAGCGCCGCCCCCGCTGGGCGTGCCCCCGTCGTTTCCCCACCAGGGCGCCGGGTAGGTCGTCTCGCGACACAATCGCCGACGATCGAGGAGCCAGCGGACATGGCAGCGCCCCGCACCGCCGCCCCGGTGCGCCCGCCGGGGATCCGGCACGACGACCACCAGGGCCTGCGCGGCGACCCGCGCGATCAGCCGGCGCCGCAACCGACCGCCTCCGGGTGGCACCCGACCGACTGGGCCTGTGAGGCGGTGGGCACGGCGTTCCAGCTGTTCGTGGGGTTCGGCGCCGTCGCCCTCCTCGAGGCGCCCCAGTCGTCGGTGCGCGCCGACCTCCCGTCGTGGCTGCGCCTGGTGCTGCTCGGGGTGGTCTTCGGTGCCCTGGCGGCCGCCGTGGCGCTCTCACCGGTCGGCCGGCGCAGCGGCGCCCACCTGAACCCGGCGGTGACCCTCGGGTTCTTCCTCCGCAAGCACACCTCCTGGCGCGACCTCCTCGGCTACGCCGGCGCCCAGACCGCCGGTGCGCTGGTCGCCGCGGCGGTGTTCCGGGTGGTGTGGGGTTCGTGGGCGGCGGGCGTGCACACCGCCCGCACCGTGCCGGCCGGCGACCTGCCCGGCTGGGGGGTCGCCGGCATCGAGGCGGCCCTCACCTTCGGGCTGCTGACAGTGGTCTTCCTCATGGTCTCGTCACCGCGGACCGCCCGCCTGGCGCCCGTGGCGGTGACCGGCGCGTTGGCGGGGCTGATCTGGGCGGGTGCCGGCCACACCGGGGCGAGCATGAACCCGTCGCGCACCTTCGGTCCCGACGTGGTGGCCGGCGCCTTCGGGGCGTTCTGGGCCTACGTGGTGGGGCCCCTCGCCGGGGCGGTGGCCGCGGCGCTCGGCTTCTCGGTCCTCGGGCGCGAGCGGCGCACGCTGACCGCCAAGCTGTACCACGACCCCGCCTACCCGTCGGTGCACGCCACCAGCCTGCCGGCCCGCCCCCATCGGGGCACCAACCAGACCGCGGGCGCCGGTGACGCCAGCCCCCGCCGACCGGCCCGCACCGGCTGACCCGACCGGGGCCCTGCCGGGCCGCCCCCGGGCGGCCGGTCAGGTGCCGAGGCGGCGGGCGTCGGCCCCCTCGAACAGCCAGGCGGGAACGCCCCGCCGGCCCAGGTCGGCGAGCCACGGCCCGGGGTCGTCGGCCAGCACCGCCAGGCCGGCGGCCCCCGCGGGCAGACGGTGGCTGCCGGCGGCGATGGCGGCGGTGGCGGCCACCGCACCGGCGGCGATGGCGGGAGGCGCCGACGCCCCGACCACCACGGCGTCGGCGACGGGCGGGCCCCCGGGGCGGGCCGGCGGCCGGAACCCGCGCACCTCGACGCGCACGCCGCCGACGAGGCCCTCGGGGTGCGGCGGGCGCAGCATGGGCAGCCAGGAGGTGAGCCGGTCGCGGCGGGTGGCCGCCACGCGGGCGGTGACGCGGCGCACCCCGGGGAAGGCCGGCACCAGCACCAGCGGGTCGGCCAGCCCGCCCCGGTAGCAGTCGGCGCCCCCCAGCGGTTCGGGGAACCACACCAGCTCCCGCCCGGAGCTGCCCGGCCGCTGCACCCACGCCCCGTCGATGTGGTCGAGGGCCGGCTCGGTCAGCGCCCGGTGGTGGCGGCGGGCGCAGGCCGGCCCGCCGGTGCCGACGCTGGCCACGTGCACCTCGGTGACGGCGGCCAGGCGGTCGGCCGCCCACCGGGCCAACAGGCAGCCGAGCCCGGGGGCCATCGCCGCGCCGACGACCACGGTGACCCCGCGGGCGGCGGCCTCGTCGTGCACGTCGAGCAGCCGGCGCACGACCGCAGGGTCGTCGGCGACCGACACGACGGCCACCTCGCGCTCGACGGCCCGTTCCGCGGCGCCCCGGTGGTCGCCGGGGTGGCAGAGCACCACCACGTCGAGCCCGTCGGGCAGGTCGTCGATGCCGCCCACTACAGCGTCGGTGGGGGCGCCGACCTCGTGGCGCACGAAGGCGAGGCGGGGGGCGGAGGGATGCACCAGGGTGACCGCGGCGCCGGCCGCAGCCAGCTGGCGGGCGGCACGGGTGCCGACGGCGCCGAGGCCGACGACCGCGGCGCGCAGGGTCACCCGTCGGTGGGGCCGGCGCCGGAGGTCGGGGCCAGCTCATCGGGGTCGAGCTGACGCCACCCGCCGCGGCGCGGCGGCGTGCCACCGGTGCCGCGCAGGCGGACGACGACCATGGCACCCACGGCCACGATCAGCGCCACCACGGCCCGACGCAGCGCCTGCACGAAAAAAAGCCTACCGACTGCTCACACGCCCACCCGGCCGGCCGATCGAGGTGCCTGCGCACGGCCGGCAGCCGACCACCCCCCCGGGTCTGCCGCGTGGGCGACGCGAGTGGAGGAGCCGATCCCCCCGTCGGCTCCTCCCGGCGCGCCCCGGGGTCAGCGGGCGGCGACCACGAGCACGGCCACGTCGTCGGCGGGCTCGAGGCCGAGGTCGGAGAGCAGGTGGGCGTTGAGGTGCTCGGGCCCGGCCGGGGCGAGCACGCTGGCCGCCTGGCGCAGCCGGGCCATGCCCGGCGCGAGGCCGGTCTCGCGGTCTTCGACCAGCCCGTCGCTGTAGAGCACCAGCATCGCCCCGGGGGCCAGGTCGACGATGGCCGAGGCGCGGGGCAGGTCCGGCGCGGCCCCGAGCAGCGTGCCGCCGCCGCCGTCGAGGAAGGTGGCCGTGGCCGGCCCACCCGCCGCGGGGGTCAGCAGCAGGGGCGGGGGGTGGCCGGCGTTGGCCCACCGCACCCGCACCCCGTCGCCGGCGGGCTCGACCCGCGCGTAGACGGCGGTGGCGGTGACCCCCTCGTGGAAGACCGCCATCGCCCGGTCGAGGCGGGTCAGCACGGCGGCGGGGTCGTCGTCGACCAGGCTGGCGGCCCGCAGCAGCGTGCGGATGTCGCTCATGCGCGCCGCCGCCTGCAGGTCGTGGCCGGCGACGTCGCCGAGGGCGACACCGAGCGCCGCGCTCGGCCCGCCCAGCCAGTAGGCGTCGTACCAGTCGCCCCCGACCTCGGCGCCGCGCCCGGCGGGCAGGTAGGTGCCGGCCAGGGTGATGCGGGGGTGGGCGGGCAGCACCGGCAGCAGGGAGCGCTGCAGGGCCTCTGCGGCCGAGCGGGTGTCGGTGTAGAGGCGGGCGTTGTCGACGGCGATGCCGGCGCGCAGGGCGACGTCCTCGGCGAGGGCCCGCTCCGCCACGGTGAAGTGCCGGCCGCCGGTGCGCACCATGGTGACCGCCCCGATCGTGCGGGTGCGGGCCTGCAGGCCGACGACGAGCGCCTCGGAGGCGCCGAGGCGGCGGAACAGGTCGCCTTGTTGGCGCTCCATCTCCGTGCTCGACCCGGTGGCGTCGGGCTGGGCCAGCACCAGCGACGGCACCCCTCGCAGCACCCGCGCCAGCGGCGGCCCCGGTGGGGGTGGCAGGGGGAAGCGGGTGGTGACGACCGGACCAAGCTCGCGCACCGCGGCGGGGTTGGTGTGGGCGACGGTGACCCGGCGCACGCGGTCGGCGTCGTCGAGCTCGATCAGGTCGATGACGCACCAGTCGGCGAAGCGGGGCACGAGCATGCGGGCCAGCCGGGCCAGCGCCTCGTCGACGTCGAGGGTGGAGATGAGCGCCAGGGTGATCTCGGTGAGGAAGGCGGTGCGCGCCGCCGGGCCGGCGGCGGCCGGGTCGCCGGCGCGCACCTCGGCCAGGTCGTCGGCGGCGCGCAGCTCGACGCGCTGGCCGCTGATGTCGTGGAACACCACCAGCGCCGCCCCCGGGCCGCCCGGGTCGACGATCGGCACCGACGTCCAGCCCACGGGCAGCAGCCGGCCGTCGCGGCACACGAACACGTCGCGGTCGGACGACTCGGCCCGGCCGGTGGCGGCCACGGCGGTGATCGGGCAGCCGCGCGACGCCCGCCGGTGCCCGGTGGCGTCGACGTAGTGCCACAGGTCGTGGGCGGCGCGGCCCAGCACCTTCCCCTCGTCGAAGCCGAGCAGTTCAAGGGTGGTGCGGTTGACGCTGGTGACGCGCCCGGAGCGGTCGACGACGTAGGCCCCTGCGGCGACGGCGCCGGTGAGGAGGTCGGCGACCCCCTGGACGGCGTCAGGCACCTCCCCGGTCTACCCCGCACGGCGGGGGCCACGGTGTGGCTACCGTGCGGGGTGATGACCGAGGTCACGTTCCACTTCGACGTGATGTGCCCGTGGGCCTACCAGACCAGCGTGTGGGTGCGCGAGGCGGCTGCCGTGCGCGACCTGCGGCTGCGCTGGGCGTTCTTCTCCCTCGAGGAGGTGAACTTGGAGGCGGGCAAGCCCCACCCGTGGGAGCGGGCCTGGCCCTACGGCTGGTCGATGCTGCGGGTGGCTGCCGGCCTGCGCCGCCGCGGCGACGAGCTCGTCGACCGGTTCTACGCAGCAGCGGGCGCCGCCCTGCACGTCGAGGGCCGGCCCGTGCAACGGCGGGAGGTGCTCGAAGAGGTCATGGCCGCCGCCGGCCTCGACCTCGCGGTGATCGACGAGGTGCTCGCCGACCCCACCATCGACGACGAGATCCGGGCCGACCACCAGCGGGTGCTCGACCTGGGCGGGTTCGGCGTGCCGACCATGGTGCTCGACGGCACCACCACCCTCTTCGGCCCCGTCGTCGCCCCCGCACCCTCCGGCGAGGCCGCCGGGAGGCTCTGGGACCTCGTGGCCGGGTGGGGCGACTTCCCCCACCTCTACGAGCTGCGCCGCCCGAAGACCCAGGCCGACTGGGACCACATCGGCGCCACCTTCCAGCCCTACCTCGACGCCCGCAGCTGGCGCACCATCGAGCACCCCGTCGCCTGATGACCGTCGCCCCCTCCGACGCCGCCGGCCTGCGCGCGCAACTCGAGGCCACCTGGGGCTCCCTCCTCGAGCTCGGCCGGTCGCTCGACGACGCCGACTTCGCCACCCCGACGCGCTGCCCCGGCTGGGACGTGCGGGCGCAGTTCGCCCACGTGCTCGGCACCGAGTCGATGCTCGCCTCCCGCCCCTCGCCCCCCGCCGCCGAGGGGCGCCCGCCCCACGTGCGCAACGACATCGGCAGCTTCAACGAGGCCTGGGTGACCCAGTGGTCGTCGCAGCCCCCGGCCGAGCTGCTCGACGAGCTCGCCGCCGTGGTCGCCGCCCGCTCCGAGGCGCTGGCCGGGATGGACGACGAGGCCATGGCCGCCCCCTCCTGGACGCCCGTCGGCCAGGCGACCTACGGCCGGTTCATGCAGATCCGGGTCTTCGACTGCTGGGTCCACGAGCAGGACGTGCGCGCCGCCGTCGACCGCCCCGGGCACCAGTCGGGCCCCGCCGCCGAGCAGGCCCTCGACGAGGTCGAACGCAACCTCGGCTACGTGGTGGCCAAGCGGGCCGCCACCCCGCCCGGCACCCTCGTCGGCTTCTCGCTGCACGGCCCGCTGGCGCGCGACCTGTGGGTCGAGGTGCCCCCCGAGGGGCGCGCCGGCGTGGTCGCCGACCCCGGCCGCCCCGCAGAGGTCACCATCGCCCTCGACGGGATGACCTTCATGGCCCTGGCGTGCGGCCGGGTGACGCCGATGCCGGTCATGGCCGACATCACCGGTGACCGGGTGCTCGGCGCCCGCATCGTCGAACACCTCGCCTTCACCATCTGAACCTCCACCATCTGCGCCTTCAGCGTCCGACCGACGAACCCGCCGGGCGGCAGTAGCCTCCGCGCCGTGGGGCAGGCCGCCGTCGTCGTCGACGCGCTCGTCAAGACCTTCAAGGGCGGCGTCCGTGCCCTCGACGGTGTCAGCTTCGAGGTGCCGGCCGGCACCGTGCTCGGCCTGCTCGGGCCCAACGGCGCCGGCAAGACCACCACCGTGCGGGTGCTGACCACCCTGCTGCGCCCCGACTCGGGCCGGGCGTCGGTCGCCGGTGTCGACGTGCTCGCCCAGCCGGAGCTGGCCCGCACCCGCCTCGGCCTGGCCGGGCAGTACGCGGCGGTCGACGAGATGCTCACCGGCCGCGAGAACCTGCTGCTCGTCGGCCGGCTCACCCACATCGGGCGGGCCGAGGCCCGCAGCCGGGCGGCCGAGCTGCTCGAGCAGTTCGGCCTGACCGACGCCGCCGACCGGCCCCTCAAGACCTACTCGGGGGGCATGCGCCGCCGCCTCGACCTGGCCGCCGCCCTCGTCGCCCGGCCGCCCGTGCTGCTGCTCGACGAGCCCACCACCGGCCTGGACCCCCGCAGCCGCCTCGACCTGTGGGCGGTCATCGAAGCCCTCGTCGGCGGGGGCACCACCGTGGTGCTGACCACCCAGTACCTGGAGGAGGCCGACCGCCTCGCCGACCGCATCTGCGTCGTCGACCACGGCCGGGTCATCGCCGAGGGCACCGCCGCCGAGCTGAAGGCCGGGCTGGGCGCCACCGCCGTCGAGGTCGTGCTCGGCGACGCCGCCGCCGCCGTGGCGGCCGCCGAACTGCTCGTCGGCGTCGCCGAGCGGCCACCCACCGTCGACGGCGTCACCGTGCGCCTGGCCACCGCCGACGGCCTGCACACCACCGCCGAGGTGGTGCGCCGACTCGAGCCCGCCGGCCTGGGGGTCGTGTCGCTGCAGCTGCGCCAGCCCAGCCTCGACGAGGTGTTCCTCAGCCTGACCGGCGCCTCCGGCCCGGCCACCGACGAGCGGGGGGCGGCGTGAGCACGGGCACGGGGATGACGGCGCCGGAGACGGCGGCGGCCGACGCCGAGGGCCCGCTGGCCCGGGCGCCCGGCGCCGGGGGCAACCGCCTGGTGCTCGCCCTCGACGACTGCGCGGCCATGACCGTGCGCAACGTGCGCAAGGTGCTGCGGGCCCCCGACCAGGTCAGCTTCACCTTCATCGCCCCGATCATGTTCACCCTGCTGTTCCGCTACGTCTTCGGCGGGGCCATCCGCGGCCTCGGCCACGTCTCCTACGTCGACTACCTGGTGCCGGGCATCGCCGTGCAGCAGGCGTTCTTCAGCTCCGGGAACGCCGGCTTCGCCATCGCCGACGACCGCCAGAAGGGCTTCGTCGACCGGCTGCGGTCGCTGCCCATGGCCCGCTCGGCGGTGCTGGTGGGCCACGTCGCCGCCACCGCCGTGTTCACGGCCGTGTCGTTGGTCATCACCACCCTCGTCGGCCTGGCCGTCGGGCTGCGCCCCGGCAGCGTGGGCGGCCTGGTGGCCGGCCTGCTGCTCGGCCTGGCCTTCGCCAGCGCGGTGTCGTGGCTGTTCGCCCTGGTCGGGCTGTACGCCAGCAACAGCCAGGCGGTCAACGCCATCACCTTCCCGCTGATCTTCCCGCTCACCTTCGCGTCGAGCGCCTTCGTCCCCACCGCCACCATGCCGTCGTGGCTGCGGGTCTTCGCCGACAACCAGCCGGTCACGCTGGTGATCGACGCCGTGCGCGACCTGCTCATCGGCGACATCGGCCCGGCGCAGCGGGCGTTGCTCTTCGCCGGCCGGTCGACCACCACCCTCGTCGTCGAGTCGCTGCTGTGGGCGGTCGGCATCGCCGTGGTGTTCGGGGTGCTCGCCGTGCGCCGCTACAACGCCACCACCTCCTGAGCGCCGCCGTGGTCACCTCCCGCAGCCGGCACCGGGCCGTCCGCCTGGCGGCCTCCCTCGCCGCCCTGCCGGTGGCCCTGGTCGGGGCCGGGCCGGCGGCCGCCGCCGACAGCCCGTCGCTGTGGCACTTCGAGCCGGGCGTGGGCGCCACCCACGGCGCCGACGTGCTCGCCGCCCGCTCCCTCGGCGCCTACGGGTCGGGCGTCACCGTGGCGGTGATCGACACCTGGGTCGACGGCACCGACAGCACCGAGTTCGGGGGCAGGGTCGCCGACGGCGTCAGGTGCCTGGGCGGCAGCGCCGACCCGGCGGAGTGCACCCCCGGTCAGAAAGCCGACGCCTGCACCCACGGCACCCACGTCAGCGGCACGGTGGCGTCGGCCGACTTCGGCGTGGCGCCGGCCGCCCGCATCCTGCCCGTGCAGGTGCTCACCTACGACCCGTCGAGCGGCGACTGCAGCGGCACGCTCGCCGACGTGGTCGCCGGCATCGACTACGTGGTCGACGGCGGCCACCCCCGGGCCCAGGTCATCAACATGTCGCTCGGCGACCAGGTGCCCGGCCTCACCCAGTCGTCCGCGGTCACCGCCGCCGTGGCGTCGGCCGCCGCCGCCGGCGTGGTCGTGGCCATCGCCGCCGGCAACAGCGGGCTGCCCTTCACCGACAGCTACCCGAACGACGCCAACGGGGTGCCCGACGCCCTGCTGGTCGCCGCCACCGGCCCCACCGGCCAGCTGGCCGGCTACTCGAACACGGGCGGCAGCGTGAGCCTCGCCGCCCCCGGGGGCGACACGGGGGGTGATGTCTCGGCGGTGGGCACGATCAACTCCTGCGCGGGCGACGGCAGCGACTGCATCCTCTCGACCCTGCCGGGTGGTGCGACCGGGCTGATGGAAGGCACCTCGATGGCCTGCCCGCACGTCGCCGGGGCCGCCGCGCTGGTGCTCGGCCGCAACCCGGCCGTGAGCAGGGACACGGTCGTGGACGCCCTGACCTCCACCGCCCACCCCCTCGCCGGGGCCGGTCACGGGCTGCTCGACGCCGCCGCCGCCGTCGCTGCCGTGCCCACCCCCGGCCAGCAGGCGACGGGCCCGACGGCCGCCACGACCACCCCGCCCGCCACCCACCCGGTGGTGGGCACGCCGACCACCGCCGGGCGGGGCGGCAGCCCGGCCACGTCGTCGGGCTCGTCGCCCGTCGCGGGGTCGGGCGTGACCACCGGGCCGCTGGTCACGCCGGTCGAGACCGGCCCGTCGGTCGCGCCGGCGGAGCCGGGCCCGTCGCTCCCGGGCTCGAGCGTGCCCACCACCCCGGCCGCCGGCACGGTGGCGCCCGCCGGGCCGGGGGGCGCCGAGGCCGCCGGCCCGGCCGCTCACCGCACGGGGACGTCGCACGGGGGGCCCACCGGCGCGGTGATCGGTCTCGGCATCGTCGCCGCCCTGGCGCTCGCCGGGGTGGCGGCCGCCTTGGCCGCCGGGCGCCGCCCCAGCTGACCGGGGCGCGCCCCTGTCCGGTTTCGACCGAGATGGGGTGGCGCGTCCGCTTTCGGTGACGTTAGTGTCACTCCGGGCTCGTGCCGGGCCCGATGTTGCGACACCGGGAGGAGCGCCCGAGGTGGGCGCCGAATCATCGAGACAGCGGCGCGCCACGCACCGCACGTTCCAGGGGGGAACGAATCCATGGCTCTGAACCCGTCGAACCTCGGGCGGCGTTACGCCCCGCTCGTCGCCCTCGCGGTCGTCCAGCTCATCCTGGTGGCCCTGGCGCCGTCGAACGGCGGCACCTCGGCTGCCGGCTCGAGCACCAACTTCAACCCGACGGCGGCCGCCGGGTCGGGCGCCTCGCTCGAATCGGGTGGGGCCGCCGGCTCCGCCACCGGCGCCACGGGCGGCGCCGTCGGCGGGGCGACCGGGGCGGCCACGACGGGCGGGGCGGCCGGCGGGGCCACCGGCGCGACCGGCGGCGCCGTCGGCGGGACGACCGGCGGAGCGGCGACCGGCGGCGCCGGCGGCGCGACCACGGCTGCGGCCAAGCCGGGGGCCACCGCGGGCGCCACGTCGGGGTCGGTGACGGCAGCGAGCGGCGGTGCGCCCAACCCCGGCTGCGTCAACGGCCACCAGGCCGGCCCCAGCTACTACATGCCGCCGTGCACGACGAGCTACACGCCCCAGCCCGTCGCCTCCATGCAGGGCGTCACGCCCACGGCGATCAACTACGTGTACTACCTGCCGCAGGGCAACGCCGAGGTCAACGCCATCCTGCAGACCGAGAACTTGGCGGCCACCACAGATGACGAGTGCCTCGCCATCAAGACCTTCACCGACGAGTTGAACAAGCGGTGGGAGCTCTACGGCCGCAAGTTCGTCTCCCTCGACGGCACCGGCAAGAACTCGGGCAAAGCGCAGGGCGACAGCACCTGCACCTACAACTACTGGCAGGGCCAGTGCAACCTGACCCCGCCCGACATCCCGTGCCTGCAGGCCGAGGCCGACGCCATCGCCGCCCTCAAGCCCGCCTTCGTCATCGCCGTCGGTGAGTACGACCAGTTCTACATCCGCCTGGCCCAAGACCACGTGATCGTGATCGGCGGTACGTCTGGCGGCGAGAACATCCCGGAGAACTACTTCGACCAGCTGGCGCCCTACTACTACAACATCTTCCCGAACGGCACCCAGGTCGCCCAGCAGGTCGCCGAGTACTACTGCAAGAAGCTGGTCGGCAAGCCGGCGCAGTACGCAGGCAAGGGGGCCGGTGACGTGATCCCCGTCACCGGGCAGGCGCCGATCCGCAAGCTCGGCATCATCTACCCGGAGAACAACGGCGACACGACCTACAAGCAGACCGCCGATTACCTCGAGCAGCTGGTGAACGGCTGCGGGGCGCAGGGCACCCAGGAGTACAGCTACGCCTCCGACATCACCACGGCCCAGCAGCAGACGGCCACCACGGTGGCGGCGATCAAGCAGGCCGGCATCACCACCATCGTGATGCTGGGCGACCCGATCGCCCCCGTGTTCACCACCAACGGCCTCGACCAGCAGGGCTACCACCCCGAGTTCCTGCTGTCGGGCACCGGTCTCATCGACTACGACGTGCTCGGCCAGCTCTACAACAAGAACGAGATGAGCCACGCGTTCGGCCTGTCGGACCTCACCGACTCGATCGCCTTCAACCAGACGGAGGCCCCCAAGGCGTGGGCCGACTCCGGTGACCCGGGGTCGCCCGACCCCACCCAGAACCTGAACTGGGGCTACTTCGAGATGATGGGCAACATCTGGCAGCTGGCCGGCCCGGCGCCGACGCCGACGACCATCGCCCAGGGTGTGCGGTCGGCCACCTTCCCCGGCAACGCCCAGCACGAGGCCATCCAGTTCGCCGACCCGTTCCCGTGGACCGGCGAGAAGGACTTCCGCGAGGTCTACTGGTGCGGCACCACCACCTCGCCGTACAACAACCAGCCGGGCGAGTACATCGACGCCAACGGCGGCAAGCGGTTCGTCAAGGGGAGCGTTCCCCCGGGCACCTCCGAGCTGTTCCCGAACGGCGAGTGCGCGGGCTGACGTGACCACCACCACCCGCCCCCCCGGCCGCGAGCGCGGCCCCAGCCCGGTGCAGGAGCTCGGCGCCGGGGTCCGCTCGGCCCGCAAGGGCGTCGGGGCCCTCGTCGGGCACCCGACCTTCGGTCCGTACCTGCGGCCCACCGTGGGCCTGGCCGCCCTGGTGGTCGTGCTCAAGCTGGTGATGCACAACAACGAACCGCCCCTCGGGGAGTTCGCCTACGGCGTCATCTTCGGCCTGCTCTACGCCCTGCTGGCGTTCGGCATCATCCTCATCTACCGGGCGAACCGCATCATCAACTTCGCCCAGGCGGAGATGGGGTCGGTCGCCGCGCTGCTCGGGGTGCTGCTCATCAAGCTGCACCACTGGCCCTACCTCGGCGGCCTGGCCGTCGCCGTGATCGCCGGCATGCTGTCGGGCGCCCTGGTCGAGGTGCTGGTCATGCGCCGGTTCTCGAAGGCCCCGCGCCTGGTGCTGTCGGTGGTCACCATCGCGGTCGGGCTGATCTTCGCCGCCCTGCAGTTCTTCCTGCCCAAGTGGCTGGGCGGCAGCCTGCAGATCGACCCGAACCCGCCGAAGACCCCGTTCTCGGGGCTGCACTTCTACCTGGCCCCGGTGCACTTCGACGCCAACGCCATCGTCATCCTCTTCGCCGCCGCCGCGGTGATGATCGGCCTGTCGGTGTTCTTCAAGCGCACCAGCTACGGCATGGCGGTGCGGGCGGCCGCCGAGAACGCCGACCGGGCGCGGCTGCTCGGCATCTCACCGAACCTGCTGTCGACGATCGTGTGGGTGATCGCCGGGTTGCTGTCGACCCTCGGGGTGTTCCTGCGGATCCCGATCGTGGGCCTGCCGGTCGGCGCCGACATCGGCCCGCAGGTGCTGCTCTACGCCCTGGCCGCGGCCGTCATCGCCAAGATGGAGTCGTTCTCCACCGCCCTGTGGGCCGGCATCGCCATCGGCATCACCGACAGCACCGTCTACTACTTCAGCCACGACCCGAGCCTGGCCGAGGCGCTCATGCTCCCGACTCTGCTGGTGGCCATGCTGCTGCAGCGCTCGAAGGTCTCCCGGGGCCAGGACTCCGGCATGGCGACCTGGTCGCTGGCCGCCGAGTTCCGCCCGGTGCCGCCCGAGCTGCGCGCGCTCCCCGAGGTCGTCTGGACCCGCCTCGTCGGCGGCGTCGCCGTCGTCGGGCTGCTCGTCGCCCTGCCCTACCTGGTGCACGTCGAGCAGCAGATCCTGGCCTCGGTCGTGGTGATCTACGGCATCGTCGCCGTGTCGCTGGTGATCCTCACCGGGTGGGCCGGCCAGATCAGCCTCGGCCAGTGGGGCTTCGTCGGCGTGGGCGCCGCCGTCGCCTCGGCGGTGTCGGTGCACCTGCGCCACACCGCGTTCATCCACGGCGACTTCTTCGCCGCCCTGATCCTCGCCGGCCTGGCGGGGGCGGTGGCGTCGGTGATCATCGGCCTGCCCGCCCTGCGCATCCAGGGCCTCTACCTGGCCGTGACCACGCTGGCGTTCGCGCTGGCGGTGCAGGTGTTCCTGCTGTCGCCGACCTACTTCCCCGAGCTGCTGCCCCAGGGCCTCAGCCAGATCGAGCGGCCGCTGCTCTACGGCCGCTACAGCCTGCACGGCCCGCGCGCCTTCTACTTCTTCTGCCTGGTGGTGCTCGGCCTGGCCCTCGGCTCGGCCCGGGCCCTGCGCCGCAGCCGCGCCGGCCGGGTGATCATCGCCGCCCGCGACAACGAGAAGGGCGCCGCCGCCTACGGGGTCAGCATCCGGGTGGCCCGACTCTCGGCGTTCGCCATCTCCGGGTTCTGGGCCAGCGTCGCCGGCGCCCTGTTCGCCTACCAGGAGCAGGGCGTCAACAACAACGCCTTCCCGCTCACCCTCTCCGAGACGATGCTCATCATCGTCGTGATCGGCGGGCTGACGTCGCTGCCCGGGGCCATGCTCGGCACGGCGTTCATCGGCATCCTGCAGTACGGCGGCCTGGGCGCCAACGCCCAGCTGCTGGCCAGCGGGGTGGGCGTGCTGCTGCTGCTGTTCCTCTTCCCCGGCGGCCTCGCCCAGATCGCCTACGGGGCGCGTGACAACCTGCTGCGGTCGGTCGCCGTCCGCCGGCGCATCCTGGTGCCGAGCCTGCTCGCCGACCAGCGGGCGGAGGCCGACAACCAGGCGTTCGAGGCCCAGGCCATGACCACCGCCATGGGCCAGGTGCTCGCTGCCCCCGAGGGCACCGTCGGCGCCGAGCGTGACGACGAGCCCGTCGCCGGAGGCACCGCGGCAGCCGCCGGCGGCACCGGGGCAGCCGCCGGCCCGGCCGACGACGACGCCGGCCGCATCACCGGCCGCTTCGACGCCGTGTCGCTCGACGACCTCGACGACCTGCCCACCGACGGTCCGGTGTCGCCGCCCGGGGGCACCCCTGCGGTCGGGGCCCGCGCCGCCACCACCCGCACCCGCACCCGGAAGGCAGACGGCCGATGACCGTGACCGACCCGACGATCGGCGAGCCCACCACCGAGGCGGCCGCCGACACCCTCGCCGGCGCGGGCGCGGGCGCGGGCGCCGGCGCCGGCGACGGCCACGGCACCGACGGCGGCGGGCGCGGGCTGCGGGGCCTGGGCGCGGTCACCGGCGGCGTCTCGGCGTTCGCCCTGCTGGTGCTCACCGCCCTCTACTTCTTCGACCAGTTCGACACCGCCGCCTTCGGCGTGCTGGCGCCGAACATCGAGAAGGCGTTCGGGCTCTCAGACTCCGACTTCGGCC
The DNA here is from genome assembly GCA_035718085.1 of Acidimicrobiales bacterium. GTDB lineage: Bacteria > Actinomycetota > Acidimicrobiia > Acidimicrobiales > Palsa-688 > DASTHS01. The sequence continues at coordinate 19,984 of DASTHS010000008.1, read as the reverse complement.
TCATCGTCATCGCCAACCTCACGATCGTGCTGCTCTTCGCCGTGGTCATCGGCCACTACGGCGACCGGCTGCCGCGCACCAAGCTGGTGTGGATCGCCGGCATCCTCGCTGGGGTCTTCTCCCTGGCCACCGGCCTGGTCGGCAGCGTGCTGCTGCTGGTGCTGGTGCGCCTCGGCAACGGCATCGGCCAAGTGGTCAACGAGCCGGTGCACAACTCGCTGCTGTCGGACTACTACCCGCCGGCCAACCGCCCGGCGGTGTTCGGCACCCACCAGAACGCCGTGTTCGCCGGGGCCATCGTCGGCCCTGCGGTCGCCGGCACCGTGTCGCACTTCGGCGGCTACCGCCTCGCCTTCGGCGTGCTGGTCGTGCCGATCGTGGCCGTGGCCCTGATCGCCACCCGGCTGCGCGAGCCGCGCCGGGGCGGCACCGACGACCCCGACCTGGCCGCCGAAGCGGAAGCCGAGGCGCCTGTGCCGTTCCGGGAGGCGTACAAGACGCTGCTGGCGGTGCCGACCCTCAAGCGGCAGTACACCGCCTACTTCTTCATCGGCGCCGGGGTGATCCCCCTCGCCTTCCTGCTGCCCCTGTTCCTCAAGCGGGTGTACCACGTCGGTGACTTCGACCGGGGCCTGATCAGCGCCGTCAACGCCAGCTTCCAGCTGCTCGGCGTATTGGTCAGCGTCCGGCTCACCAAGCGGTGGCTGGCCCAGGAGCTCGGCGAGCCGCTGCGCTGGGCCGGCTACGCCCTCGTCGGGGTGGGCGTCGGGCTGTTCCTCGTGGCCGTCGCCCCCGACTTCGCCCTGACGCTGATCTTCGGCTTCGCCGCCAGCTTCCTCGGCGGCATCTTCTACCCGCCGTTCTTCACCGTGCAGTCGATGGTGTCGCCGTCGCGGGTGCGCACCCTGTCGTTCGCCTTCAGCTCGTTCTTCCTGGTGGCGGGGGTGTGGGCGCTGTGGTTCTTCTTCGAGGGCAGCCTCTCCGACCACGACGGCATCCGCACGGCCATGGGAGCCCTGCTGCCGTACTGGGTGATCGGCGGCTTCGTGCTGGCGTCGGCCCGCACCAGCGTGGCCGGCGACGCCGCCAAGGCCCGCCGGGTGCTCGAGACCACCATCGAGATGCGCCGCCAGCGCCTGGCTCCCGGCCCCCAGGCGCTGCTGCGCTGCACCGGCGTCGACGTGGCCTACGACAAGGTGAAGGTGCTCTTCGACGTCGACTTCGAGGTGCGGGAGGGCGAGATCGTCGCCCTCCTCGGCACCAACGGGGCCGGCAAGTCGACCCTGCTGAAGGCCATCTCCGGGCTGGTCGACCCGGCGGGCGGCGTCATCTACTTCGACGGCCGCGACGTGACCCACCTCGACCCGATGGCGTCGACCGCCCTCGGCATCGTGCAGATGCCCGGCGGGCGCAGCGTCTTCCCCACCCTGACGGTCAAGGAGTGCCTGCGCCTCGCCGGCTGGCTCTACCGCCGCCAGGACCCGGCGCACGTCGCCGAGGCCACCCGCCAGGCGCTCGACTACTTCCCCATCCTCGTCGAGCGCGGCGACCAGCTGGCCGGCAACCTCTCCGGCGGCGAGCAGCAGATGCTCGGCCTGGCCATGGCCTTCATCGCCAAGCCGAAGCTGCTCATGATCGACGAGCTCTCGCTCGGCCTGGCCCCCGCCATCGTCGGCCAGCTCGTCGACATCGTGCGGGCCATCCACGCCCGGGGCACCACCGTCATCGTCGTCGAGCAGTCGGTCAACGTGGCCCTCACCCTGGCCAAGCGGGCCGTGTTCATGGAGAAGGGCGAGGTGCGCTTCTCCGGGCCGACCGCCGACCTGCTCGACCGGGCCGACATCCTCCGGTCGGTGTTCCTCGAGGGGGCGGCCACCGCCACCGGCCACGAGGGCCTCTTCGACGAGCCCCCCGCCGGCGGATCGGTGCCCGCCGTGCCCAAGAAGGGCGACGACCCCAACACCCGGCCGGCGCTGCCCGCCGACGCCCCCGTGCTGCTCGAGCTGTCGGGTGTCGACGTGCGCTTCGGCGGCGTGCGGGCGGTCAACGACTGCAGCTTCGCCCTGCACGAGGGGGAGGTGCTCGGTCTGATCGGCCCCAACGGCGCCGGCAAGACGACCATCTTCGACACCATCTCCGGGTTCGTGACCCCGGTGCACGGCCGCATCCGCTTCCGGGGCGACGACGTCACCGACTGGAGCCCGCACCGCCGGGCCATGGCCGGCCTCGGCCGCTCGTTCCAGGACGCCCGGCTGTTCCCGTCGCTGACCGTCGCCGAGAACATCGCCATGGGCCTCGAGCGGTGGCTCGACGTCCGCGACCCGTTCGCCGCCGCCCTGGCCCTGCCCGCCGTGGGCGACACCGAGGTGGAAGTCGCCTGGGAGGTGCACGACCTCATCGAGCTCCTCGGCCTCGGTGCGTTCCGCAACAAGTTCGTCTCGGAGCTGTCGACCGGCAGCCGGCGCATCGTCGACCTGGCCATGTCGATCGCCCACCGCCCGTCGGTGCTGCTCCTCGACGAGCCCAGCTCCGGGATCGCCCAGCGCGAGACCGAGGCCATGGGCCCGCTGCTGCTGCGCATCGCCCGCGAGGTCGGCTGCGCCCTGCTGGTCATCGAGCACGACATGCCGCTGATCACCGGCATCTCCAACACCATGCTGGCCCTCGAGCTCGGCCACCCCATCACCTCCGGCCGGCCCCACGACGTGGTCAACCACCCCCGGGTGGTGGCCTCCTACCTCGGCACCGACGAGGCCGCGGTCAACCGCTCGGGCGCCATCGACATCACCGCCGTCGACGACGTCGAGGCCGGCGCTCCCGTCGCGAAGGTGCGCGGCCGCCAGGCCGCCGGCGCGGCCGCGACGGCCCGCCGGACGGCGGCGGGGTCGTCGACCCGGTCGCGGGCGGCCACCGGGTCGGCGACCCGGTCGCGGGCGGCCGCCGGTGCGGCGGGTGCGGCGGGTGCGGCGGGTGCGGCGGGTGCGGCCGGGTCACCGTCCGCGGCTGGTGCGACCAGGGCACGCTCCTCAGCCGGCGCCTCCCGCACGGCCGCTGCGGGGTCGACGGCGAACGGGCACGCCACCCCCGCCGGGCCCACGGGCACCGGCCGGGCGGCGGGCGCCCGCCGGGCCGCGAGCACCGCCGGCGCCACCGGCGCCACCAAGGCGGCTGCCGCCGGCGCCACCAAGGCGGCGACCACCAGCCGCCGGGGGGCACGCGCTCGGGTCACGACCGAGGAGCAGGGGGAGTGACCCGCCGGCGGGCGCTGGTCGCGGCAGCCGCCGTGCCCCTGGTCGTGGCGCTCGTCGCCGGCCCCGGGCACGCCGACGGGTCGACGGTCACCGGGCTGCAGTCGGGCTACTGGTACGAGCCCGAGCAGTCCGACGGGCAGATCCCCCCGCCCCCGCAGGTGCCGGCCAACGGGCTGTACGTCTCGTCGAACGCCGCCGGCCCCGTCGCCGAGTCGGCCGTGCGCTTCAGCCTCGTCGGGGGGGCCAGCGACCCGACCGTCACCCTGCCGATCGCCCAGGCGCAGCCGTCGAGCTCGGTGAGCATCGTGGCCTGCCCCACCACCAGCGCCTGGACCCCCCCGAGCGGCGCCGGCGCCTGGTCGGAGCTGCCGAAGGCCGACTGCAGCGGTGGGGCGGTGCTGGGCACGCCCACCTCCGACGGCACCGGCCTGGTGTTCAACCTCTCGACCCTCGTCGGGGCGGGCGGCGAGATCGACGTCCTGCTGTTGCCGTCGGCGCCGAGCGACCCGACCGGTGGCGCCCTCCCCACCGGGGGCGCCCCGGCGAGCACGTCGCCGACCTTCGACGCCAGCTTCCAGCCCCTCACCGCCACCGACGTGACCGCCGCTCCCGGCACCGCCCCGAGCAGCGACACCGCCGCAGCCGGCGGGTCGTCCGACGCCACCGCGGCAGCCCCCGCCGACGGCTCGTCGGCGCCGGTGGCCCTGGGCCCGCCGCCCGACGCTGCACTCCCGGCGGCGGGCTCGTCGTCGTCGGCGCTGCCCTCGTCACTGCCCTCGTCGCTGCCCGCCGACACCTCCTCGATGGTCGCTGCCCCCGCTGCGGTGGCACCGCTGCCAGGCGCCAGCGCGGCACCGGCTGCCGCTGCGCCCGCCTCGGCCGGGTCGGCGACGGCGGCCCCGGTGGCGGCGCTGCCCTACTCGCCCGCCCGGTCGCTCGTGCACACCCGCTCGTGGCGCGACCGGCTGATCATCGCCTTCCTGCTGCTCGACCTGGTGGCCTTCCTCGCCTACGAGGGGCGCACCGCCTCACGCGGTCGCCCGGCGATCACCCTCTACGACGCCGTGCCCGCCGCCGTGGCCGGCGTCGGGGCCGGCATCCGCCGTCTCGGCGGCCGTCCCGAACCGGGAGCCTTCGCCGGGCCCCGGGCCCTCGGCAGCGGCAGCGGGCCCATCAGCGGTCAGAGCGGCAAGCGACGCCACGCCGACCGGGGGGCGCCGCCGCCCATCCGGTAGGACCTGGGGTGTCCGGCGGTCGCGAGGGGAGGATGTGGGCATGATCGACGCCGATGTGGTGGTGCTCGGAGGTGGCTCCGGGGCGGAGTGGGTCTGGCAGGGGGTGCGGGGCCGGCGCGTCGACGTGATCGAGGCCAGCCGGGTCGGGGGGGAGTGCCCGTTCGTGGCGTGCGTGCCCTCCAAGGCGCTGCTGCGGTCGGCCCACGTGCGGAGCCTGGCCTTCGCCGCCCACACGGTCGGCGCCACGGCCGCCCCGGTCGACCTCGACGACCCGGCCGACGCCTGGAGGGTGGCCGTCGCCCGCCGCGACGAGCTCAGCGACGGGCGCGACGACGCGGCCAACGCCGACGGCCTGCGCGCCGCGGGCGCCACCCTCCACCGCGGCCGCGGCCGCATCACGGCCCCCGGCGTGGTGACCGTGACCGCCGACGACGGAAGCGAGCAGCAGCTGCGCTACCGCGACCTGGTGGTCGCCACCGGCTCGCGCCCGGTGATCCCGCCGATCGACGGCCTCGACACCGTCGACTACTGGACCAGCGACACCGCCCTCTCGTCGCCCGAGCTCCCCGGCCGCCTCGCCGTCCTCGGCGGCGGCCCCATCGGCTGCGAGCTGGCGCAGGTCTACGCCGCCTTCGGCGTCGAGGTGCACCTGGTCGAGAGCGCCGACCGCCTCGTCGACCGCGAGGAGCCGCGGGCGTCGGCCCTGCTGGCCGACGCCCTCACCGCCGGCGACGTGCGCCTGCACCTGGGCGCGAAGGCCGACGCGGTGGCGGGCCCCGCCCCGGGCGCCCCGACGGGCGCCCCGGTCACCGTGCGCCTCGACGACGGCACGGTCCTCGAGGTCGACCGGCTGCTGGTCGTCACGGGGCGGCGCCCCAACAGCGACGGCATCGGCCTCGACGTGCTCGGCATCGACCCCTCCGAGCTGCGCGTCGACGACCACTGCCGGGTCGTCGGCGCCCCCGGCGTGTGGGCGGCCGGCGACGTCACCGGCGTGGCGCCTTACACCCACACCGCCAACTACCAGTCGAGGGTGATCGCCGACAACCTCTCCGGGGGTGACCGGCGGGCCGATACCCGGGCCATCCCCCGCGCCGTCTACACCGCACCGGCGCTGGCCGCCGTGGGGCTGACCGAGGCGGCGGCGCGGGCCGCCGGCATCGACGTGCTCGTCGAGGCCATGGGCCTCGACCAGACCGCTCGGGGCTCGACCGACGGCGTCGACGCCGGGCTGATCGTGCTGGTCGCCGACCGGGCCAGCGGGCAGCTCGTGGGCGCCACCGTGGTCGGCCCCGGCGCCGACGAGCTCATCGGCGAGGCGGTGCTCGCCGTGCGCGCTGCGGTGCCGATCCGCGTGCTCGCCGACGTGGTGCACCCCTTCCCCACCCACGCCGAGGCCTACGAGCCGCCCCTCCGGGCGCTGGCGGCGGCGCTGGCCGGCTGACCGGCGCCGCCGCTGCCCCGCCTTGGCCGTAGGTACACCGGCCGGTGTACCCTTGCGGCCATGGCGATCACCGAGGCTGGTGCCGGGAGCGACGTCGGGGCGCAGGTCACCGCGTGGCTCGAGCAGAACTGGGACCCCGACCTGACCGTCGCCGAGTGGTGGGAGCGGCTCGGCACGGCCGGGTGGGCGGCGCCGTCGCTGCCCGACGGCTCCTATGGCCACGGGCTGTCGCGTGCCGAGACGGTCCGGGTGCAGGAGGCCATCGCTGACTTCGGCGCGCTCGGCGCCCCCGGCGGGCTGGGCCTCCTGCTCGCGGCACCGACGATCGCCACCCACGGCACACCCGAGCAGGTCGAGCAGTTCGTGCGCGACATCGTCACCGGGCAGAAGGCGTGGTGCCAGCTCTTCTCCGAGCCGGGTGCCGGATCCGACCTCGCCGGCCTCACGACCAAGGCGGTCAAAGACGGCGACGAGTACGTCATCACCGGGCAGAAGGTGTGGACCTCCGGCGGCCACGTCGCCGACATGGGCATGCTGCTCGCCCGCACCAACCCCGACGCCCCCAAGCACCAGGGCATCACCTACTTCGCCTTCGACATGCACCAGCCCGGCGTCGAGGTGCGGCCCCTGCGGGAGATGACCGGCCAGGCGCTGTTCAACGAGGTGTTCATCAACGAGGCCCGGGTGCCCGAGAGCGCCATCATCGGCGGCCTGAACAACGGGTGGGCGGTGGCCAACACCACCCTGATGTTCGAGCGGGCCGGCCTCGGCGCCGGCGGCGGGTCGGCCGCCGGCGGTACCGCCACCCCCGGCACCGTCGTCAACGACCTGGTCAAGCGGGCCGGCGACCTCGTCGGCGGCCGCCGCGCCCGGCGCAGCTCTGGAGGCCCCGGCGGCCTGGGTGGCGGGTTCAAGCTGCTCCATGGCATCGCCCAGGCCATGGGCACGGCCACCGACCCCATCATCCGGCAGGGTCTGGCCCAGCTCTACGTCCTCAACGAGCTCGGCCGCATGACCACCCTGCGGTCGAAGGCGCTGCGCGCCGCGGGCAGCGACGTGCCCGGCGTCGGCAACATCGCCAAGCTGTCGATGTCGAACCTGCTGCGCCTCCAGCGCGACCTCGGCCTGCAGATCCTCGGCGCCCGCGGCACGCTGCACGCCTACGGCGACCAGGACACCAGCGGCTTCGACGGGCTGCCCGACGGTGGGTTCGGCGCCATGGTCACCGGCTCGGCGCTGTTCACCCAGGGCCCCCCGATCTACGGCGGCACCGATCAGATCCAGCGCAACATCATCGGTGAGCGGGTGCTGGGCCTGCCCAAGGAGCCCAACAACGACCGGATCACGCCGTTCAAGGACCTGCCCCGCAACTGACGCACGGGGCCGGGGCCGGGCGGTCTCGGCCCGATCGCCGCGCGGGCCCGGCGTCGCCGTCCGGTCGCTCGCGCCAAGAACTGTCGCGCTTCGGGAAGAGTTGACGTGTCAACTACGTTGGAGGAGGATGACGGCAGCCGCCGCACCGATCCAATGCCAAGGAGCGCGACATGAGCAGCACGACCAGCACCGACCCCCGCACCGGGACCTACAGCCTCGACCCCAGCCACACCCGCATCGGCTTCGTGGCTCGCCACGCCATGGTGACCAAGGTCCGCGGCGCCTTCACCGACGTGACCGGCTCGGGCACCTTCGACGCCGGGAACCCGGCGGCCTCGAGCTTCAGCGCGACCATCCAGGTGGCCAGCATCAACACCGGCAACGCCGACCGCGACAACCACCTGCGCACCAACGACTTCTTCGAGCCCGACACGTACCCGGAGATCACCTTCGCCAGCACCGCCATCGAGGCGGCAGGCGACGACACCTACCGGGTGACCGGTGACCTCACCATGAAGGGCGTGACCAAGTCGATCGCCTTCGACCTCGAGGTGTCTGGCCCGGCCAAGGACCCGTTCGGCAACGAGCGCATCGGCCTGGAGGTCAGCGTGCAGGTCAACCGCAAAGACTGGAACCTGAGCTGGAACGCGCCGCTCGAGACCGGCGGCGTGCTGATCGGCGAGAAGGTGACCCTCGAGTTCGACGTGTCGGCCATCAAGTCGGCCTGACCGCCCGGGTCACCGGATCGGCTGATCGCCCGATCACCTGATCGCCGGGGCCGCCCGGTCGTGGGCGGCCCCCGGTAACGTCGCCGGCGCCGGTCGGGGGCCATCCCCGCCGGCCCCTCCGCCGCGGTGAGGACGCCATGAGCCCCGATCAGCCAGCGTCGTCGGCCGACCAGCCCGACCGATGGGCCGACGTGGCCCCGGCCGGGGCGGCCTGGGCCGCCCCCCAGGCCCGGATCGGCCAGCCAACCCCACCGCTCGCCCGGCCCGCCTCCGAGGACGGCGCTGCGCCCGACGCCGGCGCTGCGCCCGTGGCCGGGCCCACGCCCGGCGCCGGCGCTGCGCCCGTTGACGGGCCCGGGGCCGGCGATGCCCTCGGGCCCGGCGCTGCCCCCGACGCAGGGGGGCCGCCCGGCCCACCAGTGGACGTCCGGGGGCGCAGTCGGACGGTGCAGGTGGCGGCGGGCGTCGCCGCCGCCGTCGGCCTGGTCGGCGGCGGGGTCGCCCTCGGCCTCGTCATCGCCGACCGACCGACCCGGTCGGCGGCCCACGGCGTGCCGGCGGCCACCTCGCGGCCCGGTCCGTCGGCGAGCTCCCCGGCCGCCACCATCGGCCCGGGCAGCGTGCCCGACCCGTCGGCCCCGGGCCCCGGCCCGGCCACGACCGCGCCGGGCACGTCGAGCGGCGGCTTGGGCGCCGAGGTGCCGGCATCGTTCCGCGCCGATTGCACGGCGTCGGTCGTCGCCGACTACCTCGACCCCCGGGCCGGCGGCCAGGTCGTGTGCAGCGGGGCGTCGGTGCCCGACGCCGACAGCGTGGTCTACCTGCAGTACCCCCAGAGCCAGCAGGCCGACGACTTCTACTCCGCCAGCCTGCTCCAGGGCAACGGCCTGGCCGCCGGGGTGGGTGACTGCGCCGGCCTGGGCCTGACCGTGAACGCCGCCAGCGGGAGCTACTGCGAGAACCCGGTGACCTCCACGGCGGGTGAGCAGACCGGCAGCCAGTTCGTGTTCCAGGGCACGAACTTCGCGCTCGGCAACGGCAACGACGTCGCCGACCTGTGCGCCGGCGGCGACCAGACCCGGGCGACGGCCGCCGCGTTCACCGTGTTCGGCTGGACCGACGACCCCACCGACCTGGCCGCGGTGGCCGTCACCTGCTCCACCGACAACGACACGGTCAAGGCCATCGAAGGCGACTTCCTCGCCGGCCGCTACGACCTGACCGGCGGGGCGGCCGGCGACGGGGCGGCCGGCGGCGGCACGGCGACCGCAGGAGGGTGACCCGGGGCCCGGGCGCCGGCCCCGCCAGCGGCCTACGGTGCGCCCATGCCCAGCAGCCAGGCGCCGGCCCCGACCTGCCGGCCGACCCGCAGGAGGCGATGACCATGCTGCGCGTGGAGATCGACGACCCGGTGTGCACCATCACCCTCGACCGCCCCGAGACGCTCAACGCCCTGACCCTGCCGATGCTCGCAGAGCTGCGGCGAGCGGTCGACGCCGCCGTCGCCGACCGCCGGGTGGTGGGCATCGTGGTCACCGGGTCCGGCCGCGGCTTCTGCTCCGGGCTCGACGCGTCGGTGCTGCAGGCCACCGCCACCGCCGGGTCGTCGACCCGACCGGTCGCCGACGGACCGCCGGGCATGTTCACCTGGCTGCTGCGCGTGCCCAAGCCGGTCATCGCCGCCGTCAACGGGGTCGCCGCCGGCGGCGGCTTCGTGCTGGCGGCCATGGCCGACCTGCGCATCGCGTCGAGCGCCGCCCAGTTCACGACGGTCTTCTCCAAGCGCGGGCTCATCGCCGAGCACGGGACCAGCTGGATCCTGCCCCGCCTGATCGGCACCGGCGCTGCCCTCGACCTGCTGTGGTCGTCGCGGCGCATCGACGCGGCCGAGGCGGCCCGCCTCGGTCTCGTGCAGCAGGTGGTCGAGCCCGACGACCTGCTGGCCGCGGCCCGCCGCTACCTCGTCGACCTGGCCGGGAACGTGTCACCGGCCTCGCTGGCCGACACCAAGCGGCTGGTCTACGAGGGGTACGGCGTCACCTATGCCGACGCCCTCGAGGAGGTCGACGCCGTGCAGTACGCCGCCCTCGACCGGGCCGACGCCCGGGAGGGCGCCGCCGCGCTGATCGAACGTCGCCTTCCCGCCTTCGCCCGGTTGGGCGACGCCGACGGCCCGGCCGGCGACCCCACCGGGGGGTAGCGGCGGGCCGGGCCAGACGTCACGGTCAGGTGACGGGGTCGGGTGTCGTGGTCAGGCGTCCCGGTCGGGGCGGCCGACGGCGTCAGATGTCGGGGTCGACGAGAGGGCCGGCGGCCCGCACGGCCTCGGCCTCGGCCCGGGCGGCGTCGTCGACGCAGAAGCGGGTGGCCGGCAGGGCGTCGAGACGCTCCGCGCCGATGGGCCGCCCGCACGCCTGGCAGGTGCCGTAGGAGCCGTCGTCGACCCGGGCGAGGGCGGCGTCGACCTCTGCGAGCTCGGCGCGCACCGACTCGGCGATGCTCTCGTCGGCCTCCCGCATGAAGGTCTCCGTGCCGACGTCGGCCGGGTGCTGGTCGTAGGTCGACAGCTCGTTCATGGCGGCCCCCTCGCTGCCGTCGTCGATGCCGCCGGTCGCGGCGCGAGCCGTCGCTGCCAGCCGCTCGCGCTCCTCGAGGAGGCGGGTGCGGGGATCGCTCATCGGGTGCTTCCCCCCGGCAGGTCGTCGGTCAGGTGCACGGCGGCCTCCTCGGCCGACAGCCCGTCGTCGGTGGCCTCGGCCGAGTAGGCCACGGCCGCCGGCTCGTCGTCGAAGTCGACCCCGTCACCCGAATCAGGTTCGTAGAACCGGCCCGCGGTCCCGTCGGTCGCCGTGGTGGCGACCAGGTCGTCGTCGGCCAGGTCGGTGCCGAGCGGCGCGTCGGCGTCGACGCCCTCGGCGACGGCCGACGGGTCGGCGGTGAGGCCGCCGAGCGCCTCGTCGTCGGTGCCGCCGAGGGGGGTGGGCCGCACCTGGTCGCCGTGGCGGGCGCCGCCCCCGACGTTCAGCTCGTCGGCGCCGACGTCGGGCAGCTCGCGCGCGGCCCGCTCGGCGACCGTCTCGGTCTGGCGCTGCTCGGCGGGGGTCACCGGGTAGGCCGGGTCGTCACCGACGACGATGGGATGGTCGCGCGGTACCACCAGGCCGTCCTGCTCCAGGTCGACGTCGATGCCGGGCGGGCGGTCTTCGAGGGACGGCAGGCCCTCGGCGTCCATGCTCTCGCTGGGGTTGGTGTCGGGCACGGTCACGCCCCCCGCAGCACAGCGGCCGCCTCGGCGGCGTCGAGCCGGGGGCGGATGGCCGTGGCGTAGCGCCAGCTCCCGACGAAGGGCAGGAGGGTGATGCGCGCCAGCCACTCGGTGCGCGACTCGCCGATCTCCTCCCACACCGGGCCGGGGCGCACGGCTGCGTCGAGGATCGCCAGTGGCGGGGCCACCACCTCGGCCGGGAGGCCCGCGACGCGCAGCCGGGGCGGCCGCCACCCGGGGGTGGTGCCTGCGGTGGCGGGCACCCCGAGGCTCGGCGGCCCGCTGGCCGCCTGCCGGCGGGGCCCCGACGCCAAGACGTCGGCGCCCGGCGAGGCGGCTGCCCGGCCGGTGCCCGGCGGGGCGTCTGCCCGGCCGGCGTCAGGCGAGACGCCGGCCCGGTCAGCGGCGACCCGGTCGGTGCCATCGGCTGGCCGGTCGGCCTCGTGGGCCTCGTGGGACTCGTGGGCCTCGTGGGATTCGCGCACCTTCGCTTCGGCTCGGGCCACGAAGGCTTCGATCGGCTTGTCCTGCTCGTGGTCGGGGTGGTGGCCGGGCTGGTTGTCGGCCGGCACCGGCCCGCGCCGGCCGGCACCGCCGGCCTTCGGGGCGGCGGGGCGGCGCTTCACGCTCTTGGGGTCGGCAGCGCTCATGCCGCTGCGCTGGAGCTCTGGTTGCTGGGGGGTTGCCACAGGTGGGGTCCTTTCCCGCGGACGTCGTCGAGAAGAGGTACCCATCGCGGCGGTGCCGGACGCCCCTACGGGCGGCGCCAGCAGACGAAGGGCAGCACCGGGCCGCTGCCGGCGGCGCGGAGGGCGTCGGCGACGACCGTCATCGTCCAGCCGCTGGCCCAGGTGTCGTCCACGACGAGCACCGGCCCGTCGGGCACTCCGCCCGGCAGGTCGACGGCGAAGGCGTCGACCACGTTGCCGGCCTGGCGTGACGAGTTGGCCAGCTCCGCCTGCGGCGGCCGCCGGTCGACCCGGCGCAGCGCCTCGTGCACCGGCAGGCGGCCCACCTCGGCGATGTGACGGGCCACCGTCGCGCCCAGGCCTGGGTGGCGGGCAGATGGCACCCAGGTCACCCACGCCGGCCGGCGCTCCCACCTCCACCGCCGCAGGGCGGCGATGACGCCCTCGAGCAGCTCGGGCCCGGGCTCGTCGGCGGCCAGGGCGGCGCGCACCTCGTCGGCCCAGGCGGGGTCGTTGCCGAGGGCCAGCGCCCGGCCCGTCTCGGCGCGTCGGGCGGGGGGGATGGCGCCCTTGCGGCCCGACACCCCGCCGGGCCACTGGCGGCGCGGCTCGATCACCACCTCCGCCCGGCGCAGCTCGGCCAGGGCCCGACCCGCCACCGCCGGGTCGGGCCGCCGCGGCGCGAAGGCGGCCGGCGCGCACACGTCGCAGTGGCCGCAGGGGCCCGCCCCCGGGTCGTCGAGCGCCTCCTGCAGGAACTGCATGCGGCAGCGGTCGGCGGCGGCGTAGGCCACCATTGCCGCCGCCTCGGCGGCGCGGGCGGCCTTCACCCGCTCCACCCGCTCGTGGTCGTAGGCCCAGGGGGCGCCGGTGGCGATCCACCCGTCGGGCACCCGTCGCACCGCCCCCTCGACGTCGAGCACCTTGAGCACGGCCTCGATGCGGGTGCGGCGCAGGTTGACGACGCTCTCGAGGGCGGGCACCGACACCGGGCCCCGCCGGGTCACGGCGTCGAGCACGGCCCGCACCACCGGCTCCGGCGGCAGCGCCGTCGATTCGAACCACGCCCACACGTCACGGTCGGCCGGGGTCGGGAGCAGGGTGGCCCGGGCGTGGGGCAGCGCCCGGCCGGCCCGCCCCACCTGCTGGTAGTACGCGATCGGGCTGGGCGGGCTGCCGAGGTGCACCACGAAGGCCAGGTCGGGCTTGTCGAAGCCCATGCCGAGGGCGGAGGTGGCCACCACGGCCTGGAGCCGGTTGGCACGCAGGTCGTCTTCGACGGCCTGGCGGGTCGCCGGGTCGGCGTCGCCGGAGTACGCGGCCACCGCCAGACCCTCGCCGGCCAGGAAGGCCGCCACCCTGGCCGTCTCGGCGACGGTGAGGCAGTAGACGATGCCCGAGCCGGGGGCGGTGGCCACCTCGGCGGCCACCCAGGCCAGGCGCTCGGCTGCGGTGGGCAGGTCGACCACCGCCAGCTCGAGCGAGTCGCGCCCGAGGCCGCCCCGGAGGGTCAGGGTGTCACGGCCGAGCTGGGCCGCCACGTCGGCGGTGACCCTGGCGTTCGCCGTCGCCGTCGTGGCCAGCACCGCCACCCCGGGTGCCAGGTCGTCGACGAGGGCCCGCAACCGCCGGTAGTCGGGCCGGAAGTCGTGACCCCAGTCGGAGATGCAGTGGCACTCGTCGATGACCAGGGTGCCCACGCGGCGGGCCAGGTCGGGTAGCACCGCAGCCCGGAACGCCGGGGCGTTCAGCCGCTCGGGGCTGACAAGCAGCACGTCGAGCTCGCCGGCGTCGAGGCGGCCGGCGACGGCTCGCCAGTCGTCGACGTTGGTGGAGTTGATGGTGGCTGCCGCCAGGCCCATGCGTTCGGCCGCCGCGACCTGGTCGCGCATGAGGGCGAGCAGCGGCGAGACCACCAGGGTGGGGCCGGCCCCGACCCGGCGGCGCAGGGCGGTGGCCACCCAGTAGACGGCGCTCTTGCCCCACCCGGTGCGCTGCACCACCAGCACCGGGCGGGCCGCCTCCACCAGGGCGGCGATGGCGGTGAGCTGGTCGTCGCGCAGCACGGCGTCTGGCCCCGCCAGCCGCCGGAGCAGCTCGGAGGCCGCCTCGCCGACGGCGCCGCCGGGCGTGGCACCGGCAGCGGCGGCAGCTCCCCCCGGGCCTCCGGCGGGGGTCGCCGCGGCGTCAGGGGTGGCGGGCACTGCAGCGGGCATGGCTGCAGCCTGCCAGCCGCCTGTGACGCAGGGCCGACGGCGGTCGGGGGCGCCGCCGCCGGCGACGCCCCCGACCAGCCGAGGTCACACCCGCTTGTAGCGGGCGATCTCGGCCCGGCCGACGACCATGTGGTGCACCTCGTCGGGGCCGTCGGCGAAGCGCAGGGTGCGCTGGCTGGTGTACATGTCGGCCAGCGGGAACAGCTGGCTGATGCCGGCGCCGCCGTGGATCTGGATGGCCCGGTCGATGATCTCGCACACCCGCTCGGGCACCATGGCCTTCACGGCACTGACCCAGACGCGGGCGTCGGCGTTGCCCATGAGGTCCATCGCCTTGGCCGCCTTGAGCACCATCAGGCGCATGGCCTCGATCTCGATGCGGGCCCGGCTGACCCACTCGGTGTTCTTGCCCAGCTGGATGATCGGCTTGCCGAACGCCTCGCGGTTGAGGCCCCGCTCGCACATCAGCTGCAGGGCCTTCTCGGCCTGACCGATCGAGCGCATGCAGTGGTGGATGCGGCCGGGGCCCAGCCGCAGCTGGCTGATCTCGAACCCGCGGCCCTCGCCGAGGAGCACGTTGTCCTTCGGCACCCGCACGTCGGTGAACTTGAGGCGCATGTGGCCGTGGGGGGCGTCGTCGTGGCCGAAGACGGTCATCGGGCCGAGCACCTCGACGCCGGGGGTGTCCATCGGCACGAGGATCTGGCTCTGCTGGAGGTGGCTGGCGGCGTCCGGGTTGGTCTTGACCATGACGATCATCACCTTGCAGCGGGGGTCGCCGGCGCCGGAGATCCAGTGCTTCTGGCCGTTGATGACCCACTCCTCGCCGTCGAGCACGGCCGAGCAGCTGATGTTGCGGGCGTCGGAGCTGGCCATGTCGGGCTCGGTCATGGCGTAGGCGGAGCGGATCTCGCCGTTGAGCAGGGGCTCGAGCCACTGCTTCTTCTGCTCGGGGGTGCCCACCCGCTCGAGCACCTCCATGTTGCCGGTGTCGGGCGCCGAGCAGTTCAGGCACTCCGAGGCCAGCCGGCTCTTGCCGAGCTCGAAGGCGATGTAGGCGTAGTCGAGGTTGGAGAGGCCCTCGCCGGTGTCGGCGTTGGGCAGGAAGAAGTTCCAGAGGCCGAGCTCTTTGGCCTTCGCCTTGGTGGCGTCGAGCAGCTCGAGCTGGCCGGGGGCGAAGCCCCAGTGCTCGGTGCGGGTCTCGGCCAGGCGGAAGTACTCCTGGGCCATCGGCTCCACCTCCTGGGAGATGAAGGCCTTGACCCGATCGAGGAGGGCGCGGCCCTTCTCGGAGATGGCGAGGTTGTGCAGCTCGCCGCCGAAGTCATCGGTGTTGAGTGGGTTGGCGGGCATCGGTGCCCTCCTTGTGTCGTCGTCCGGTCTGCCGCAGCATGCACCATCGCGGCGCCGCGCGGAACCGGCTCCGTCACGGAGCGTTCATCGTCCGGAATGGTGCGGAATGCACCAGTTTGCGTACCATTCGTGCCAAACGACCGGGAGGTGGAGGGTGGCACGGAGGAAGTTGCGGGTCGCCGCGCTCGCGGGGGCGTGTGCCCTCGGGGGCAGCGGGGTGCTGGCCGCCGGAGGCGTCGCGACGGCGGCGACGACGGGGTCGACGCCGGGGCTGGTGCAGCTGACCGGCGAGGTGGTGCACGGCCTCGGTGCCGACACCGACCTCGGGGCCGTCGACGCGTCGGCGCCCATGACCGTGGGCGTCGGCTTGCAGGTCGACGCCGCCGCCAGGCAGGCGGCGTTCCGCGCGCTGACCACCCCCGGCAGCCCGACCTACCACCACTGGTACACGCCGGCGTCGTTCCTGCAGGCGTTCGGGGTGTCGGCCCCCGTCGCCGCCCAGGCCCGGGCCTACGCCACCCGCGCCGGGCTGCGGGTCACCTACGCCAGCCCGGACGGCAGCTACCTGCTGCTCTCGGGCACGGCGTCGCAGGTGGAATCGACGTTCTCCGTCGCCGAGCACGAATACCGGGCCGCCGACGGCTCGACGTTCACGGCCAACACCGGGCCCGCGACCGTGCCTTCCTCCGTGGTCGGCCTCTCCGGGCTGACGTCGCTCGGCGTGGCCCGCACCGACCTGACCCGCCCGGCGGGCGCCACCCCTGCGCAAGACCTGTGCCTGGAGTCGGCGACCTCCCTCCCGGCGGGCGTGCCCAACGGGGCCTACTGCACCGGCGCCCTCACCCCCACCGACGTGCGCTCGGTCTACGCCGTGCCGCCGGGTGACCTGGGCAACGGGCAGAAGGTCGCCGTGTTCGGCGAGGGCGAGCTGGCCAACGTGATCAGCGACCTCCGGACCTTCGAGAAGACCTACAGCCAGCCGACGGTGCCCGTCCGCGAGGTGCTCGTCGGCGACAACCTCCAGGACTCCTCCGGCGACCCGGAATGGGACCTCGACAGCCAGGCCAGCACCGGCATGGCACCCGACCTGCAGGAGCTCGACTTCTACTTCGGCTCGTCGCTGTCGGACCAGTCGATCACCGCCACCTACGAGGCCTGGGCCAACGACCCCGCCGGCCCCCTCACCGGCAACAGCAGCTTCGGCGGCGCCGAGGACCTCGAGTACCTGGGCGCGTTCCTCGAAGACACCGCCCTGCAGCAGGCGGCCATGGAGGGGCGCACCATGTTCGCCTCGGCCGGCGACGTCGGCGGGTCGTGCCTGCCCGGCGCCAACGGCATCACCAACACCGTCGTGCCCTGCGTCGAGTACCCGGCCTCGTCGCCGTACGTGACCGCCGTCGGCGGCACCGTCGTCTACACGGCGGCCGACGCCTCCGGCAACCAGGTGCAGCCGCCCACCCGGGCCCTCGAGTACGCCTGGAACTACAGCGGCGGCGGCCACAGCACCTTCGAGCCGGCACAGCCCTGGCAGCCCCCCGCCTTCCCGGCGGGGCAGGCGACACCCTGCGTCGGCCCCCCCGGCACCGGCCAGACCTGCCGGGGCGTGCCCGACGTGTCGGCCCTCTCCGGCGACATCATCACCAACGGCTACGCCTACGTGTACCAGGGCGCGGTGTCGGAGGAGGGCGGCACCAGCCTGTCGTCGCCGCTGTGGGCCGGCTCGTGGGCCAACGTGGAGGCCGCGTCCACCGCCACGGGCGGCGCCGGCTTCGCCCCTGCGGCCCTCTACGGGCTCGCCGCCGACCCCACCAAAGACGCGGCGTCGTTCTTCGACGTGGGCGGCACCACCGACAGCATCCCCGGCTACGGCAACGGCCAGTACCCGACGTTGCCCCGCACGCCCGGTGTCGACCCGACCGGCTACGACTTCGTGACCGGCCTGGGCTCACCGGTGCTCTCCGCCATCACGTCGAACCTCGACGGCACGACCACCCCGGCGACCACCACCACCTACCCGGCCGACCCGGCCACCCCCACGGTGGTCGACTACGGGTTCACCTCGCCCTACAACTCCCCGGCGTTCACGGGCTGCTCGACCTCGGGCACGGTCAGCGACCCGACCGGTGACGCCACCGTGCCCGACCCCGCCGGTGACGCCTTCGACCTGACGTCGATGAAGTTGTCGAGCGACGCCACCCAGGTGACCTTCGCCGGCACCGTGGTCGACGCCTCCACCGACGCCGCCAACGACGTGGACTACGCCTGGCAGTTCACCTACCAGGGGGCCACCTACGCCGTCACCGTCGACACCGGCCCGTCGCCCAGCGCAGCCCTGTACCTTCAGAACTACGTGGCCACCCCGATCGGGCTGCTGGTCGAGCAGGCGCCCACCAGCCTCGCCACCCTGGCGGCCCCGACGGTCGACGAGGCGCCCAACGGCACGATCAGCGTCTCGATGCCCCTGTCGGTGTTCAACTCGGCGGCCAAGCCGACGGTGCCACTGGCGGCCGGCGCCCTGCTGAGCCAGGTGTCGCTGTTCACCAACACCGGCCCCGCCGCCACCGCCCTGGCCAACGACTTCAACGTCGACCCGGTCGACCAGGCCAACTTCTTCCAGTGCACCTACGCCGTCGACGGCCCGGCAGCCGGCCCGGCGCCGGCCCTGCCCGAGGCGCCCCTCGCCGTGGGCGTGCCGCTGGCCGCCCTGGCCGCCGGGGCGCTCGTGCTGCGTCGGCGCTCGCGACGGGCGGCGTGATCGTCGGCCTGCGGGGGGCCTGAGGCCCCGCTCCTCACGGCCCCGCCGGTCCCCGATCCCGGGCGGCGGGGCCCTGGCGCGCCCTACGGCTGCGGTGCGCCGGCGCGCAGGCTGGCCACCACGCGGCGCAGCAGGCGCTGGGCGTGCCAGCCGACGACCACGGCGATGACGAGGGCGACGGCCGGGTCGAGCCACGACAACCGGCCGGTGGCCAGGATCACCCCGCCGGCCACCGCGACCCCCGCAGCGGCGGCGGCGTCGGCCGCCGTGTCGAGCACGATGGCCCGCACCGTCATCGCCTCCCCGTCGTCGTCGTCGTCCTCGTCGTCGTCGTCGCCTCCGAGCAGCAGGGCGCCGCCGAGCATGACGGCGGCGGCGATGCCGCTCGCCACCAGCACGGGGAGGCCGTGCACGGTCCCGGCCCCCCGCGCCAACCGGTCGATGGCGCCGGCAGCCACCAGGGTGCAGAGCAGGAGCAGCCAGCCTGCGTTGACCGCGGCGGCGATGCGGGTCGCCCGGGGGAAGCCGCCGGGCCGGCGGTCCGACGCGTGGCGCCCCAGGCGGATGGCGCCCAGGGCCACGCCGATGCCGGCGGCGTCGGCCAGGTAGTCGGCCCCCTCCGCCCACACCCCGACCGAGTGGGCGTCGGCGCCGACCACGACGAGGCCGACCACCAGCGCCAGGTTGGCCACCAGCACCACCCACAGGCGTGCCGTGCGGCTCATGCCGTCCCGCTCAGGCGCCGTGATCGTGGCCGCCGTGCTCGTGCGCGCCGTCGCCGCCGGAGTCGCCGCGACCGGCGGGATCGTGGTCGCCGTGGTCGTGGGCCCCGTGGCTGGCGGTGCCGTGCTGGTGGTGGCCGGCACCGGCCGGCGCCGGCGGCGTGGTCGCTGGGGCCGACGCCAGGTGGTGGGCGGTCAACAGGTGGGGGTGGGGGCCCACGTCGGTGACCGGGTTGACGTGCACCGTCGCCGACGACAGCCGGGGCACCTCGTGCATCAGGCGGTGGTGGCCCTCCTCGGCGACGTCGTGGCCGTCGGCCACCCCGAGGCCGCCGTCGACCCCGATGTCTGCCTCGGCGTGGAGGGTGTGGCCGACCCACCGCAGCCGGACCCCGTCGACCTGGCGCACGCCGGGGGTCGACCGCAGCACCGCCTCCACCCGGTCGACCAACGCCGGGTCGACGGCATCCATGAGGCGCCGGTAGATCTCGCGGGCCGAACTGCGCACCACCACCAGGATGCTCACCGTGATGACCAGGCCGAACACCGGGTCGGCCGCCTTCCACCCCAGGCCGGTGCCGACGGCGCCGGCCACCACGCCGAGCGACGAGATGCCGTCGGTGCGGGCGTGGTAGCCGTCGGCCTCGAGCGCCGCCGACCCGATGCGCCGCCCCACCCGGATGCGGTGCTGCGCGACCACCTCGTTGCCGAGGGCGCCGACCACGCCCGCGGCCGCCACCCACGGCAGGTGGGTCGGTACCGACGGGTGCACCAGCCGGTCGATCGCCTCGTAGGCGGCCACGACCCCGCTGGCGGCAACGGTGAGCACCACGGCGATGCCGGCCAGGTCTTCGGCCCGCCCGAACCCGTAGGTGTAGCGGCGTGTGGGCGGCCGCCGCTGCATGCGGAACGCCACCGCCAAGGGCACCGCCGTGAGGGCGTCCGCACCGTT
>DASTHS010000007.1:0-7833 GCA_035718085.1 Acidimicrobiales bacterium | reverse complement strand
AATGTCTGCAGGTATCGAGCCGTTAGCGTGGTTTCGATGAACGAGCACCTGCTGGGAGCGGGGGAGGGGGTCGACCCCCGCAACCCGCCGGTGGCCGAGGTCCCCGCCCAGGCCGGCGAGCCGCTGCGCCTGTGGTGCACCGCCCGGCGGGAGGTCCTGCCCTTCGAGCCCGGGCCCATCGTGATGATGTACACGTGCGGCATCACGCCGTACGACGCGGCCCACATGGGTCACGCCGCCACCTACCTCCCCTACGACGTGCTGCAGCGACGCCTGCGCGACCGGGGTCACGAGACCCGCTGCGTGCGCAACATCACCGATGTCGACGACAGCATCCTGGGCAAGGCCCGGGAGCTCGGCGTGCACTTCCTCGACCTCGCAGCAGAAGAGGTCGCCCGCTTCGACGCCGACATGAAGGCGCTCGGCCTGCTGCCGGCGTGGTCGGAGCCGCGCGCCACCTCGGCGATCCCCGACATCCTCGGCTTCATCGGCATGGTGCTCGAGTCGGGACACGCCTACCAGGCCGGCGGCGGCGTCTACTTCGACGCGTCGACCTTCGAGCAGTTCGGCGCCGTCAGCCACCTCGACCGGGCCACCATGCTCGAGCTCGCCGCCGAGCGGGGCGGCAACCCCGACGACCCCCACAAGCGCGACCCCCTCGACTTCGTGCTCTGGCAGCCGTCGGCGCCCGACGAGCCGAGCTGGGAGTCGCTGTGGGGCCCGGGGCGCCCCGGCTGGCACATCGAGTGCTCGGCGCTGGCCATGCGCGAGCTCGGCGAGACGATCGACCAGCACGGCGGCGGCGCCGACCTGATCTTCCCCCACCACGAGTGCGAGGCCGCCCAGTCGCAGGCGGTCACCGGCGAGCCGTTCGTGCGCCACTGGATGCACGTCGGCATGGTGCGCCTCGGCGGGGCGAAGATGTCGAAGTCGCTCGGCAACCTCGTCTTCGTGCACGACCTCCTCGAGACCTGGGACCCGGCGGCCATCCGCCTCGCCGTGCTCGCCCACCACTACCGCGACAGCTGGGAGTGGCACGACGGGCTGCTGCCCGTCGCGGCCGAGCGCGTCGAGCGGTGGCGGGCCGCCGGCCCCGGTGACGCCGCCCTCGACGAGGTGCGCGCCTGCCTCGACCGCGACCTCGACACCCCCCGCGCCATCGAGGTGCTCGACGACGCCGCCGCCAGCGGCCTGGGGGTGTCGGAGGCCGCCGCGCTGCTCGGCGTCGACGCGTGAGCGGCGCCGAGCCGGGCGTCCCGTAACCTCGGGCGCCATGGCTGCCAGCATCACCGTGTCGCTGCCCGACGGGTCGTCCCGCCAGCTCGAACAGGGGGCGACTGGCGCCGACCTCGCCGCCTCGATCGGCTCGCGCCTGGCCAAGGCGGCAGTGGCGGTCGTCGTCGACGGGGCCGAGGCCGACCTCACCCGCCCGTTGCCCGACGGCGCCACCGTCGCCGTGGTGACCGACGACAGCCCCGCCGGGCGTGAGGTGCTGCGCCACTCCACCGCCCACGTGATGGCCCAGGCCGTCACCCGGCTGTGGCCCGGCGCCCGCTACGCCATCGGCCCGGCCATCGCCGACGGCTTCTACTACGACTTCGACCTGCCGGGCGGCGCCCGATTCTCCGACGCCGACCTCGAACGGATCGAGGCGGCGATGCGCGAGATCGTCGCCGAAGGCCAGCCGTTCACCCGCGAGGAGCACTCGGTGGGGGAGGGCCTCGAACTGTTCGCCGACCAGCCCTACAAGGTGGAGATCATCGAGGGGGTCGACGCCGCCGAGGGCGCCGCCGACGGGGTGGTGAGCACCTACCGCAACGGCGACGCCTTCGTCGACCTCTGCCGCGGCCCGCACGTGCCGAGCACCCGCCGCCTCGGGCACTTCAAGCTGCAGAAGGTCGCCGCCGCCTACTGGCGCGGCGACGAGCACCGTCCCCAGCTGCAGCGGATCTACGGCACCGCCTGGGAGTCGCGCAAGGCGCTCGACGAGCACCTCGCCCGCCTCGCCGAGGCGGAGAAGCGCGACCACCGCAAGCTCGGCGCCGAGCTCGACCTGTTCCACTTCCCGCCCGAGATCGGCGGCGGCCTGGCGGTGTTCCACCCCAAGGGCGGCCTGGTCCGCAAGGTCATGGAAGACCACAGCCGGGCCGAGCACGAGCGGGCCGGCTACCAGTTCGTCTACACCCCGCACCTGGCCAAGTCGACGCTGTTCGAGACCTCCGGCCACCTCCAGTGGTACCGGGAGGGCATGTACCCGCCCATGGAGCTCGAGGGCGCCACCTACTACCCGAAGCCCATGAACTGCCCGATGCACATGCTCATCTACAAAGACGGGCTGCACAGCTACCGCGACCTGCCCCTGCGGCTGTTCGAGTTCGGCACCGTCTACCGCTTCGAGCGGTCCGGCGTGCTCAACGGGCTGATGCGGGCGCGGGGCTTCACCCAGGACGACAGCCACATCTTCTGCACCGCCGAGCAGCTGGGCCCGGAGCTGGTCAGCCTCCTGGCGTTCGTGCTGCACCTGCTGCGCACCTTCGGCCTCACCGACTTCGAGGCGGAGCTGGCCACCCGGCCCGACAAGCGCATCGGCGCCGACGACGAGTGGGACCGCGCCGAGGCCGCCCTCACCGAGGCCCTCGAGGCCGCCGGGGTGCCCTACGTCGTCGCCGAGGGCGAGGGCGCCTTCTACGCCCCGAAGATCGACGTGCACGTGCGTGACGCCATCGGCCGGCGCTGGCAGATGTCGACGTTGCAGGTCGACCTGCAGCTGGCGCGTCGCTTCGAGCTGACCTACGTGGGCGCCGACAACGAGCGTCACGCCCCCTACGTGATCCACCGGGCCCTCTTCGGGTCGATCGAGCGGTTCTTCGGGATCCTGCTCGAGCACTACGCCGGCAACTTCCCGGCATGGCTGGCCCCCGTGCAGGTGCAGGTGCTGCCCGTGCGCGACGACCACCTGGCCTACGCCGCGCGCGTCGCCGACCGCCTCCGGGCCGAGGGCCGGCGCGTCGAGGTCGTCGCCGCCGACGAGGGCGTCGGGGCCCGCGTGCGTCGCGGCCGACTGCAGAAGGTGCCCTACCTGCTGGTGGTCGGCGACGACGACGTCGACGCAGGCACCGTCGGGGTGAACGCCAGGGGTGTCGAGCGGGTCGAGAAGGGCGTCACCGTCGACGACTTCGCCGGCCGTCTGGCCGCCGAGGTCGTCGCCCACCTCGACGGGCCGCCGATGGCCGTCGACGGCGGGGCGTGAGCGGCCCGGCCGGCCGGTGACCGCCGAGCGGCCCGGCCCGGCGCTCGACCGCCTGTGGGCCGGCTGGCGCACCGGCTACATCCAGGGCGCCGCCGCCACCCGCGCCGAGCGCGGCAGCGGTGCCGACGCCTGCGTGTTCTGCGCCATCCTCGCCTCCGGCGAGCCCGACGAGGCCACCCACGTCGTCTGGCGCCACCCCGCCGGTCGCGCGTTCGCCCTCCTCAACGCCTACCCCTACGGCACCGGCCACCTCCTGGTGCTGCCGACCCGCCACGTCGCCGACCTCGAGGCCCTCGACGACGCCGAGGCCGCCGACCTGTGGGCCGGCGCCCGGGCGGCGGTGGCCGCCGTCAAGGCGGCCTACCACCCTGACGGGGTGAACCTGGGCGCCAACCTCGGCGAGGCGTCGGGGGCCGGGGTGCCCGGCCACCTGCACCTGCACGTGCTGCCCCGCTGGTCGGGCGACACCAACTTCATGACCGCGGTCGCCGAGGCGCGGGTGCTGCCCGAGCCCCTGTCGGCCACGGCGGCCAAGCTGCGGGCGGCGTGGCCGGCCGGGTAGGCGGGCGGCGTCAGGCCCGCTGCGCCCGTCGGGCGCGCCGGCGGGCCAGGTAGCCGGCACCGAGGGCAACGGCGGCGATCGGCAGCGCCTCGAGCACCGGGAGGGGCACCTCGGGGGTGCTGGCCGGCGGGGCGCCCGCGTCGTAGACGTCGGGGCCGAAGCTGTTGGCGGTGGCCGCTTCGAGCAGGTGCCCCTTGCCGTCGGCGCCGCCGGAGGTGATGCCGAAGAGGTCTTCGTAGCTGCGCAGCAGCGAGAAGTGGTTGTAGGCGACCGTGGACACGCCCGCCGGCAGGGCCTTCGACACCAGCACGGCGCCGACGGTGCCGCCGCCGGTGGGGGCGACCTCGCCGCAGCACTTGGAGGTGTCGCTGGTGGAGCCCTCGTCGGAGGTGATCACGATCATGCCCGTGCCCGCCTGGTAGGCCGGCGACGCCTCGATCGCCGGCACGACGGCGGCCAGGAAGCGGTCGGCGGAGGTCAGGCCGCCGGCACCCTTCGCGCCGGGCGTGCCGGCGAGCCGGTCCTGCAGGTCCGGGCCGGCGCAGGGGGAGTCGTGCCCGTCGTCGCAGACGTTGGGGGTGATGTAGGTGAGCGATGGCGGGTTCAGCAGGTTGGCCTGCAGGCCCGAGAGCGGGTCGGTCGGCGACCCGAGGGGGCGAACGTTTGCGCACCCGCCGCCGTCGGTGAGGGAGTGGAAGTAGACGAACGGGTTGTGGCGGGCCGCGTACTGGTCGGCCGCGGTCGCCGTGTTGGTGGCGTCGGCCGGCGGCGGCACCGCCGCCGGGTCGTCGGGTGCGCCGTTGGTCTCGGGGATCCCGCAGGCGGTCTCCCGGGTGGCGGTGAACCCGAGGTCTTCCATCAGCCCCTGCCAGGTCTTGCCCACGCCGGTGAGCTGGTCGTAGATCGTCTGCACGCTCGACGGGTAGACGCAGCCGGTCGCCGTCCCGATGCCGGCGGTGTCGGGGGCGCCCTGCACGTCGTAGTAGTCGGTGTCGCAGTCGGAGGCGGTGCTGGGGTTGTAGGGCACGCCGGCGGCCTGGGCCAGGTAGTTGTCGAGGCTGACGTGGCCGGTGGCGTAGAAGTCGGGCAGGAACACCCCGCCGGTCTTCAGCCCGCACAGGTAGGGGTCGGGCGCACCCGACCCGCAGCCGTAGGTGGCCGACTCGCTCTCGTTCTCGAGCTGGATCTGCCACACGTGGGTGATCCCCGAGGCCGCTCCGATCCCGGCAGCCGCGGCGTCGGGGGCGACCAGCACGGCGGCGGGCGCGAGGCCCACGAGGGCGGCGGCGACGGCGGCGGCCGACCGGGCGGCGCCGGTCAGCCGGGGGCGACGGGTGGTGGTCACCTCACCAGGATGGGCTAGTCAGCCGTCGGGCGCCAGCCCGACGGTGACGGCCGCCCGAACGGCGGGGGAACTCTCGGTGCACGGGTCGTCAGTGGGATGCGGCGGGGCGGCCCAGGCTTGCCGCCAGGTGCGCCGGGAGGCGGTCGTGGTGGTCGTGGCGGGCAGTGAAGGTGGCCCGACCTCCGGTCAGGGAGCGCAGGTCGACGGCGTAGCGCACCAGTTCGGCGGCGGGCACCAGCGCCGAGACCACGGTGGTGCCGGGCCGACCGGGGGCGGTGCCCTGCACCCGCCCGCGGCGGCTGTTGAGGTCGCCCATGACGTCGCCCAGCAGCCCGTCGGCCACCTCGACCTCCACGGCCGACACCGGTTCGAGCACCGCCGTGGCCGCCCGCTCGACCGCCTCCCGGAACGCCAGCGACCCCGCCATCTTGAAGCTCATCTCCGACGAGTCGACCGGGTGCGACTTGCCGTCGGTGCAGGTGACCCGCAC
Source organism: Acidimicrobiales bacterium (assembly GCA_035718085.1). Lineage (GTDB taxonomy): Bacteria > Actinomycetota > Acidimicrobiia > Acidimicrobiales > Palsa-688 > DASTHS01. Next base: position 2,186 of record DASTHS010000007.1, on the reverse strand, counting down.
GTCGACGACCGGGAAGCCGTGCGGCCCCCCGGCCGCCATCGCCTCCTCCACGCCCTTTTGCACCGCGGGCAGGTATTGGCGCGGGATCACCCCGCCGACGACCTGGTCGACGAACTGGAAGCCGGCACCCGGCTCGAGCGGCTCGACGCGCAGCGTGGCCACCCCGAACTGGCCGTGGCCGCCGGTCTGCTTCTTGTAGCGGCCCTCGGCCTCCGCGACCCCGGCGACGGTCTCGCGGTAGGCGATGCGCACCTCCTCGAGGTCGACGGCGACGCCCGACCGGCGGCTCAGGCGCTCGGCGGCGACGGCGAGGTGCGTCTCGCCCAGCCCGGCGAGCAGGGTCTGGCCGGTCTCGTCGTCGCGGCGCACCGCGAGGGTCGGGTCTTCCTCGACCAGGCGGTGCAGGGCGGTCATGAGCTTGTCGTCGTCGCCGCTGCCCCGGGGCCGGATGCCCACGGCGTGCACCGGCGCCGGCAGCGCCGGGCCGGGCACCCGCACGGGCGTGCCCTTCGGGGCGAGGGTGTCGCCCGTGGCCACGTCACCGAGCTTGGCCACCGCGCCGAGGTCGCCGGCGGCCAGGCGGGCGGCCGGGAGCTGGGTGTGGCCGCGAAGGGTGAACGGCGCGTGCAGCCGCACCTCGGCGCCGGTGCGGCTGTCGACGAGCACGGTGTCGGGCTCGAGCGACCCCGACACCACCTTCAGCAGCGAGATGCGCCCGACGTGGCGGTCGGCGACGGTCTTCCACACCCGCACCAGCGGCGCACCGTGCGGGTCGGGCGCCACCTCGACGACCCGGTCGCCGGCGTGCACCACCGCCGGCGGCCGGTCGAGCGGCGACGGGCCGATCTCGCAGAGCAGCGCGGCCAGCCGGTCGACGCCGATGCCACGTGTCGCCGACCCGCACAGCACGGGGAACACCGTGCCGTCGGCGACCCCGGCGGCGAGGGTCTTCTCCAGCTGCTCGACGTCGGGCACCTCGCCGTCGAGGTAGCGCTCCATGAGGTCGTCGTCGGCGACGACGATGCCCTCGACGAGGGCGTCGTGCACGGCGTGCTCGCGCGTCGCCATGTCGTCGGGCACCGGCCCCGTGGTCGGCGGGCCGTCGGCGTAGGTGATGGCGGTGTCCGACAGGAGGTCGACGACGCCCACGAACCGCTGCTCCTCGCCGATCGGCAGCTCGAGGGGCGCGACCCCCGCTCCGAACACCTCTCGCAGGGAGTCGAGCACCCGAGTGAACGAGGCGCGCTCACGGTCGAGCTTGTTCACGAACACCATCCGCGGCAGCCCGGCCTCGGCCGCCAGCCGCCAGAGCACCTCGGTCTGCACCTCGACCCCGTCGACGGCGCTCACCACGAACACGGCGGCGTCGGCCACCCCGAGAGCGGCGACCGCCTCGCCGAGCAGGTCGGCCGTGCCCGGCGTGTCGAGCACGTTGAGCTTGAGGCCACGCCACTCGAGGGCGAGCAGCGCCGTCGACACCGAGCACCCGCGTTGGTGCTCCTCGGGGTCGGCGTCGGAGATGGTGGTGCCGTCCTCCACCCGCCCCGGCCGGCCGATGGCGCCGCTGCAGTGGGCGAGGGCCTCGGCGAGGGTCGTCTTGCCCGCGCCGCCGTGGCCCACCAGGGCGACGGTGCGCAGCGCCGTCGACGGGTACGCATCCATGGCACACCTCGAGGTCTCGGTTGTGGGCCCCCCCGGGCCCGACCCCGCCAGCGGGGCCCGCCGCGGAGCGTACAGGGTCGGGTGGTACCGTGGGGGGGTGCTCGACGGGCGGTTCCGCAGGGGCGTCGACCTCGCCGTGAAGCCCCTCGGGCGGCTGCTGCGCCTGACGGGCCTCTCGCCCGACCACCTGACCGCCCTCGGCCTGGTCGCCGCGTTCCCGACGGCCTGGGCCATCGCCACCGGCCGCCTCGGCCTCGGCCTCGGCCTGCTGATCGGCGCCGCCGTGCCCGACCTGCTCGACGGTGCGCTGGCCAAGGCCGCGGGGCGGTCCACCGTCCGCGGCGCCTTCTTCGACTCGGTGTGCGATCGGGTGACCGACGCATTGGTGCTCGGTGGCATCGCCTGGTACCTGCAGGACCACCACCACGGCCACGCGTTCGCGCTGCCCTTCGCAGTGCTCGGCGTGTCGCTGCTCATCTCCTACGAGCGGGCCAAGGCCGAGTCGCTCGGCTACGCCGCCAAAG
>DASTHS010000006.1:0-42145 GCA_035718085.1 Acidimicrobiales bacterium | reverse complement strand
GCCCGCCGGCACCGGCGGGCGGCGCGGGCGCTCCGCCATCCCCGGCGACGGCGGCAGAGCCGAAAGCGGCAGAGCCGGCGGCGGTAGAGCCCGCGGCGGCCGCGCGCATGGTGCTGGTGGGCCCCGGCCGACCGCCCGGCGATGGCCCCCCGCCAACGGGCCGGCTGCGCTTCGTTCCCCGCCAGACGCACCCGGCACCGGCGCCCGCACCCGGGCACGGCACCACCGACACCACCGACACCACCGACACCACCGACGACCTTCCACCTCGGCCGGCGGCGCCGCCTGCGACCGCGGACACCGGGGGGGCGCGCCCATGAGCGACGGACGCCTGCCCGCCTGGGTGCCCGGGGCCACCGTCTACCACCTCCACGCGCTGGGGGCGGCCGGCGCCCCGGCGGAGGCGCTGCCCCCGGGCAGCGCGCCGGGCGCCGGGCTGGCCACGATCGGCGCCTGGCTGCCCCACGTCGAGTGGCTCGGCTGCGAGGCGGTGCTCCTGACCCCGATCGCGTCGTCGTCGACCCACGGCTACGACACCGTCGACCCTCTCGTCGTCGACCCCCGGCTCGGGGGGGACGCCGACTGGGACCGCTTCGCCGACGAGGCCCGCCGCCGGGGGCTGCGGGTGCTGCTCGATGCGGTGGTCAACCACGTGGGCCGCGACTTCGGGCCGTTCCGCGACGTGCTCGCCCACGGGCGGCGCTCCCCCTACGCCGGCTGGTTCCGGATCGACTGGCCGAGCTTCGAGGGCAGCGGCGGCACCGAGGGCTACGCGACCTTCGAGGGCCACGGCGGGTTGGTGGCCCTCGACCACGACGAGCCTGCGGTGCTCGACTGGGCCATCACCGTCACCCGCCACTGGCTCGACCGGGGCGCCGACGGCTGGCGCTTCGACGCCGCGTACGCCGTCGACCCTGCCTTCCTCGCCGTGCTGGTCGGGGCCCTGCGCGCCAGCCACCCCGACGCCCTGCTCTTCGGCGAGGTGATCCACGGCGACTACACGTCCGTCGTCGCCGCCACCGGCCTCGACGCCGTCACCCAGTACGAGCTGCACAAGGCCGTGTGGAGCGCCTTGCACGACGGGAACCTCTTCGAGCTGGCCTGGTCGCTGCGCCGCCACGCCGACTTCGCCCAGCACTTTGCGCCGGTCACCTTCGCCGGCAACCACGACGTCACCCGGGTGGCCACCGCGGTCGGCGACCCGCGGCTGGCGGCGCCGGCGCTGGCGGTCGTCGCCACCGTGCCAGGCGTGCCCTGCCTCTACTACGGCGACGAGTTCGCCTGGACCGGCACCAAGGAGCACCGCCCCGGCGGCGACGACGCGGTGCGGCCACCGCTGCCCGCCGACGGGTTCGCCCGCAGTGATGTGCAGGCCGACGCCCTCGACACCGCCCGCCGGCTGGTCGCGCTCCGCCGGCAGCGCCCGTGGCTGACCGCCGGGCGCCTGGTGGTCGGCGACGTGGCCGACCGCTCCCTGCGCTACGAGGTGCACGCCGGCGACGCCGCCCTGCACGTCGCCCTCGACGCCGACCTCGCCGTGCCGACCATCCCTGCGGGGTGGGACCGGGTCGACGCCGGGGCCGGCTGGGCGGTCGGCGAGCGGCGCGCCCCCTAGGAGATCGCGGGCCCCGTCACCGGTCGGCGACGGCCTCCCAGCGCGGCGGGTTCTGCTGCACCTGCCGCACCACGCCCGCGTCCTCCAGGTCGTCGAGGCTGCTGTCGATCTCGGCCCGGTCGTTGACGACGCCCGCCTCGATGGCGGCCTGCATGGCCTCCTCGGCGGAGAACGGCTGGACCAGCGCGGCGAGCACCTCACCGAGGCGGCGCTGCTGGTCGTCGGTGAGCTCGGAGTGGCGCATACCGGCGCTCTACCCCGCTGCGGTCGGCTCGTCGGGCCACGGCCACGGCGTGGCCGGCTCACCGGCCGCCTGAGCCTGCAGCTGGCCGGTGTACCAATCACGGAAGCGTCGGACCCGCGCCGACCCGCCGAGGGTCAGCAGCCGCCCCTGCTCCGCCATGCGGTCGGCGGCGTCGAGGCGGCGCGCCAGGTCGAGCAGCCACGGCACCGCGGCGCGCGGCACCGGCAACACCAGGTCGACCCAGCGGCGGCCGGCGTCGACGGCGGCCTGCACCTGGTCGCGCACGACGGTGGTCGCCGTGCCGAAGCGGGCGGCGAACTCCTGGGCCATGGCTGCGAGGTCGGGGGCGGCCGGCGCCCCGGAGATGAGGGAGAACTCCCGCACCAGGGCGTCGTTGTGCGCCTCCACCGCCAGGTACTCGGCGACGGGCAGGCCGAGGATGCGGAAGTTGATCGGCTCGTCGGCGGGCGGCCCGACAGGGGCCACCGCCGGGGCGGCGGCCAGCACGGCCGGCGGCGCCGGAGCGGGGCCGCCGCCCGCGCCGTCGGCGACGAGGGCGGTGACCTCCGGGGCGGCCGTGACCGTCGGGCGGAGGGCGACGACCGGCGCGGCGACGGCGTCCGGGCTGTCGTCGGCGCCCGGGTCGGCCACCTCGAACCAGATGCGCTTGCCGCTGGCGTCGGCCTCGACGCCCCACGCCGACGCCAGGCTCGAGAGCAGGTGCAGCCCCCGACCGGTGGCCGCCTCCGCCCCGAACTGCTTGCGCACCGGCATGGCCTGGCTGGCGTCGGCCACCTCGACGTGGGTGGTCACGCCCTCGTGCCAGGCCCGCAGCTCGACCGGGGTGCGGGCGTGCAGCACGGCGTTGGTCACCAGCTCCGACGACAGCAGCACGGCCGTCTCGACGACGTCGTCGTCGCGCCCGGCCATCACCTCGCGCAGCCACGCCCTCGCCTCACGCACCGATGTCGGCTCGGGCGGGAACACGACTCCGACAGCATCGTGCGGCATCGGAACTCCATCCTCGCGCCACCCGGGGCGGCGTGCCCACCCTGCCCGGGCGGCCACGCCGCCCGGGCGGGCGGTGCGGGCGTGGCTAGACCAGGGCCTCGCAGCAGGTGTTGGTGATCAGGCGGGTGACCACGTAGGGGTCCATGTTGGCGTTCGGGCGGCGGTCTTCCAGGTAGCCCTTGCCGTCGACCTCGACCTGCCAGGGGATGCGGACCGAGGCTCCCCGGTCGCTGACCCCGTAGCTGAACTGGTCGTAGGGGGCGGTCTCGTGCATGCCGGTGAGGCGGTTCTCGATGCCGTGGCCGTAGTTGGCCACGTGCTCGTCGGCGTTCTTGCCGAGCGCCTCGGCGGCCTTGATGACCGCCTCGTAGGTCTCGCGCATGCCGTTGGTCGAGAAGTTGGTGTGGCAGCCCGCCCCGTTCCAGTCGCCGCGCACCGGCTTGGGGTCGAGGGTGACCGACACGCCGAAGTCCTCGCCGAGGCGGTGCAGCAGCCAGCGGGCGACCCAGAGCTGGTCGGACACCTCGAGGGGGCCGAGGGGCCCGACCTGGAACTCCCACTGCCCCGGCATGACCTCGGCGTTGATGCCGCTGATCGACAGGCCGGCACGCAGGCAGGCGTCGAGGTGGGCTTCCACGAGCGGGCGCCCGTAGATGTCGTCGCTGCCGACACCGCAGTAGTACGGGCCCTGGGGGCCGGGGAACCCGCCCGAGTCGGGGAAGCCGAGGGGACGGCTGCCCTTGAACAGCGTGTACTCCTGCTCGAGGCCGAACAGCGGCTCCTGGCCGGCGTACTTCTCGGCCACCTCGAGCAGCTGCGCCCGGGTGTTGGTCGCGTGCGGCGTCATGTCGGTGTAGAGCACCTCGCACATCACCAGCAGGTGCGGGTCGCCGCGCAGCGGGTCGGGGCAGGAGAACACCGGGCGCAGCACGCAGTCGGACGCCTTGCCGGGCGCCTGGTTGGTGCTCGAGCCGTCGAAGCCCCAGATCGGCAGGTCGGACGGGGCCGTGTCGGCGGTCAGGATCTTGGTCTTGCTCCTGAGCAGCGGGGTCGGCTCGGTGCCGTCGATCCAGATGTACTCGGCCTTGATGGTCATGGCCGCCATGATGGCGCTCGCGCCGCTTTCCTTGCGATGCGCAGATGATGAACGCTGTGTGACGATGTCCCCGGGCAGGCGCCCGTCCCGCCGCTCGCGGCGCGGCCCGTGCCTACCGTTGCCGCATGGAGCGGCCCCAGGACTACGTGCTGCGCACCGTCGAGGAGCGCGGGATCCGCTTCGTGCAGCTGTGGTTCACCGACGTGCTCGGCGTGCCCAAGAGCTTCACGATCACGCCCACCGAGCTCGACGTCGCGCTCGAGGAGGGCATGACCTTCGACGGCTCGGCCATCGACGGCTTCTCCCGGGTGCAGGAGAGCGACGTGCTGGCCGTCCCCGACCCGACGACCTTCCAGATCCTCCCCTACCTCGACGGTCCGGGGGGCGCAGTGGCCCGGGTGGTGTGCGACGTGCACAACCTCGACGGCTCGCCCTTCGACGGCGACCCCCGCCACGTGCTGCGCCGCACCCTCGGACGGGCCCAGGACCTCGGCTACACGTTCTGGGTGTCACCCGAGCTGGAGTACTTCTACTTCGCCGGCGGGGCGACCGAGCTCGGTGACGGGGCGCCCGAGCCGCTCGACCGCGGCTCGTACTTCGACCTCACCACCAACGACCTGTCGAGCGAGCTGCGCCAGCAGACGGTGCTCTGCCTGGAGGAGATGGGCATCCCCGTCGAGTACGCCCAGCACGAGGATTCGCCGGGCCAGCACGAGATCGACCTGCGCCACAACGACGCCCTGTCGATGGCCGACACCGTGATGGCCGTGCGGATGGTGGTGAAGGAGGTCGCCGCCCAGCAGGGGGTCACCGCCAGCTTCATGCCCAAGCCCCTGGCCGGCGTGCAGGGCTCGGGGATGCACACCCACGTGTCGCTGTACCGGGGCGACGCCAACGCCTTCCACGACCCCGCCGACGACTACGGGCTGTCGTCGGTGGCCCGGGCGTTCATCGCCGGGGTGCTGCGCCACGCCCGGGAGACGGCGCTGCTCACCAACCAGTGGACCAACTCCTACAAGCGCCTGATCGTGGGCTACGAGGCCCCGGTGCACGTGAGCTGGGCGCGCAACAACCGCTCGGCGCTGGTGCGCGTCCCGCCGGTGAAGAACGGCAAGGTCGACTCCACCCGCATCGAGTACCGGGCGCCCGACAGCGCCTGCAACCCCTACCTGGCCTTCGCCGCCGTGCTGGCCGCCGGCCTGGCCGGCATCGAGGGCGGCTACGAGCTCCCGCCGGAGGCGTCGGCCAACCTCTACGCCCTCTCGCCGTCGGAGCTCGCCGACGCCGGGATCGGGTCGCTGCCCGGCTCGCTCGGCGAGGCCGTCGGCGAGCTGGAGCGCTCCACCCTCGTGCGCGAGACCCTCGGCGAGCACGTCTTCGAGTGGTTCATCCGCAACAAGCGGGCCGAGTGGGCGGCCTACAAGGCGGAGGTCACGCCGTTCGAGCTGCGCCGCTACCTGGCGCTGTAGGGGCGCACCGTGGAACCGCTCCTCGTCTTCCCCGACCCCGCGCCCCCGGCGGTGGCCCAGGCGCTCGACCTCGCCGGCTACCCGTGGAAGGCCGTCGGCAGCCCGGAGGTGGCCGATCGCGACGAACCCGACGACGGGTGGGCGGGCGGCGTCGTCTGCGCCGACGTCGACCCCGACGGTGCGTTCGCCCTGTGCCGGGCCCTGCGCAAGCGGGACCTGCCATTCGCCCCCCTGCTGCTGATGGTGGAGGCCGGCCAGCTGGGCGAGCTGGAGCTGCGCGAAGACCTCTTCGACGACTTCTGCCTCTCCCCCTCCCAGCCCAAAGAGCTCGAGGCCCGCATCGCCCACCTCTTCTGGCGCACCGGTCGCGGCACCCGCCCGGAGCTGGTGGAGTACGGGTCGCTCGTGCTGAACCTCGAGACCTACCAGGCCGCCGTCGGTGGCCGGCCGCTCGACCTCACCTACATGGAGTACGAGCTGCTCAAGTTCCTCGCCACCCACCCCGGCAAGGTGTTCACCCGCGAGACGCTGCTGTCGCGGGTGTGGGGCTACGAGTACTACGGCGGGGCCCGCACCGTCGACGTGCACATCCGCCGCCTGCGGGCCAAGCTCGGCGAAGAGCACGCCCACCTGATCTCCACCGTGCGCAGCGTGGGCTACCGCTTCGGCCAGAGCCGCTGGGGAATCTGACCGCCCTCGGCTGGCGGGTGGTGCGGGTCACCTCGGCGATGTGGGACGTCGAGGTGGTGCGGCGGGTGCGGCGGGGGGTCGAGCAGCGCGGCCGCCGGGGAGCGCGCGCCTCCTGAGGCTCAGATGTTGGTGGCGATGAGCTCGCTGCCCGCGTGGGTCTCGTCGGCGTGGTGGGTGAGCGCGCCGCTCAGCCCCCAGGAGATGGCGAAGGCCCCGACCCAGAACAGGGCTGGGAGCACGACGAACACGGCGATGGCGATCAAGACGGCACCGATGACCACGGCCCGACGCTATGGCCTGCCGGGGCTCCAGGCAAAGCTCGCCGGGCTCACGCCGGCTGCGGGGCGTGCGCCCAGGCCTCGACCTCGACCACCGCCCCGAGGGGGAGCGCGGCCACGGCGATGGCGGAGCGGGCCGGGCGGTGGTCGCCGAACGCCTCGACGTAGACGTCGTTCATCTCGGCGTAGTCGTCGATGTCGGTGAGGAAGACGGTGGTCTTGACCACGTCGGCCATCGTGGCCCCGGTCGATTCGAGCAGCGCCTTGAGGTTGTCGAGGGCGACGGTGAGCTGGGCAGCGACGCCGCCGGCGACGAGCGAACCGTCCCGGAGGCCGAGCTGACCCGAGCAGACGACCCAGTCACCGGCGCGGAGGACAGGTGTGTACGGACCAACAGGGGTGCTCATAGGCGGGAATGCTCCCACGCCACCCGGGTGGTGGGCCACGCCGGGGGCAGGCCGAGGGCCAGCCAGGTGGCGGCGGCCACCGCCGCGAACGCCGCGTCGGAGACGGCGACAGGCGGCCGGCCGGCCCCGGTGATCTCGACGGTCACGTGGGGGGTGTCCCGGGCGCGCAGCACGCCCCACGACCGCACGGTCAGGTCGTCAGGCACCCCGTCGTCGCCGACCGAGAGCCCCTCGCTGGTGACCCACCCGAGGGCCATGTGCGCGGCGCCGGTGACGTAGCTGCGCAGCACGACCTCGTCGAGGGGGTCGCCGGAGTCGACGGCGACGTGGATGCGGGGGGCGGCGCCGAGGTGCACGGTGGCATCGGCGCGACCGCCCGACCGGGGGTCGGTCACCCTCGCCGTGCCCGTCCGGGGCGCCCCGGCCGTTCCGCCACCGACGCGACGGGCGGCGGCGGCGCCGGCGAGCAGCACGGCTGCCTCAGCCCAGCCGGCGGCCCGGATGGCGGCCGACGTCGGTGGTCCGGCCACGTCGACCTCCTCGACCGCCAGGTCGGGGGCGACCGAGGCGATGGCGGCGGCGATGCCCGGGGTGCGCACCACCCGCACCACCCCACTGCCGTCGGCGCGCACCCCCGCAGCCATCGGTGGCCGCTTCGGCCCGAGGCGCACCACGTCTTCCCGGGACCACATCGCGAGCACCGGGGCCCCGTGCTCGTCGGCGAGCCGGCGGGCGACCGCAGGCAGCGGGGAAGCGGCCTTGGCTCCGAAGGCGCCGCCGTTGGCGAGTGGCGACGCGGGGGTGCCGCCGGGGGCGCACCACGACGCGTCGGGCTCCAGGTAGCCCGGCTCGACCCAGGAGGTGGCGAGCACCACGGCCCAGTCACCCGGCGGGAGGTCGAGCGGCGGGCGCACCGCTCCCCCGCTGCGGCGCCCCTGCACCTTCCCCGCTGCGGCGCGGGCGCCGGCCAGCGTGGCTGCCACCACCCAGCCGCCTGGGGCGCCCGGGGCGGGCACCGCGACCAGGGCGTCGGGTGGGGCGGTGTCGGCGGCGAACCCGCCGCCGCCGAGCACGACCGACGGGCCGACCTGCTGTGGGGTGCCCCCTTCGAGGGTGGCCCGGGCCGTCGCCCCCTCGCGACTCGCCGCGCGAGCGACGCTGCCGGGCCCGGACGCTGAGGCGCCGACGGCGGCGTCGACGACGCTGCGCCACCCCGTGCACCGGCACAGGTGAGCGAGGAGGGCGGTCTCGACGTCCGCCTCGGTCGCGACGCTGGGAAGCGCCGCCAGGCGGCAGATGATGCCAGGGGTGCAGAACCCGCACTGGCTGGCCCCGGCGGAGACCACGGCGTCGACGAGCGCCTGGCGCCGGTCAGGTTCGAGGCCCTCGACGGTGGTGACCTCGCGGTCGGCGACCCTCCGGAGCGGTGTCACGCAGGCCACCCGGGGCCGGCCGTCGACCAGGACGGTGCAGCACCCGCACTGGCCCTGCGGCGAGCAGCCGTCCTTCACCGAGCGGATCCCGAGCTGCTCGCGCAGCGCGTCGAGGAGGGTGCCGCCGTTGTCGTCGAAGTCGACGGCGACGCCGTCGACGGTCAGGCGCAGCGGCTCAGATCAGCTGAACGACTGGCCGCACCCGCAGGTGCGCGTGGCGTTCGGGTTGTTGATCGAGAACCCGGCGTCGGTGAGGCCGTCTTTGTAGTCGAGGGTGGCGCCGACGAGCAGCGCTGCGCTCGACGGGTCGACGACGACCCGGACCGCGCCGAAGGTGCTGGTCACGTCGTCGGCGGCGACGTCGCTGTCGAAGAACATCTCGTAGGAGAAGCCGGAGCAGCCGCCGGGCCGCACGGCGACGCGCAGTGCGAGCTCGGGATTGCCCTCTTGGGCGATCAGCTCGCCGACCTTGGCCGCAGCGGCCTCGGTGAGGGCGATGGCGGCGGGGGTCTCGATCGTGGTCACAGGTGGATCCTCCTCTGCACCGGGTGCTGCTCGGAGGCTACCGGAGGTGCGCCCCCGACCGTACATTGGGGTCGTGACCGTCGATCTCGAAGCCGTGCGCTCGGCGCTGCGTGGCGTGATCGACCCGGAGCTCGGCGACGACATCGTCGATCTCGGCATGTACCAGCGAGCGGAGGCCGACGGCGACGGGCGGGTCACCGTGCACGTGGCCCTGACCACGGCGGCGTGCCCCCTGCGCCATCAGATCACCGGTGACGTCGAGGCCCGCGTGGGGTCACTGCCGGGGGTCACGTCGGTGGTCGTGCGCACCGGCGAGATGGAAGCGGAGCAGAAGCGGGCCCTCATGGCCCGCGCCCGCTGGAAGGCGCGCGAGGGTGCCCCCGAGATCGACCTGCCGGGGCGCACCCGCGTGCTCGCCGTGTCGTCGGGCAAGGGGGGGGTGGGGAAGTCGTCGGTGACGGCGAACCTGGCCGCCGGCCTCGCCCATCGCGGGTACACCGTCGGCGTCCTCGACGCCGACATCGGCGGGTTCTCGATGACCCGGATGCTCGGCATCGCCGAGCGGGTGGAGGCCGGGGCCGGCCCGGCCGGCCGCCCCCGCATGCAACCGGCGGTCAAGCCCGTCGGCGCCGGCGAGCTGCGGGTGCTGTCGATGGGCATGCTCAGCGAGGAAGACGAAGCGGTCATGTGGCGGGGGCTCATGCAGAGCCGCGCGCTGCAGCACTTCGTCGAGGACGCAGCCTGGGGCGACCTCGACTACCTCCTCGTCGACATGCCCCCGGGCACCGGCGACATCCAGATGGCCCTGGCGCGCATGCTGCCCCGGGCCGAGCTGCTGGTGGTCACCACCCCGGCCCTCGCCGCCCAGAAGGTGGCCAGCCGTGCCGTCGACATGGCCCGCCGCGGGTACCTGCGGGTGGCCGGCGTCATCGAGAACATGAGCGGCTTCACCGACCCGAGCGGCCTGCACCACGAGCTGTTCGGCTCGGGAGGCGGCGCCCGGCTGTCGGCGGAGGTCGGGGTGCCCCTGCTGGCCAGCATCCCCATCCAGCCCGCCGTGTCGGCCGGCGGCGACACCGGCGTGCCCGCCGTGCTCGGTGACGGCCCGGCGGCCGGGGCGCTGCGCGCCCTCGTCGACGCCGTAGAGCGCATCGCCCCGGTGGTGGAGGTGCGCGACTGCACCGCCCACATGCTCGACGCCGTCGAGGCCGCGCTCGGTGCGGCACCGGCCACCGCCTGACGCCGCGTCCCGGCGCCGAGCCGCAGCCGCACCGCCCGCAGCTTTACCCCTCGGCGCCACGGGGTAGGTGCGCGGAGTGGGTGAGGCGTCGCGATCGGTGGCCGACGGTCTGCCCGCGGCGCTCCTCGACGCCGTGGTCGAGCCCGCGCACGTCCGGGTCCTGCTGACCGACCGCACCGGCCGGCTGCGATGGGTGTCGCCGGCGCTGCGGCCGCTGCTGCGCTCGGTCCGCCCGATCGACCTCGTGCACCCCGACGACCGACGGGCGGTCGCCGGCGCCTTCCGCCGGCTGATCGCCCACCGGGCCACCACGGTCGACACGACCTGTCGCCTGCTGGGGCCCGACGGGCACGACGAGGTGCACGTGCGCATGGTCGATGCCACCGCCGACCCCGAGGTCGACGCCGTGGTGGTCACCGTCGACTACGCGGACCAGGTGGCCGAAGCCGCTGCGCTCGCGTACCGGGCCGACCACGACGGCCTGACCGGCCTGGCCAACCGGGGGAACCTGGTGCGCAGCCTCGCCGCCATGCGCCAGGCGGCCGTGCTGTTCGCCGACCTCGACGGGTTCAAGGGCGTCAACGACACCCTCGGCCACGCCGTCGGCGACGAGCTCCTGGTGGCCGCCGCCGAGCGGCTGCGCCGGGCAGTCCGGCCGGGCGACATCGTCGGCCGGCTCGGCGGTGACGAGTTCGTCGTGCTCGCCGCCGGGGTCGACAGCGATGACGTCGCCACCGAGATCGCCCTGCGGGTGCAAGTGGCCCTGAGCCAGCCCTACCACCTGGCCGGGCGCCACCTGCGGGTGACGGCCAGCGTCGGCGTGGCGCTCGGCGACGGGCGCGCCGGGGCGGCCGGCCTGGTGGCCCGGGCCGACGCCGCCATGTACCTGGCCAAGCGGTCCGGGGGCGGCCGCTGCCAGCTGCACCGGCCGGGCATGGCCGGCGCCGACCAGCAGCACCTCGCCGCGGCCGAGACGCTGCGCCAGACCCTCGACCACGGCGAGATGGTGGTCGCCTACGCCCCGGTGGTCGACCTGGCCGACGGCCGCACGGTCGGGCGCACCGCCGGCCTCCACCTGCTCGACGGGCGGGGCCTCCCCGTGGGCCGGCTGGCCGACGGCTCGGAGGTCGCCGAAGCGGCCGAGCGCAGCGGCCTGGCGGTGTCGGTGGGTGCCGGACTGCTCGACGCCGCCTGCGCGGAGGCCGCCGCCCACCCCCAGGTCGGGGCCGTGTGGGTACCCGTCTCGGCCCGCCAGCTCCGCCAGCCCCGCCTCGGCGCCCTGGTCGCCGGCATGCTGGGCCGCCACCACCTCGAGCCGGCCAGGCTGCTCGTCGAGGTCGACGAGCAGGTCGTGGCGGCCGGCGGCAGCGTCGTGTGGCGCAGCATCGCCGACCTGCACGCCCTGGGCGTCGGGCTGGGCCTGAGCGGGTTCGGGTCGGGGGGCGCGAGCCCCGCGGTGGTGCGACGGGCGGCGCCGGCGATCGTGGTGCTCGACACGACCCACGTGGGACCGCTCGGCACCGATGCCGGCGAGCCCGACGTGGTGGCCGCCCTCGCCGGGCTGGGGCGGGCCCTCGGGGCACGGCCTGCCGCCGAGGGGGTGGCCACCACCGAGCAGGCCGACGCCCTGCGCGCCGCGGGGTGCGCCCTGGCGTGCGGGCCGCTGTGGGCGGGCGCCCCGCCCGCCACCGGCTCGAGCGGTCAGGCCCCCGCGGCCACGACGGCGCCGCGGCCGGCCTGACCGGCACGCACCGCGTCGGAGCTGCACGCCGGCTGAGCCCCCGGCCGGTCGACCGACGCCGGTCGGGCGCCGCCGGTCGAGCCCGGGAGGGTGGGCTCAGCGCCCGGCGGCACCGTCGGCCGCCCACCACGGTGCGGCGAGGTCGTCGGCATCGGCCGTGGCGGCTCTGCCCTCGGCGGCCAGCTTGCGCAGGTGGGCCCACACCGAGAACCGGGCGACGGGGTGCAGGGCGGCGGGCACGTCGGCGTAGAGCCGGGCCACGACAGCCTCGGCCGTGACCCCCTCGCCGCCGGGGGCGGGCAGCGTGGCCAGCACGGCCGCCTCCCGGGCCTGGCGATGGGTGACGTACGCCTCGAGCACGGCGGCGGGGTCGTCGATCACGGGGCCGTGGCCCGGGCCGATGCGGCTCGGGCGGCGGCGGCGCACGACCTCGAGCGACTCGAGGTACGCCGCCATGTCGCCGTCGGGTGGGGCGATCACCACCGTCGAGCCCGACATGACGTGGTCGCCCGAGAGCAGGAGGCCGGTGTCGGCGACCTCGAAGCAGAGGTGGTTGGAGCAGTGGCCGGGGGTGTGCACGGCGACGAGCCGGTGGCCGTCGGCCTCGAGGTGGTCGCCGTCGACCAGCCGGCGGTCGGGGGCGAAGGCCCGGTCGTGGCCGTCGAGCCCGTGCCCGTGGCCGGGGGAGCTCGGGGCTGCGCCGCCGGCGGTCGGCGCGAGCCGGTGCACGTGGGCGGGCAGGTCGGGTGCCGGCCCCCACCCCAGCACGGGCGCCCCGGTCACGGCGGCCAATCGGGCGGCAAGGGGCGAGTGGTCGACGTGGGTGTGGGTGACGGCCACGGCCGCCACCGCCGCCGTGCCGATGGCGGCCACCAGCGCCGCCAGGTGGGCATCGTCGTCGGGACCGGGGTCGACCACGACCAGCCGGTCACCGCCGACCAAATAGGTGTTGGTGCCGCGCCCGGTCATCAGGCCGGGGTTGGGCGCCAGCACGCAGCGCACCCCCGGCGCGACGTCGAGGGGGACGCCGGTCGGGCGGTCGTCGCCTGCGGCCGCCGGAGCGACCGGCACGGTGGCGCCGCTCATGCGCCGCCGCCTGCAGCCCGACGCCCCTCGCCCACGGCGGCGACGCTACCGGCGCCACGCCCGCCGCGCCCGGTGGCCCCGGCGACCTCGGCCGGGCGGGCGCGGCCGGCGGGCCGGTGCGCCCCGCCGCTGCAGACTGGCCACGGTACGGTTGCCGCCACCATGGCCTCTCCCGGTGACGACGGGCCGCCCACCGAGGCAGTGCCCGCCGGCCAGCTCTTCGACGACGCCGCCGCCCCCCGTCGGCGGTCACGGCGGTCGACGAGGGCCATCGCCGATGCGCACGCCGCCGCCACGGCCCGCGCCGAGCGGGCCGACGGCGCCGGCGCGGACACCGGCCCGGTGGCCCCGGCAGCCCCGGCGCCCCCGGTGGCGCGGATGCCGCTGCGCCACCGGGTCCTGCCCCGGACGCTGTTGGGCCTGACGGCGTTCATCCTGGCCTTCGCCATCGGGGCCGGCCTGTCCGGTGTGGTCCTGTACTCCTACTACCAGTACAAGCTGAACCAGTCCGACGACCGGGTCAACGCCCTGGTCAACGGGTACAAGAAGGCGTTCAGCGACGCCGAGGCCACGCTCAAGGCGGAGACGGCCGACGACAAGGCGCAGATCCAGTCGTCGCTCGGGCCCATCCAGGCCCTCGAGGCCAGCCCCGAGACCCTGGCCAAGTTGACCCGCCAGCTGGCCCCGTCGGTGTTCTACGTGCACACCCTCGACCAGGCCGGGCAGGCGTCGGTCGGCACTGCGTTCGTGATCTCGTCGAGCGCCACCCAGTCGCTGCTCCTGACCTCCTACGCGACGATCAAGGCGGCCACGACCGCCCCCGGCCCGCCGGTCTACGTGCAGCAGGGTGCGGGCGCGTCGACCCAGGTGACCGTGCGCAGCTGGGATCCCACCTACGACCTCGCCCTGGTCGTGCTGCCCAGGGGCGGCCTCCCGGCTGTGGCCGTCGCCCCCGCCAGCCCGGCGCCGACGGTCGGCGAGCGGGTCTACGCGGTCTCGGGCCAGGGCAGCGCGGGGGCTTCGCTCAGCCAGGGCCTGGTCACCGACGTGTCGTCCAGCGGCATCGAGCAGGACGCCCCCCTCGGCCCCGCCTTCCAGGGGGGCCCGCTGGTCACCAGCGCCGGGCAGGTGCTGGCAGTCAGCTCCCGCACCTACGCGCCGTTGGGCTTCGCCCCCGACCAGGTGTGGTCGTCGCCCTACGTGCAGGCTGCCTGCTCGAAGGTGCTCTCCTGCCCTGGCGGCGCCATCCCGGCGTCGTCGTGACCCGCAGGCCCCCCCCTGGCCCGGCCAGGCGGGCAGACGGGCGGGCGGGGGATCAGGGCCTGACGGGGAAGGTCGTGGTCGTCGACGGGGTGCTGGTCGACGAGGTCGACGACGACGACGAGGACGAGGACGAGCCCCCCAGGTCGGACGGCGGCGGCCCCCCGCCCGGCGCGGTCGGCAGCGTGGTCGTCGTGTCGGTGACGGGGAACACCGGCTCGGCCGGGGAGACGGCCTGGGGCGTCTGGTAGGGCGGGACGGTGTAGGGGCCCCCGGCGGGCAGCGGCGCAGGCGAGTCGGCCCGGCCGGGCCCGACCGTGGGCGGGGTCTTCGGGTGGCTCGAGCCCAGGGCGGCCGCCGCGGTGGGCGCCACGATGGGCGCCGGCTGGTTGAACGGGGTGACCGGCACGTTGGCCAACGCCTGGGTCATGTAGGCCGCCCACGTGGCCGCCGGCAGGGTGCCGCCGACGAGGGGGTTGACGCCCTTCACGCCGTCGAGGCTCTTGCTCTGGCTGCTGCCGAACCCCATCCACACCGACGTGGACAGCGTCGGGGTGTAGCCCGTGAACCAGGCGTTCGTCTCGTTGTTGGTGGTGCCGGTCTTGCCGGCGGCCGGCCGGGAGAGGGGATGGCCCGCAGCGGTCCCCCCCGGGGCCAGCACGCCTTGGAGCACGTTGGTGACGTTGTCGGCGACGTTGGCGGGGATGGCCTGGGTGGTGGCCGGCGGCTTGGTGATGTTGTCGACCAGCACCTTGCCCGTCGGGCCGACGATCTCGAGCACCGGCGTCGGCGCCGCCCGCTGGCCGTGGTCGGCGAAGACCCCGTAGGCGGAGGCCATGTCGAGCGGCGACACGTCGAGCTCACCGAGCGCGTAGGTCTGGCAGTAGGGGAACTTCTTGGTGGAGTAGTACGCCGACTGCACGCCCAGGGCCTTGGCGGTGCGGGCCACGTTGGCGCAGCCGACCTGGGCCACCAACTGGGCGTACACGGTGTTGACCGACGCGGCCATGGCGGCGGCGAGGGTGAGCGACCCTCCGCCCTCGCCTTCGACGTCGTTGTGCACCTGGCACGCCGACGGCGGCTGGCCGCGCAGCAGCGTGCAGCCGGGGATCTGCAGGATGTAGGGCGCCGGGTAGGTGGCGGTCGGCTGGATGCCCTGCCCGAACGCGGTCGCCAGCACGAACGGCTTCCACGACGACCCTGGTTGGCGGCCCGGGCTGCCCTCGTTGGAGATGTCGTTGCCGTCCCAGCAGGTGGCCGGCGGGTCGGACCCGGCGACGACGGGGTCGCAGCCGGCCAAGGCGTAGTTGTCGTCGCCGACACGCTGGAAGTCGCGCCCGCCGACGATGGCCTGCACGAAGCCGGTCTGCGGCTCGACCGACGCCATGGCCATCTCCAGGTCCGACGGCGTGCCCTGGATGGTCGCGCCGACCGCGGCCATCGCCTGCTCTTCCCGGTCGACGCTCATCGTGGTCTGGATGCGCAGCCCCCCGGAGTAGATCTGCTGGTCGCTGTACCCGTTGGCGCGCAGCCACTTGTAGAGGTAGTCGAGGAAGGCCGGGAACGGGCTGACGGCGACGACGTGGCCGTAGACCACCGTGGCGCCGGCCGGCGGCGCCGGCTGGCCCGGTGCGGGGGCGGCCACCAGGCGGGAGGCGAGGGCCTGCTGGTACTGGGCGCTGGTGAGGTACCCCTGCTGCGCCATCTTGCCGAGCACCAGTTCCCGGTACTTCTCGGCGGCGGCGATGTTCACCGTCGGGCTGCGGTCGGAGGGGGCGGGGATGAGCCCGGCGAGGGTGGCCGCCTGCGAGGCGTCGAGCTGGCTGACGGGCACCTTGAAGTAGTTCTCCGCCGCCGCCCCGACGCCGTAGTTGCCGTCGCCGAAGTACACCAGGGTGAGGTAGCGGTAGAGGATCTCGCTCTTGGGCGCCTCCCGCTCGAGTTGGCTGGCGAGGATCGCCTCGCGCACCTTGCGCACCAAGGTGCGCGACGAGTTCAGGTAGGCCAGCTTCACGTACTGCTGGGCGATGGTCGACCCGCCCTGCACCACCTTGTCGTTGCGCAGGTTGGCCAGGAGGGCCCGCAGCGTCCCGCGCAGGTCGATGCCGCCGTGCTTGTAGAAGTTCCGGTCTTCGTCGGCGATCACCGCCTCCTTGACCACGTCGGGGATGTCGGACTCCGCGACCGGCACGTTCTGGTCGCTGGCCTGCTCGAAGTAGCCGATGGGCCGGCCGTCTTGGGAGTAGACGGTCGACGGCAGCGCGACGGCCCTGGCCTTGGGCACCGGGATGGTGGCCGGCAGCGGCAGGAACAGCAGCCCGGCGAGCACGGTCGCGACCAGCACCAAGGGGGCGGCCACCACGGTGACGATGGTCAGGTAGACCGACGAGAAGACGACCCGGAGTATCCGCAACACCAGCCGCATGGGGCCGCCAGCCTGGCACGGGGCGGCGCCCGACGCGAGTGCAGCCGCGGCCGACCCGGCCGGAGGCTGGTCAGGGCAGGTCCACCTCGACCTCGCCGTCGACCACGCGCACCGGCCAGGTGCGCACCCCGGGCCGGCTGCCGAAGAGGGTCAGGTGGGCGCCGGTCGCCAGGTGGTAGCGCCACCCGTGCCACGGGCAGCGCAGGCAGCTGCCCTCCACGGTGCCGCGGTGCAACGGTGCGCCGGTGTGGGCGCAGGCGTCGTCGAGGGCCCACACCCCCGACGGGCCCCGGAACACGGCCAGGTGGAGGCCGTCGACGACGACCCCGAGGCCGGACCGGTCGGGGAGGTCGGCCTCGTGGCAGACCCAGCGCCACGCCATGGGACCGCCAGCTTGCCGCAGGCCAGTCCCTAGCATCCACAGCGGTGCCGCCCGTCCCCTCGCCCCGCCCCCCGTCGGTCGACGCCCTGGCCCGCGACCTCGCCGACACCGGGCTGCCGCACCCGCTGCTGGTCGACGCCGCCCGGGCCGCCATCGCCGCCGGCGACCCGGCGCAGGCGCGGGAGCGGGCGCAGGCCACCGCCGCCGCCCTGCTGCGGCCGGTGGTCAACGCCACCGGCGTGCTGCTCCACACCAACCTGGGCCGGTCGCCGTCCACGCCACGCGCCCCGGCCGGGCCGGTGCGCTACGCCAGCGTCGAGCTCGACCTGGCGACCGGCCGGCGCGGCGCCCGCGACCGGGGGGCGGGTGCGCTGCTGGCCCGGGCGGTGGGCGCCGAGGCGGCCGCCGTGGTGAACAACGGCGCCGCTGCGATCCTGCTGGCCCTCACCGCCGTCGCCGGGCCCGGTGCCGTCCGGGGGGGCGAGGAGGGCGCCGGCGGCGAGGTGGTGGTCAGCCGCGGTGAGCTGGTCGAGATCGGCGGCGGGTTCCGCATCCCCGACGTGCTGGCCGGGTCGGGGGCCCGGATGGTCGAGGTGGGCACCACGAACCGGACGCGCCTGGGCGACTACCGCGGCGCGCTCACCGACGCCACCGCCGCGGTGCTCAAGGTGCACCCGTCGAACTACCGCATCACCGGCTTCACCGAGGCGGTCGGGGTGCGGGCCCTGGCCGGCCTCGGGCCGCCGGTCGTCGTCGACGCCGGGTCGGGCCTGCTCGACGCCCGCACCCCGTGGCTGGGCGGCCCCCAGCCGTGGCTGGCCGGTGAGCCGGGCGTCACCCAGCTGCTCGCGGAGGGAGCGGCGCTGGTCACCTTCTCGGGCGACAAGCTGCTCGGCGGCCCGCAGGCCGGCGTCATCGCCGGGCGTGCCGACCTCGTCGCCCGCTGTGCCCGCACCCCCCTGGCCCGGGCGCTCCGGCCGGGCGCGATGGTGCTCGCCGCACTGCAGGAGACGGCCCTCGCCTACCTGCGGGGCGAGGCGGCCGCCCTGCCGCTGTGGGCGATGGCCCGCCGCCCCGTCGCCGAGCTGCGGGCCCGCGCCGCCGCCCTCGGCGTCGGCGAGGTCGTCGACACCGCCGCGGTCTTCGGCGGCGGCTCGCAACCCGGCCACGACCTCCCCTCGGCCGGCGTCGCCCTCGACGGCGACCACACCGCCGCCCTGCGGGCGGCGTCGCCGCCGGTGATCGCCCGCGTCACCGCCGGGCGCACGGTGCTCGACCTGCGCACCGTCGACCCGGCCGACGACGCCGTCGTCGCCGCCGCCGCCCGCGGCCTCGCCGGCCGGTGACGCCCACCCCGGCCCGCCGCCGCACCCGGCGGCCCCAGACGGCGAACGCCGGCGGCGCCCGCTGATGCACGTCGTCGCCACCGCCGGCCACGTCGACCACGGCAAGTCGTCACTGGTGCTGGCCCTCACCGGGGTCGACCCCGACCGTTGGGCCGAGGAGAAGGCGCGCGGCCTCACCATCGACCTCGGCTTCGCCCCCGGCCGGGTCGGCGACCACGACGTCTCGTGGGTCGACGTGCCCGGCCACGTGCGCTTCCTGCGCAACATGCTCGCCGGGGTCGGCGCGGTCGACGCCGTGGTGCTGGTGGTGGCGGCCACCGAGGGCTGGAAGCCCCAGTCCGAGGAGCACCTGCGCATCCTGGCCATGCTCGGGGTCGACACCGGGGTGGTGGCCCTCACGAAGGCCGACCTCGTCGACGCCACCCGCCTGGACGCCGCCACCGACGAGGTGCGCGGCCGGCTGGCCGGCACCGGCCTGGCGGGCGCGCCGGTCGTCGCCGTCGACAGCCTCAGCCGTCGCGGCCTCGACGACCTCGCCGGCGCCCTGGCCGCGCTGCTCGCGGTCACCCCGACCGCGGCCGACGTCGGCCGCCCCCGCCTGTGGGTCGACCGGGCGTTCTCCGCCCGCGGTGCCGGCACCGTCGTCACCGGCACCCTCGCCGGGGGCGCGTTGCGGGTCGGTGACGTGCTGGCGGCCGTGGGCGGCGGCCGGGCGGCGCGCGCCGGACGCGAGCTGCGGGTGCGCGGCCTGCAGGTGCACGGCGCCACCGTCACCGAGGCAGCGCCCGGCACCCGGGTGGCGCTCAACCTGGTCGGCGCCGCGCGCGACGAGATCGGCCGGGGCGACGCTCTCGTGCGCCCCGGCCAGTGGGCGCCCACCCGCCGGGCCGACGCCAGCCTGCAGGTGCTCGACGCCCTCGACCACGCCGTGTCGCGCCGGGGTGCCTACGCCCTCTACGCCGGCACCGCCGAGCACCCGGTGGGGGTGCGCATCCTCGGCCCCGACGCCATCGAGGCGGGGGCCTCCGGCCTGGTGCGGCTGCACCTGCCGGTGCCCGTGCCGTGGTTGCCCGGCGACCGCTACGTGCTGCGCGAGCAGGGCCGGGGCGAGACGATCGGCGGAGGGCTGGTGCTCGACGTCGACCCGGTGCTGCCGGCGTCCCGGGCCCGCCCGTCGATCGACGTCGGCCGGGTGGTCGCCGAGCGGGGCTGGGTCGACGCCGAGCTGCTGGGCCGCCTCACCGGCGAGCGGGTGGCGCCCGACGTGGGCCGCTTCGTGGTCGACCCCGCCGCCCGCGCCGCCGCCCTCGACCGGCTGGCCGAGCAGCTGGCGTCGGCGGGTGAGCTCGGCCTCGAGGTCGCCGGCCTCGACGAACGCCAGCGGGCCCTGCTCGCCGACCTGACCAGCCGCACCCCCGACCTCGAGGTGCGCGACGGGTGGGCCCGGCGCCGAGCCGCCCGCGACGAACGCCTGGAGCTGCACCACCCCTGGCTCGACGCCCTCGAGGCCACCCCGTGGGCGCCGCCGGCACCCCATGAGCACGGCGTGCCCCGCCCGCTGCTGCGCCAACTCCAGGCAGCCGGCAGGGTCGTCGAGCGCGACGGCATCTGGTGGTCGGCCGCCGCCGTCGATGCCGCCGCCGGCGAGGTCGCCCGCCTGCTCGAGGGGTCGCCCGACGGGATCACCGTGGCGCAGGTGCGCGACGCCCTCGGCTCGTCCCGCAAGCACGTGCTGCCGCTGCTGTCGTTGCTCGACGCCACCGGGGTCACCCGCCGCCGCGGCGAGCTGCGCGTCGGCGGCCCCCGACTCCCGGCTGCCCGCCCCACCGCGGCCGGTGACGACGCGGGTCGGGCCTAGCCCACCGGCGTCATCGGCTGGGGCCGCGGCACCCGGCCCCGCGCCGAGCGGGAGGTGGCGCGGCCCGCGCCCGGCGCGGCCTCCGCTTCCTCCAACGCAGCCAGGCCACGGGCGGCGAGGGCCACCGACAGGCTGTTGCGCATCACCTCGCCGAACGCGTCGGGGTCGGCCAGCAACCACGAGTGCCGCCCCGGGACGACGGTGCCGGCGGCGCCGACGGCGTTGCAGAGCGCCTCGAAGCTGGCCCGGGGCACCACCGTGTCCTTGTCGCCCCAGAGCACCACCACCGGCAGCCGCCGCTCGCGCAGCGCCCCGAGCTCGGCGGTGAGGTCGGCCCGGCGGGCCAGCTGGCCGGCCCGCACCAACACCAGCGGGTTGGTCACCGCGTTGGGCAGGGCGTCCTCGACCAGGGCGGACACCAGCGTGACCAGGTTGCGCACCTCCAGCAGGTCGGTCGGGAACGACATGCCCCAGTGCCACAGCGGGCGCTCCGCCATCGAGCGCACCTTGGTGCCGGCCCGCAGCCACGTGGAGCCGCCCACCGCGTTGACCAGCACCAAGTGGCCGACCCGGTCGGGGTGGTCGTGGGCCAGCTTGGTGGCGACCGCCCCGCCGAAGCTGTGCCCGACGGCGAACACCGGCTCGTCGACCCCGACGGCGTCGAGGAACTCCGCCACCCACGCCGCGTAGCCGGCCAGCCCGAAGCGGTCGCCGGGCAGGTCGTCGCTGCCGCCGAAGCCCGGCATGGCCGGCGCGTAGACCCGGCAGCCGTGCCGGACCAGGCGCTTCAGCGCCCGCTTGTAGGCGTGCTGGCCGAGGGCCCACCCGTGCAGGAACAGCACCGGCATCCCGTCGCCCGCCACGCCGTAGTTCGCCCACCGATCACCGACCTTCGTCGCCTGCCACACGAAGTGGTCGGGCGATTGCGCTGCGGGGTCGGATGGCACCGTCGGCGCAGGCTAGACCTCCCGAGACGCCGCGTGACGGCCCTGGTCGACTTGCTCCTGCCTCGTCCGGTTCGCGCCTCTGGGGCCCTTCAGTTGGTGGTGAGGGGGCGTCGCTCCGCCTCGGAGAGCCCGCCCCAGATCCCGTGCGGCTCGCGGATGGCGACGGCGTAGTCGAGGCACGGCCGCCGCACCGGGC
Source organism: Acidimicrobiales bacterium (assembly GCA_035718085.1). Lineage (GTDB taxonomy): Bacteria > Actinomycetota > Acidimicrobiia > Acidimicrobiales > Palsa-688 > DASTHS01. The sequence continues at coordinate 20,896 of DASTHS010000006.1, read as the reverse complement.
AACCGGCGCAGATCGACTTGGCGCGCGCCTCGCGCTCCTCCCGGTCGTCTTTGCGCTCGAAGTGCGGCGGCGGGAAGAACACCGCGGCGTGCGGGCCGCGACATGCCGCCTTGGTCTGCCACAGCTCGCCGACCTGCGCTGCTACTGCCATGTGGATCCCCCCATCGAAGCGAAGCGAGGGCGAACGTAGTCCTACTTCGTCCCGATCATCAAGGGCCCTCCGTGTAGCCGGGCGCGGGTGGGTAGGGTGCCGCCGCGTGGACGCCAGGGCATTCCTCACGTCCTCCCGCGTGCTGGTCGTGGCGGGCAAGGGCGGCGTCGGCAAGTCGACGGTGACCGCCGCGGTGGGGCTGCTCGCCGCCCGGCTCGGCATCGACACGCTGCTGGTCGACGTGGAGGGCACCTTGGCCCTCCCCACGTTGTTCGGCCGGAGCAGCCCGCTCGGCTACGACGAGGTCGTGGTCGCCGGGCCCGCCCGCACGGGCGGGGCGGCGCTGCGGGCCCGCCAGATCACCGCCGACGACGCCCTGGTCGAGTACCTCGACGACCACGGCCTGCGCCGCATCTCCAAGCGCCTGGCCTCCACCGGCACCCTCGACGTGGTGGCCACGGCCATCCCGGGCATCCGCGACATCCTCGTGCTCGGCAAGATCAAGTCGCTGGAGCTGGACCGCAAGGCGGAGCTGGTGGTGGTCGACGCGCCGGCGGCCGGGCACGCCGTCACCTTCCTCGCCAGCGCCCGCGGCCTGGTCGACGCCGTGGAGGTCGGGCCGATCAACCAGCAGGCCGCCGCCGTCGCCGAGATGATCGCCGACCCGGCCCGCTGCGAGGTCATGCTGGTGACCCTCCCGGAGGAGACGCCGGTCAACGAGGCCATCGAGACCGCCTACCTGCTCGAGGACCGCGCCCAGGTCAAGCTGGCACCCATCGTCGTCAACGGGGTGTGGGCGGTGCTCGACCTCCCCCCGGCGGCCGCCGCAGCAGCCGAGGCGGGGGCGTCGCTGCTCCCGGCCGAGGTCGAGTCGCTGGAGGCCGCCGCCACCTTCCGCCGCCGCCGCCAGGAGCTGCAGGCCGCCCAGGTCGACCGGCTGGCCGCCGGGCTGCCGCTGCCGCAGCTGGTGTTGCCGCAACTGATGACCACCGAGATCGGCCCCGAGCACCTCGGGGTCCTCGTCGACGCGCTGGCCGACGGCATCGGGGGTCTCCCGTGAGCCCGGCCCCGCAGGCGGCGGAAGGCGCCGGGAGCGACGGGCCGCTGCTCGGGCTGATCACCTCCCGCCGGGTGGTCATCTGCGCCGGCCCGGGCGGGGTCGGCAAGACGACCACGGCCGCCGCCCTGGCCCTCGAGGCGGCCCGGCGGGGGCGGCGGGCGGTGGTGGTCACCATCGACCCGGCCAAGCGGCTCGCCGACGCGCTCGGCCTCGGCGAGCTGACCAACGACCCCCGCCGGGTCGAGCCCAGCTGGGAAGGCGACGGCCAGCTGTGGGCCCTGATGCTCGACGTCAAGACCACCTTCGACGAGGTGATCACCCGCTACGCCGCCGGCCCCGACCAGGCGAAGGCCATCCTCGACAACCGGCTCTACCGCAACATCTCCGGTGCATTGTCAGGCACCCAGGAGTACATGGCCATGGAGAAGCTCTACGAGCTGGCCACCGACGGCCGCTTCGACCTGGTGGTGGTCGACACGCCGCCCACCCGCCACGCCCTCGACTTCCTCGACGCCCCCGCCCGCCTGCTGCGGTTCCTCAACAACCGGTTCTTCCGGGTGCTGATGACCCCGACCCGAGCCGGGCTGCGGGCGTTCAACATGGCCACCCAGGGGCTGCTCAAAGCGGTGTCGCGGGTGATCGGCGGGGCGGTGGTACGCGACGCCGTCGCGTTCTTCGTGGCCTTCGAGGGCATGGAGCAGGGCTTTCGCGACCGCTTCACCAAGGTCGACGCCCTGGTCAACGACCCGGCCACCGCCTTCGTGGTGGTGTCGGCCCCCCGCCGTGACGCGGTCGACGAGTCGTTGTTCTTCGCTGGCCGCCTCGACTCGTCCGGCCAGCACACCGAGGTGCTGGTCGTCAACCGGCTGCTCCCCCGCTTCGGCCCGGCGCCGGCGGTCGGCGCCACCGACATCGACGGCGGCCCCCTCGCCGGCCTGGTGCGCAACGCCCGCGACCTCGACGACGTCGCCCGCGCCGAGGAGCGCTACGTCGACCTGCTGACCCGCCGGGTCACCGGGGCGGCCGTGGTACGGGTGCCGATGCTCGCCGACGACGTGCACGACCTCGCCGGCCTCGGCCTGGTCGCCGGGCACCTCTTCGCGTCGTCGTAGCCGGCCTGCTGCAGCGGCGCTGCGACCCGGCGGTGCGGTCGAGCGGCCGCCCGCCGCCGGGCCCGGCTCGCGTCGGGCCGCTCAGGCGTCGTCCCGACCGTTGCCCTCCGTGAGGGCAGCCGTGGCCTCCTCGATCGAGTCGGCCACGGTGACGATGCGGTCGAACCCCGTCGTGCGCAGCAGCCGCAGCAGCGTCGGGCGGTTGCACGACACGGCCACGTCGCCACCGAGCTCGCGCACGCGGCGGATGCCGCCGATGAGGGCGCCAAGGCCGGCGGAGTCGACGAAGGGCACGCCCGACATGTCGATCAGCAGGCGGGAGTTCGACGCCATCTCGGCCAGGGCCTGGCGGAACTGGCTGACGGTGAAGGCGTCGAGCTCGCCGACGGGTCGGCAGATCGTGTAGCCCTCGGGCGTCGTGTCCTGCTGGATGGTGAGCACGCAACCTCCTGCGGGGCGACCCCGGGCAGCCCGGAGCCCGCCGCGCGTCGCCTCGGACCCACGGTGGATCCCGGCCGGGATGGTACCCGGGGCGGCGACACGGGTACCCTCCGCCCCCGTGACCGAGGTGCTCATCGCCACCGACAGCGCCGCCATCTACGCCGAGCTGGCCGCCGTCGTCGACGGCCCCGGCACCACCGTGCGCTGGGTGCGCACCGGCCACGAGGTGCGCACGTCGATCGACGCGCGGCCCGTCGACCTGGCGATCCTCGACAACCAGATCGGCGCCATGGGCGGCATCGCCGCCGCCCTCGACCTGCGCCTCGAAGCCGACGCCGGCCGTCTCGAGCCGTGCAAGGTGCTCCTGGTGCTCGACCGGCGGCCCGACGTGTTCCTGGCCCGGCGCAGCGGCGTCGACGGCTGGCTGCTCAAGCCCCTCGACCCGATGCGCGTGCGCCGGGCTGTGCGCACCATCCTCGCCGGTGGCGCCTGGCACGACGACACCTACCAGCCGGTGCCCGTCGCCGTGCCCTTCGGCGACGACGACGTCGACCGGCCCGCATAGCCGCCGGGGGTCGTCCCCACGGCCATCCCGGCCGGCCTGACCGGCTGCGGCCGGTCGACTACCATCGGCGGCTCCGGGAAGTAGCGCAGCTTGGTTAGCGCGCAGCGTTCGGGACGCTGAGGCCGCGGGTTCGAATCCCGCCTTCCCGACTCACGAAGGTGCAGGTCAGCGGCCTGAGCACCTTGGCGGGTCGCTCACCGGAGTGCCTCCATGGCACATCTATGGCACATCCGTCAGCGGGGGTGCCGCCGGCTGCGGCCATGAGCCGGGCGGCGACCTGGTCGGCGGCACGCCGGTCGCCGTCGGTGGTGGCTTGGGCGTAGACGGCAAGGGTCAGCCGAGGGTCGGAGTGGCCGAGACGGGTCTGGGCGGTCTTGAGGTCGACGCCCTCGGCGACGAGAGCAGTGGCGTTGGCCCGTCGCAGGTCGTGGAAGGTGACGCCCTCGAGCCCGCAGGCCCGGCACGCGGGCGCCCACACACGTTGGCGCCAGTGGCCGTAGTCGAGCACCTGCCCGTTCGGTGAGGTGAACACCAGCGCGTCGGGGGTGGTGGTGGCGTCGAGGCGCCGGCGCGCGAGGTGGGCGGCGAGGAGCTCGGCCAGCTCGACGGGCAGGCTGAGGGTCCGCCGGCCGGCCTCAGACTTTGGCGGTCCGAACACGATGCGGCCGTGGGCGACCCGGGTGGCCTGCTCGACGACGGCGAGGCGACGGTTCGCCAGGTCGATGCGCCCCACGCGAAGCCCGGCGCACTCGCCCCAGCGCAGGCCCAGCACGGCACCGAGCCAGATCATGGCGGCGTTGTCGGGCCCGGCGGCATGGGCCAGGGCGGCCAGGTCGTCGGCGGCCAGCTGCGGTCGCCGTAGCGCCAGCGGGGCTGGGAGCTTGATCCCGCGGCAGGGTGAGCGCACCAGCCGGTCGGCCTCGACTGCTGCGTGCAGCAGGGCGCGCAGCACGTCGTACTGGCGCCGCACCGTCCGGGGTGCCGACCGCTTGGCCCACAGGCCGACGGTGCGCTGGATGTCCGAGGGGGTGATCGCCGCCAGCGGCCGGTCGCCGAGGGCCGGGATGATGTGGAGGCGCAGCGCGGACTCGTCACGGGCGAGGGTGGAGGGCCGTTTGCCCGGGTCGGAGGCCAGCCATTCGGCCGCCCACTCGCGGAGCGTCACTGTCGAGCGCACGGGGTCGACCCAGGCGCCTCGGCTCCGGTCGGCCAGCTCACGGGCACGGAAGGCCTCGGCCTCCTTTCGGGTCCGGAAGCTCCGTTTGTACTGGCGGCCGTCGGGCGTGCGCAGCCGCACGTCGTAGCGGACCCCACGGCTGGTCTGGCGGGCCTTAATGGTCATGAGGCGTCCCTCTCATGCGGGAAGAGCTGAGGGAGCGGTTCACGGCCCGGCTCCAACACCTGGCGGCCCTCCCCTGCGTGGGGCTGCGACTGCCGGAGGCCATCCTGCCTCCCCCCTACGACCGTCGCCGAGCCGGGGGCTTCCGCTGTAGCGAGCGCCTCGACGTAACGGCGGAGGGCCGCCGGGGTGATGCGCCGGCTGCCCCCGAGCTTGATGCTCGCTATCTCACCGGAGGCAAGCAGCTGGTAGAGGCGGGTACGGCCGATGCGAAGCGCCTGGGCCGCCTCCTCGGGTGTGTAGAGCAGTTGCTCGGGGGCTGTCGTCACGGCTCGGGTTGTGGCTCGAGGCGGCGGCGCAGCGACTGGGCCCACACCTTGGGGAGGTCGAGGGTGATCCAGTCGGGCTGGTAGTCGTCGGGGTGGGCGCTAAAAGCGGTGCGGAACCGGCGGACCTTGCGGAAGATGGTGGCCCGATTCCAGCCGGCGCGCTCGAGGCCGGCGAAGCCGCCGGCGCGCTGCCAGGCGATCCAGAAGCCGAGGAGCTCAGACTCCTCGATGACTGCGGCTCGAACGTCATCGACGATGTCACCGGGCAGATCGTCGGAAGTGGTGGTAGCTCCAGCCTGCTCGGTGAGGTCGAGGGCTGTCTCGAAGTGGAACGTCTTCCACGCCGACCGAGCCCGGCCTGAGCCCTCGGGGGATGGGCTGCGCTGGGTGCGGTAGTCAGGCTCGACCATAGGTCGCATCATTGCGCCTAACAGTCGCAGTGTCAAGACTGCTCGTCCGAGATCGGAGTTCGCCCGACGGCGCGCTCGGGCCCGACGCCGGCCGCCCGTGGTATGGCTGGGGCCCCTACGCCGACCTGCGGTGCACACCCGCACCCTGCACCGCCACAGGTCGGCTCCCCAGCCATACCACCGGCGTCGGGCTGGCGTGCTCAAGGTCCGGGTCGGTCAGCGACCAAGTCTCGAGCAGGGTCACAACCAGTCCGCGGACGATGCTGCCGTGCACCACGCGCGCCCCTGCCTGCCCGACCCCCGGCTCACGTTGTCAAGCAGCCGCCTCGACGACACCAAGGACGCCTCCGGCCGTGCGAGAACGTCGTCCCAGTCGACCGTGCCGGACTCAATAGTGCGGCTGAGCTCGTGGGCTTCTGAGCAGCGCTGTGTGGGCGGCCGCCGCCTGGCGGCGTCGTCCGCCCACCGGGACGGGCCAGGCGTGTGAGGAGTTTCTTTACAAGGAGTCAAGGGGTCCAGACGGCCCTCACCGGGCCCGGCGCCGAGGTGCCACGCCCGGGCGACGAGCACACCGATGGCGGCCTCGAGTTGGCGGACATGCCCGAAGCTGAAGCTCCGCAGCCACGTCCCGATCGTCGAGGGGGCCATCACCCGATGCCCCAACACCCTCCCCGTCGCCCCGGCCCGAAGCATGTCGACATGGTCGATGTGGCTGGCGCCGGCGACCATCGCATGCACCAAGGTGAGCAGCTTGCGGCCAGGCCGGAACCCGCCCGGCCGGTCACCCAAGCGGACCATCTCGTCGACCAGCACCTCCAGCCCGAGGCGGTCCGCCAACGTGGCCACCAGCACCAGCCCGGCGTTGGCGACCAAGCCGACGTCGTCGAAGGACACCTCCAGCCGGTCCAGAATGCGCGATACTCGACCCACTGGAAGTGCCTCCTGAACTCAGGTGCGGTAGCGACGTCAGACATCGCCATCCTCCCTGGTCAGGAGGCCTTTCTGTTGGATGGGCAACCCCGGCGCGTCAACTCAACGACGGTGGATCCAGGTTAAGGTGAGCGGCCACTTCCGCAGTGAGACCAACGCCACCGCGTTCATGACCGTCCGCTTCTACCTCCAAACAGGCGCCAAGCACGGCCACAACGCCCTCGACCTCCTTACCGCCCTGTGGACCACCGGCGCATGGCTACCCAGCGCGGCCAACCCGACGACAGGCTGAATGGTTACGTGAGGACTGGGATTGGTGCTCGTCGTCATTAGCGCTCATTTGGTGGCGCGAAAGCACGTCGCCGGAGTGCGCTCAATTGATTACGGTGCATCCAGAACCTCTTGTCCCCTACCGTTAGCACCGACCATAACGTTCTTTCTGAGAGCGCACCTGCGTTAAGAGGCCGTCGTGTTTGAGCGACCACACGGTAGCTGTCCTGGTCGTCATCCAGCGTTGTCGCAACGATGACTCGCTCATTGGTCACTAGGATGAAACACCGGCGCACGAAACGGAACAGGAACCCGATACCGGCCAACCCACTCCACCAAGGCGACGGACCTGAACGGGCTAAGCATGTGTCTAGGAGAGCTTCACCCGGTCGGAGTAAGGCCGAAAGCCCGTCCGGGACCTTCGGCGGGCTAAATCTGGATTGAGACAGGGCAGGTGTAGGGGTTCGTGCCGACAGAAACGCCATTGGGGTAACCGAAGCCATAGTAGAGGTCGCAGCCCTGCACAAGGTTGTAGTACTGTAGTGCAGTACCCACGCCGTTAAGCAGTACGTTTTCGGCTTGATTGAAGATCTCGATTATAATCTCGGTAGCGATGTCGCCACCGGCGTTACCCAAAGAGACAAATGTCGGACCGACCACCGGAACATTGTACACCTCGTTGTACCCGCCGGTAAGGATGAACCCTGCTCCGCCGGCAATGCCAAAGACCGCGGCGCCAAGCCCACAGGGTTCGGCGCCTATACAAGCGACAAGGCCGTATAGGGTTGAAGCGGTGGAGAGTATCTTACCGATGTCATTACCCAGGTCACTCGGGCTGGCCGCGGTAAGGAAAGAGCCGGCGACCGCCGCCGACGAGACCGACCCGTTCGAGAAAGCGACCACGCCATCCAGAGCGGGCGCCGCGCCTGCCGTATTGATGATTCGGAATGTTGCCGCCGCTGGGCTGAGCGACATGGTCAGGGCAATGCCATCCTGGCGGAAGAGTGCGACCACATGCGACTCGCCGGCCGTCAGATATTCGACGTCAACAAGCGCCTGAGTTGAAGGGCTAACCGAGTCGGCGGCCAGTAACGTCGTTATGTTCGGTCCGAGTTCCGCTGCATTCGCCCTCGGCACCGCAACGCTCGACAAGGCCATTAGCCCCGCCGATGACAGAACAGCTACTGCAACCTTATGCAACTGCTTACCCCCTGACACAGGGCCGGCTTATTCCGACCAATGTCGCATAAGGTACTATAGTGTACACAGTGCGTCAACCACCTCGGCCGTACTTGTTTAGCCGGGGTGCTGGTCGCGCGGAGTGTGAGGGTCCGCCACTGAGCGCGCGATGTGGTGCAGGCTGGTGGTGTGGATGTGGCGGCCCGGCTGGCACAGTTGGAGCGGGTGGTGGCCCGTCTCGAGGCGGTCGTCGCCGAGCGGGACCGGGAGATCGCGGTCAAAGACGGGGCGTTGATCGCCCAGCGGGACCGGATCGTCGAGCTGGAGCGGTTGTTGGAGGATTCCCGGCGGGGCGGCAAGCGTCAGGCGGCCCCGTTCTCCAAGGGCAGCCCGGAGGTGAACCCGAAACGGCCGGGACGCACACGCGGCGACGCCCATGGCCGCCACGGCCACCGGGCCGTCCCGGCGGGACGACCGGACCGTGAGCTGAATGCCGGTCTGCCCGGCTGTTGCCCCGATTGCGGAGTGGTCGTGGTCTGCGACCGGGTCGACGAGCAGTGGCAGGTCGACATCCCGCCGGTGGTGGCCCCCACGGTCACCAAGTTCAACGTGGCTGTCGGCCACTGCGACGGTTGCGGACGGCGGGTGCAGGGACGCCATGGCGAGCAGACATCGCAGGCGTTGGGGGCGGCAGCATCCTCGGTCGGCCCCAACGCCAAGGCGCTGGGCGCCTGGCTGCACTACGGGCTCGGCCTGTCCTTCGACCGCACCCGGGCGGTGCTGGCCCGCTTCGGCATCACCGTGACGCCAGCGGCGATCTGCCAGTCGTCTGCTACCTTCGCCAGCCGGGAAGTGGTCCCGGTGCACGCCGAGCTGGTCAAACAGGCGAACACGTCCCCGAGCGTGGTGATGGACGAGACGGGCTGGCGGGTCGGTGGGGGCGGGGCGTGGATGTGGGTGGCGGCCAACGCCGGGCTCACCTGCTACTGGGTCACCCCCGGACGCGGGTTCGCGGATGCCACCACCACGATCACCGCCGACTACGACGGGACCATCGTCGGTGACGGCTACGTCGTCTACAACCACTACGACAAAGCCACACACCAGACATGTCTGGCCCATCTCCTCCGGCGGTGCCACGAGATGGAGGCCGACCTGGCCGGCGCCGACCGCAAGATCCCTGGCGCAGCCAAGACGATCCTGAAAGACGCCCTCGCCGCCAGGGACCTCGACAGCCCCGCCAGGGCCGCCGCCGCGGTCGAACTCGCCGCCCGGTTGGAGAAGCTGTGCGCCCGCCCCGCCGGCCATGACGCCAACCGGCGGCTCCTCGCCCACCTCGCCCGCCAGGCCCCAGCGATGTTCACCTTCCTCACCGCAGACCCCGCCCTCGGCGTCGATGCCACCAACTGGCGGGCCGAGACCGGCATCCGACTAGTGACCTGAGTCGCTGATTCGCGCGCAGTAGTCGGCGATGGTGGCGAGGATCTGGTCGCTGGTCTTGTGCCAGGTGAAGGGGCGTGGGTTGTCGTTCCAGTGGTCGACCCAGGTGTTGATGGAGTCGACGAGGGCTTTGATCGAGCGGTGCGTTCCGCGGGTGAGCCATTTGGTGGTGAGCTCGGCGAACCACCGTTCGACGAGGTTGAGCCAGCTCGAGTAGGTCGGGGTGAAGTGCAGGTGGAATCGGGGGTGACGGACCAGCCAGCGTTGGATGGCGGGGGTCTTGTGAGCCTGACCCGGCCTGGTGGACACGGGGTTTCAGCGGGTGAAGGTAGCGGCGTACTCGACAGGGGTGCGGTGGCCGAGGCCGGCTTGGTGGCGTTGACGGTTGTAGAACACCTCGATGAATTCGAAGAGGTAGACCTTGGCCTCGGCTCTGGTAGGGAAGAAGATCGACCCTCGGATCCAGGCGATCTCCCGTTTGAGGGTCGACCAGAACGTCTCCATGGCGGCGTTGTCGTAGCAGTCGCCGGTCGAACCGAAGCTGACCTGCAGCCCGGCGAGGGTCGCGGTGGAGCAGAAATCCAGTGACGTGTATTGCGAGCCCTTGTCCGAATGGTGCACGAGCCCGTCGGGGTCAGGGGTGGCCCGGGTGAGGGCCATGGTCATGGCGTCGACGACGAGCTCGGCGTCTTGGTGGGCGTCCATGGCCCAGCCGACCAGACCCCGGTGGCAGAGGTCACGCACGCCAGCGAGGTAGAGCTTGCCCTCGCCGGTGGGGAACTCGGTGTAGGGGTCGGACCGGAGCGCCCTGCCAGCCTTGTCGGCTGGTGGGTTTCTCCGGCCCGCCCTCCGAACCGGACGTGCAGCTTCCACTGCATCCGGCTCTCCACGTGTTCACGCCGCTGGGCTGGGCGCTCCTGATGTCGGTGCGCTCGTCCATGGTGTGGGGATCTTGTAGCCCCGGTAGCGGTAGCGGGTGATGGCGACCGCTCGTGGCCGGAACATCAAGGTCTTTCCGTCGCTGATCTCCCAGCCTGGGAGGTAGCGGCGGACCAGGGTGTGCATGTTCAGCCCGAGGTGCCGCTTTTTCAGCCAGCCGACGATCCGCCAGAAGGCGAAGTGGTCGATGTAGCCGAAGCTGCGTTTGCACACCCCGTGACGGAAGTAGTTGCACCAGCCCCGCAGGATCGGGTTGATCCGGTCGAGCAGGTCTGCGAGCGTCCGGTGCTTCGCTCTGCGCGTGGCGGCCCGCACCTTGCCCTTGATCGAAGCCATCGACTTCTTCGAGGGGTAGGTGTAGACGGCTTTCGCGCCGGTCCGGCTCCGTTGGGGGCGGCGCTGGATGCGCCATCCGAGGAAGTCGAACCCCTCGTCGATGTGGCAGACCCTCGTTTTCTCTTCCGACAGGCGCAGGCCGATCGGGGCGAGCACCGATGCCACCTCGTCGTGCAGCGCTTCGGCGTCGCCGCGGGTGCCGTGGACCATGATCACGAAGTCGTCCGCGTAGCGGACGAGGCGCATGACCGGTTCCCCGGCGCGGCGTCGCTTGGCGCGTGTCCACTCGGGGCCGAGCGCCGCGTACTTGCGTGCGAAGTGCTCGTCGAGGGCGGACAGCGCGATGTTGGCCAGCAGCGGCGAGAGGATCCCGCCTTGGGGTGTGCCGGTGGTCGTCTCGCGAGTGATGCCCTCCTCGGAGAGGACCCCTGCCCGCAAGAACGCCTTCACCCAGCGCAGGATGCGCTTGTCCCCGATCCGATCTGCCACCCGGCGCAGGAGCGCCGCATGGTCGATCTCGTCGAAGCACGCCTTGATGTCCGCCTCGAACACCCACTCGTAGCTGCGAGAGGGTGTGGCGAGGAAGTGGATCTCGGCGATGGCGTCTTGCGCTCGGCGCCTCGGGCGGAAGCCATAGGAACATGGCTTGAAGTCCGCTTCGAAGATCGGCTCGAGCACCAGCTTCAACGCGGCTTGCACGACCCGGTCGGCGGTCGTCGGGATCCCCAGCGCACGGAGCTTCCCGCCCGCTTTGGGGATCGTCTTCTCCCGCACCCGTTGAGGGACGAACCGGCCAGCTTTGAGGTCATCTCGCAGCCCTGCCAGCAGCCCCCCAGCCGCGGGGCCGACCGAGCGAGGTGTCACCCCGTCGACCCCGGCGGTTCGTGCGCCCCGGTTGCCCCGCACCCGTTCCCACGCCACGACGAGGAACGCCGGGTCATAGACGAGGTTGGCGAGGTCATCGAAACGGCGGCCAGGATCGGCCGTCGCCCATTGGTGCAGCTTCGTCTGCATAGCGAGTACTCGCGCTCCGGCCTCATCGAGGTCGGGCCACGAAGCGCCGGTGTTCACCAGCGACCTCCTCGGGGTGCATGGTTGCTGCGAACACGCTGGGCCCCTTCGCCATGCGGCCGGCTTTCCCGGCCTCGGACTACTACGGGCCCTCCGCCCCATCCCGGCGGCATCGGCCGGCGACGGGCCTTCCCGCCGGCCAACTGGCTGCTGGCCGGAAAGGGGACCGCCGGGATGGTTCCCACGTTCACTCTCGAACCCTTCGACGGGGTCGGCGCCCAGCTATGCCCCTGCAACATCGCCACGGCTACGCCGCAGGCCTTCACCGTGGCCTCCCCGCCGGCGACATCACCCGGCCAGGGAGTTCCCCGCAAGTGCGCGGGTGCGCGTTGCTCTGCGGCCCTGATCCACCAGGTTCGAGCCGCTGGGTCACTTGAGGAGCGTTCAGTCGCTGGTTCCTCACGTACGCCTTTCCGTCTTGCTTGCCGGACCCGGACCATCTGGCAGTGCTGGCCCGTCCCGTCGTTGTCAGAGCTGCTGTCCACCCTCACCCCCGTCCCGGGGATCGGGCTGCTCTCAGCTTCACCGGCCTGCTGCGACAGACCGGAGGCGGTGTCCTTTCACCACCGCAGGGTTCGAGAGCGCCTCGTGGCGCTCGATGTCGGCCACCCAGCGCATGTTCGGCCTGGTGGCGGTGAAGTCCCGGTTGAGACGGTCGGCGGCCGGGGCCACGTCAGGGCGGCCTCGACGCCACTTGCGGCGGCTGTGAGCGCCTTGGAGGCCCTCAGCGCGCATCAGCCGGGCGACACGCTTGCAGCCCACCCGGACGTTCTTGCGGGCCAGCTGGCCGTGCACCCTCGGCGCCCCATAGGTGCCACGGGAGTCGGTGTGGATCGTGCGGATCCGCTCGAGCAGCTCGGCGTCGGCGACCACCCGGGCGCACGGTGCCACCTGGCGGCGACCCCACGCGTAGAACCCCGACCGCGACACCCCGACGACCTTGCACAGCTGCTTGACCTCGTAGGCGTCTCGGTGATCGGCGACGAAGCGGAAGCAGCTCACCGCATCGTCTCCCGGGCGAAATAGGCGGCTGCCTTGCGGAGGATCTCCTTCTCCGTGCGCAGCTCGAGGTTCTCCTTGCGCAACCGGGCCAGCTCGGCACGTTCGGTCTCGCTCACCGCGCCCGGGTCACCGGCACGGTCCTTGGCGTCACGGTCGGCCTTCAGCCAGTTATGCAACGTGGAGTCGTTGATCCCCAGGCTGCGGGCCACCTCCATGATCGACCGGTCCGAGGTGCGGACCAACTCCACAGCCTCAGCCCGGAACTCCGGCGGGTACTTGCTCGGACGACCCAACATGGGCTCCTTCCACTGGGGTCGCCCCCAGAATCAGGTGTCCACGCAACCGGGTCAAGCTCAGGTTGGTCGTGTAAACGATCTTGCGGATGATCGGCGGGTAGGCGAGGAACGGGATGAACCGTTCCCAGCTGGACCGCCACAGAGCGACGATCGCCGGGTAGCGGTCGCCGTGTTCGAGCTCGAAGGTGTCGAGGGCGTCGCCGGCGGCTTCGACGTTCACGGCGGTGTAGATCGGCCGGAGGGCGGCGGTGACCTTCTTGCGGTCCTTCCAGCCGCAGTAGCGCAGCGACGCCCGGATGAGGTGCACGACACAGGTCTGCACGCTCGCTTGGGGCCATGTCGCCTCGATCGCGTCAGGCAGCCCTTTGAGCCCGTCGCAGCACACGAACAACACGTCGGCGACGCCGCGGGCCCGTAGCTCGGTGAGGACCGCCAACCAGTACTTGGCGCCCTCGCTGCCGTCGCCGAGCCACACGCCCAGCACGTGCTTGCGGCCCTCGACGTCGACGCCGACGGCGAGGTAGGCGGGACGGTTGACCACCACCCCCGAGGTGCGGACCTTGATCACCAGGGCGTCGATGTAGAGGATCGGGTAGACGGCATCTAGTGGTCCGTCGCGGAAGTGACTTGGGAGAGGGTGCTGCGGGCTCTGAGCACCTTTTTCAAGATGTCTTCTGCCTTGGCGTGCCACACGAAGGGGGTCGGGCTGGTGTTCCAGCGGTCGACCCAGTCGACGATCTCGGCGATGAGGTGCTCGACGGAGGTGAACACTCCTCGTCGGAGCCGGCGGTCGGTGAGGTGCTTGAACCAGCGTTCGACCAAGTTGAGCCACGAGCTCGAGGTCGGGGTGAAGTGCAAGTGCCAGCGCCGCTGGCGGGGCTTGGCCAGCCAGGTCCTCACTTCGGGCGACTTGTGGGCGGAGAGGTTGTCCAACACGACGTGGATGTCGAGGCCGCGGGGGACGGTCTTGTCGATCTGCTTGAAGAACGCCAGGACGTCGTCGCCGGTGTGACGGGCCCGGGTGTCGGTGAGCACTTCGCCGGTGGCGACGTTCAACGCGGCGAAGAGGTCGACGGTGCCGTTCCGCTTGTAGTCATGGGTCATCGTGGCGTTGCGGCCCCGGCGCATCGGCAGGCTGGCCTGGGTGCGGTCCAGCGCTTGGACCTGGGTCTTCTCGTCGAAGCAGAACACCACCGCCCGCTCCGGCGGGTCGAGGTAGACGCCGACGACATCGACCAGCTTCGCCTCGAAGTCCGGGTCGGTCGACACCTTGAACGTGTCGGTCTGCCACGGCTTCACGCCGATCTGGCGCCAGATCCGGGCCACCGAGTCGTTCGAGATCCCCACCTTGGCCGCCATCGAGCGGGTGGTCCAGTGCGTCGAGCCGTCATCGGGCTTGGCGTTCAAGGTGAGCTCGATCACCTTCTTCGCCGCTCCCTCGGGCAGCCACGACCCCCGGCCCCGGCCGGGAGCGACCCGGCCGACACCGTCGATGCCACGGGTCCGCAACGACTGGCGCCACGCCCGGACCGTGTTCGCCGACACCCCGACGCGACGGCCGATCTCCTCGTTCGCCACCCCCTCCGCCGCCCACAGCAAGCCCCGGGGCCTGGCGGACCGCCCGGTGCGGCAACGACGGCGACTCGGCGATCTCACGCAACGCCCGCCGCTCGTCATCGGTGATGATCAGCGGCGGCGCCGCCCCTCCACGCATCGCCAACATGATCCCACGCTAACAGCCCAAACCATTACTGAGACGGACCACTAGCGGCCGGTTCTGCCAGTCCCGCAGCTCGTCGACCACCCCGTCGGTGACCCTCGAGATCAGGTCCGGGGACACATCGACGTCGTACATGCGTTTGAGGGCCTTCTTGATCTCCCTGGTCGACAGTCCCTGGGCGTAGAGGGCGATCACGTTGGCGTTGAACTTCGCCAAGCGGGTCGTGCCCTTGGGGACGATCTTCGGCTCGAAGCTGGCGTCACGGTCACGGGGCACGTCGAGATCGACCGCGCCGATCTCGGTCAGCACCCGCTTGGGGGTGGTGCCGTTGCGGTTGTTGCCGCTGCCACGCCCCGCGGGGTCGCCGCGCTCGTAGCCGAGGTGATCGGTCAGCTCCTCGTCCAAGGCCCGTTCCAGCAGCCGTTTGGTCAACTCGTTGATCACCCCGCCCTCGCCGAGCAGCTCGACGCCATCGGCGCGGACCTGGGCCAACAGGCCCTCGATCACATCCTCGGGCAGGGCCACCCGGCCAGCATCGCCCACCGGCACACCGGCGGTCTCAGGAGCAGCCTTCGATGATTCGGTCACAGTCATGATGCGGGTTCACCCTCCTGCCGGGAGGCTGTCGGCCTCCCCGGCTCAGTTGGTGGATCCCGCCCTCACACAGCCTTCCTGACACCCCCCTCTGCGCAGGCCAGCACGATCCGGCACCGCATGGCGAGCGCCTGCGCAGACGTCGCCCGCCGCTCCCAACGCTGCAACGTCTCGCGCTCGTCGTCGCTGAGCGCGACCGGCACCGGCCTCGGTCCCCGACGCGCTCCCATCACCCTCATCGTGGTCGCCATGACCACCTGTTCGCGACCCGACCCACGAACTCCTTGTGGATTAGCGACTCAGGTCACTAGCGGTCGTCAACCGCAAGACCTGGGGCGGGAACCGCACCTGGGCCGGGGCGCGAACACAAGGATCATCACCAGCATCTTGCGCACCGCCGCCCAACACGGCCATGACGCCGTCGGCTACATCGCCGACCGGGCCCGAGCACCCGACCCCGGGCCCGCCATCCTCCTGCGCTGACCCCCCGGCGACAACCGAAAAAGCCAGACGGCTCAACGCCTGTTCAACGCGGCCGCGCCCGCTAAAGACATACCCTCGGCCTTCGTGGTGCAGCGCCTCGAGTGGCGCCCGTAACCCTCGCCGGGCTTCCAGCCCTCTGCAACCAACAGCGCGTGTACCTGGCTATACCCCCGGCGAGGACCCGCATGTCGAGGTAGCGATCGAGCGAACCGACCTGCCGTGGAGGCGGTCGCAATGTGACAACCCAGCCTCCGACAGATCCAGGGTGGTTCAATCTCGCCTAGCCGCACCCTGTCCGTGAGCGAAGTTGGCCTCGGAGGACTGAAGCGCCGACCAGGCCTTCCTTACACAAGGTTATCAGCCAGCGCTACTTCAAAGGCTCCATCGTCCTCACCGCCAACCTGGCCGTCGGCAACTGGGGCACCGTCTTCGACGACCCCATGGTCGCCGCCGCCACGCTCGACCGGCTCCTGCACCGCAGCGTCGTGCTCAACATCACCGGCGACACCTACCGCCCTCCCTGCTCAGCCCATGGTCAGTGAGGTTGGCGCTGGAGGGCTGAGACGCTGCAACGCCATCCCCGCTGACGACGGCCGCCCAAGCGGAGCTGGTCCTAAGGCGCCCATCCCTACTTTCATCCCTACAACCGAGGCTGCCGTCGTCATCGAGGTGGGCGGGGGAGACAGGAAGCCGCAGGTGAGCCGCCTGCATGCACCCCACGGACAGTCGGGTCAGACCACACGGATCTCTGGGTCGGCTACGCCTGAGACCCCTTGCGCTGCTTGGACGAACCAACCCTCGCGACTCTCCGCGACAACCACGTCTCGGTCGCGACGGGTGAGCGCCGAGTCGGGACGGCGCGCGACCCGGCGATCAGCCGACCTGCGCCGATATCCAGGCTTCGAGACTGTCGGCGTCGACCACCGGCAGCCCAGCGTCATCGGGCACGGCGCGCACATCACCCCGGTGCATCAACAGGACGATGTCTTCCCGGCTGAGCGCAGCACGTTCCGCGGCCTCGGCGATCGTCAGGGTGCCAGCCACGGCCGTCATGGTACGGCCCCACCGCCGTGCGGGTAGTCGGGGAACAGCTTGGCCGACAACATCCGGCCGACGGCCTCGAGCCGCAGTCGGAGCTCGGTACCCGCAGGAGCGGCATCGGCAGCGTCGAGCACGCTGAGCAGCGTCACACGGGCCTCCTCGAAGCTGAGCAGCACGTCGTCGGCTGCGTCCCAACGGCTCACCGCTCGGCGCTCACCGATCTGTCGGGGACAGCCGGTCGATGCATGCGACGAATCTACCGATCGATGGCGCACCGCCCCGTTGGCCATGGCGGGGAACCAGTTCCATGGCACATCCATGGCACATCCGCCGCCGTTCGAGGTCATTCAGAGGCATCCGCCAATAGCGAGAAACGGCACCTGACCAGCCAGAACAGTTCGAATCTGTTCGCGTCAGTACGGCCGGAATGCATTCGGGACGCTGAGGCCGCGGGTTCGAATCCCGCCTTCCCGACTCACGAAGGTGCAGGTCAGCGGCACTTTTCGCCTCCTCGGCAGAGTCGCCAGACCCGCCGAGCCCGCGAAAAGCCCGCACAAGCCTGCGGGACGACGGCAGGTCTGCTGGGACGACGGGGGCCGTCGTCGGCGGCCGGAAGCGCGTGCCCAGTGCCTCGGCAGCGTCACGGTCGGCCTTCTGGGTGGCCTGTGCGTACAGTCCGATGGTGGTGCGGGGGTCGGCGTGACCGAGGCGGGTCTGGGCGGTCTTTAGGTCGACGCCGTCGAGCACCAGGGCGGTGGCGGCGGTCCGGCGGAGGTCGTGGAAGCGGAGGCCGGCTACGCCGGCGGCACGGACGGCGGGCATCCAAACCCGCTGGCGCCAGTGGGCGTAGTCGAGACCATCGCCGTTGGCGGCGACGAAGACGAGCTGGGTGACGTCGGCGGGCGTGAGCCCTCTGCGCCGCAGGTGGTCCTCGAGCAGCTCCAACAGCCACGTCGGGGCGCTGATCGTGCGCCGACCGGCCTTGATCTTCGGGGCCCTGGTCACCGTGGCCCCGCCGTGCCCCCGGGTGCGCTGCTCTGAGATGGTGACCGTCGCTGCGGCGAAGTCGACGGCCCCGACCCGAAGGCCGGCGGTCTCCCCCCACCGCAGGCCGAGCACCCCCGCCACGTAGACGAGGGCGCTGTAGTCGGGACCCACGGCTGCGGCGAGGCCTGCGAGGCCTGCGGCGTCGAGCACGGGCCGGGTCTCGATGTCGACCTGCGGCAGCCGGATGCGCCGGCAGGGGCTCCGGCCGATGAGGTCGGCCTCGAACGCGGCGGTGAAGATGGCCCGCACCGTGTCGTCCTGGCGCCGCACGGTGCGGGGCTTGGCCGTGGCCGCCCACCGGGTGACCAGCGCCTGGACCTTTCGAGGGGTGATCGACGCCAGGCGGCGGGCCCCGAGCGTCGCGAGCACGTGCACCTTGAGGCTGTCCTCGTCGCGTGCGACCGACGACGGGCTCTTGCCCGGGTCCGAAGCCAACCACTCGGTCGCCCAGTCGCCGAAGGTGACGTCGCCGGTGCGAGGGTCGAGCCAGCTGCCCCGGGCCCGGTCGGCCCGTTGCGTGTCCTCGTAGCGCTCGGCCTCCCGCCGGGTGCGGAAGGTCTTGGCGTACTCCCGGCCCGATGGGTCCCGGAGGCGAACCTCGTAGCGGCGTTCGCCTGCCTTGGTGGTCTTGACCGTGATGCTCACGCGTGCCTCTCCGAGCTGGTCGGGACGGCCGGAGGGCGAGCGGCCAGGTCAGGCACCTCGAGAGGGAAGGCTACGACGTCGGTGCGACCGCCGCCGTGCCGGCGGGGAGCTCGTCCGCATGCCCCTCCCACACGCTGGGGGCGGGGGTGACCGACGAAGGGGAGAAGCCCTCGGAGAGCAGCGCCGCTCGGATGGCAGGGCTGATGGGTCCGTGGACGACGACGGTGCGGACGGACATGCCGGGGACCTCCTGTGCCAGCGCAGGGATGCGCTGGTACATGGGGGAGCGAAGGTCCGAAACGCAACACGCCGCAGGACGGCCGCTTTCCACCCGCCCCACCCTCTTCGGCGCGGATCGTGAACGCGGTCATCGCTACGCAGTCGGCCCCATACGTGCCGTTCTGCGCCCCGGCCGACGCTCTCGTCGAGGCGGGGTCAGGCCGCTGATCTGCGCGGCACCTCTTGTTCGGAGATGGTGAGCCCCGCTAGAGTATCTGCCGTCCATCCGAGTTCAGGCAAGGCAGACCTTCGAGGTGGCGGGAGGAACCTGCGCCGGTCGTCTGATTACACCGCCGACCGGACGCGACCACAGCCGTCGCGCCGGGTAGTTGGTTCAGCAGCGCCCCTTCCGTGCCGATGAGCAGAGCTGAGGCTTCCAGTTATCGAAGGTGGGGACAGCTGGTGAACACGGCGCGCGATGTCATCCGGTGGTCCCCCGACCCCCATGGCAGCCATGTCTCGACTTCCTCCACCGCCCTCATCGTGCGCTTCGTCCGGGCCCGCTGCGGAGACGAGGGGGTGGCCAGGCTGCTGGAGTTGGGCGGCGGGGGATTCAGCGCCACCGAGCTCTGCGACGCCAGCGGCTGGGTGTCATACGACCGGGCGGTGAGCCTCTTCGAGGCCGCTGTGGAGGTTTCGGGGGACCCTTCAGCCGGCTGGGCCATCGGGGAGGAGACGCTACGCCAGCACACCGGGACGCCGGTCGAAGCGCTGCTGCGCAGCCTCGGTTCGCCGGCTGGGGTCCTGCGCAACATTGCCGGGGTCACCTCGAAGTTCGCGGCCATATCGACGATGGAGGCGGTGGAGATCGACGAGGGCTGGGCCCGGGTGTCCGCCCGCTGCTTGCCCGGCTTCGTCCGCCACCCCATCTTCTGCGACTACGTGGGCGGGCAGCTGTCCCAGATCCCGCTGCTGTTCGGGCTCGAGCAGGGCGTGGTGGTGGAAGAGGAGTGCCAGACCCGGGGCGAGGACCGCTGCTTGTACTACATGCGTTGGGGCGAAGCAGGATCCGAGGCGCGGGTACGCCTGCTGGAAGGCCAGGTCCAGGACCTGTCGTACCAGATGGAGGCCCTGCAATCGATCGCCACTTCCCTTGTGTCGGCGGACGACATCGATTCGGTCCTGTCCTCCATCGCCACCCGGGCCGCCGACGCAGTGCGGGCCCAGGGCTACCTCTTGGCCGTGCGGGCGGTGGAAGGTGGCCCGATGCTGGTGCACCACCATGGTCTGGGCGTAAAGCAGGTAGATGCCCTGGTACCCCTGCTGATGGGAGCCTCGTCGAAGCCGGACACCTCTCAGCTGATGGTCGACGTGCGCTCATCTCGGCGGCACTATGGCCGGCTGCTGGCCGTGGGCCCATCCGGCATCGGGTTCTTCGACGCCGAAAAGAGACTGTTCGCCTCCTACGCGGAGCTAGCGGCCGCCGCCCTCGACGGGGCCACCGCCCTGGAGGACGCCCGCCGACGGGCCGACACCACCTCTTCGCTATTGGACATGGCTCGGGCGCTGGCCAACACCGAGGAGGTCGAGCAGCTGTGCCGGCGGGCCGCCGAGGTGGTGCCCGCCGTGGTGGGCTGCGACAAGGGCGCCGTTTTCCTCTACGACCGCGCCGCTGATCGGTTGACCATCCGGGCCTTGGCCGGCTTTGGGTCCGACCCCCCTGCAGGGCTGGTCGAGTATGCGGTGGGCCGGCAAGAAAGCCCGAGGCTGGACAGCCTCATCGCCGACCCGCAGATCCTCCTCTACTGCGTGGGCGATGTCGATGTCGATCCGGCGGTGCCGGATGCCTTCGAGCTCTTCGGGGTGCAGGCCTACGCCTTGGTGCCGGTCGTGGTGGGGGGCGAGTTCGCCGGTGTGGTGGCTGCCGGTTGGAGCGAAGCGCACCCGGACCTCTTCGACGATCACCTCGCCGGACGCATGGCCGGCCTGGCCGACCAGGTGGCGAGTTCCCTGATCACGGCCACCCTCATCGAGCAGACCCGCCACCAGGCCCTGCACGATCGACTTAGAGGCCGCGCGGATAGGCGGCACTGGGTCTGAGCTGGGGGTTCAGGCCCGGGATGACCATCCACCGATCGTCGGGTCGGCCCGAGTTGTGTTCCGGGTGCGATCCAACAACCGACGACCGTGTGGAGGTCACCCCCATCATGCGCGCGCTGGACCCCGAGGTGGCCGATGCCGTGTGGGCTGCCATCGAACCGCTGATCCCCGCAGGCG
>DASTHS010000005.1:0-24178 GCA_035718085.1 Acidimicrobiales bacterium | reverse complement strand
CGGGCGCCGGCCGGGCCGGTGGCCGCCGGTGCCGGGGCGTCGCGACCGGTCGCTGCGACCCACGCCAGCACCGCCAGGTCGAGGGCCACGTGCACCAGGTAGGGCGTCGTCTCGGGGGCCGGTCCCCACTGCGCCAGCGTGCCGGCCACGCCGGCCCCGAGGCCGAAGCCGGCGGTCAGCGACAGCGACGCCCTCCGGGCGCCGGCCGGGCGCGACCTGCCGCTGGCCACGGCGAGCTCGGTGGCCCACGTGGTGCCGACCGCCATGGCCAGCCCGACGCCGACGCCCGAGCACAGCCGGCCGAGGGCGACGGCCGGCAGGGCCCCGCTGGCCAGCAGGCTGCTCCCGGCGGCCGAGGCGACCAGCGCGACGAGCACCGGCCGCCGCCGGCCGAACCGGTCCGAGACCCGGCCGCCGACGAGCAACGCCGGCACCAGGCCGACCACGTAGGCGCCCAGCAGGGCGTCGACGGTGGTAGCCCCCCAGTGATCGGCGCTGCGGTACAGCACGAGCAGGGGGGTGAACTGGTTGCCGCCCCAGGCGCACACCGCCAGGGCTGCACCCACCGCCGCCACGCCGGCCGCCGCCGCGCGCCGCCGCTCACCGACCGCCTGCACCGGCGGAGGCTACCCAGGGCGCCCCCCCACCCGGCAGGAGGCGCCCCCAACCCGGGGGATGCCCCCCCAGTGGTCGGGACCTGCTTATCGTTCCTCCCATGGCAAGGGTGCTGGCCATCGTGCTCGCGGGGGGTGAGGGCAAGCGGCTGATGCCGCTGACCCTCGATCGGGCCAAGCCCGCCGTGCCCTTCGGCGGCCGCTACCGCCTGGTCGACTTCGCGCTGTCGAACCTGGTCAACGGCGGCCTGCTCAAGATCGTGGTGCTGACCCAGTACAAGTCGCACAGCCTCGACCTGCACATCACCCGCACCTGGCGCATGTCGACCCTGCTGGGCAACTACGTGACCCCCGTGCCCGCCCAGATGCGCCGCGGACCGCAGTGGTTCGCCGGCAGCGCCGACGCCGTGTTCCAGAACCTGAACATCCTCGGTGACGAACGGCCCCGGTACGTCTGCGTGTTCGGCGCCGACCACATCTACCGGATGGATCCCCGCCAGATGCTCGACCAGCACATCGCCAGCGGGGCGGGCGTCACCGTCGCCGGCATCCGCGTCCCGCGCGCCGACGCCGCCCAGTTCGGCGTGATCGGCGTCGGGGACGGCACCCGGATCGAGCGCTTCGACGAGAAGCCGGCCGACCCGCCCGGCCTGCCCGACGCCCCCGACCAGGTGTTCGCGTCGATGGGCAACTACGTCTTCAGCGCCGACGTGCTCATCGAGGCACTGCACCTCGACGCGGCCGATCCGCAGTCGGGCCACGACATGGGCGGCGACCTGATCCCCGCGCTGGTCGACGCCGGTGAGGCCCACGTCTACGACTTCGCCGGCAACGAGGTGCCCGGGGCCACCGAGCGCGATCGCAGCTACTGGCGCGACGTCGGCACGCTCGACAGCTACTACGAGGCGAGCATGGACCTCGTCGCCGTGCACCCGGTGTTCAACCTCTACAACGCGGAGTGGCCGATCTACACCGCGGAGTTGCAGCTACCCCCGGCGAAGTTCGTGTTCGAAGACCCCGACCGTCGCGGCCAGGCGTTCGACTCCCTCGTCAGCCAGGGCGTCATCATCGCCGGCGGCACGGTGCGCCGCTCGGTCATCGGGCCCGGCGTGCGGGTGCACTCGGGCGCCGTCGTCGAGGACTCGGTGCTGATGGACTGCGTCGAGGTCGGCGCCGACGCCGTCGTGCGCCGGGCGATCGTCGACAAGAACGTGCGCATCGGCGAAGGGGTGCACCTCGACGCCGCCACCGAGGCCGACCGGGGTCGCTTCACCACGTCCCCTCGTGGGGTGGTCGTGGTCGGCAAGGGCGAGAAGGTCACCGCCGGGTGAGCAGCCCGGTCCCCGGCGGCCGCCCCGTGGTCGCCCTCCTGACCCGCGAGTGGCCGCCTGACGTCTACGGCGGCGCCGGTGTGCACGTCAGCGAGCTGGCCCGGGCCCTGGAGCCGCACGTCGAGGTGCGCGTCGGCTGCTTCGGCCCACCGCGCCACGATCCTCTCGTCGCCCAGGCGGTCGAGCCGTGGGCCGCCCTGCCCGCCGACCGCGAGGGTGCGGCGCTGCGGGCCCTGTCGGTGGACCTGGCCCTGGCCGCCGGGGCACGGGGTGCCGACCTCGTGCACAGCCACACTTGGTACGCCAACCTCGGCGGCCTGCTGGCCGCCCAGCTGTGGGAGGTGCCCCACGTGGTGACCTGCCACAGCTTGGAGCCGCTGCGTCCGTGGAAGGCCGAGCAGCTCGGTGGCGGCTACCGCGTCTCGTCGTGGGCCGAGCGCAGCGCCCTCGAGTCGGCCGACGCCATCGTCGCCGTGTCCGCGGGCATGGCCGCGGATGTGGTCGCCGCCTACCCCGGCGTCGACCCGGCGGCCGTGTCGGTCATCCACAACGGCATCGACGCCGCCCGCTGGGGGCCCGACCCGCGCCGTGACGCGCAGGCCCGTTTCGGCATCGACCCGACGCGCCCCTACGTGATGTGGATCGGCCGGGTCACCCGCCAGAAGGGCATCGCCCACCTGCTCGACGCCGTGGCCCACCTCGACCCGGACATCGAGGTCGTCTGCTGCGCCGGCGCGGCCGACACCGCCGACCTGGCCGCCGAGGTGGACGCGGCGGTCGCCGCCCTTCGGACCGGGCGCGGCGGCGTGCACTGGATCGAGGGGATGCTCCCCCACGACGACGTCGTGCAACTGCTGTCAGGGGCGGCCTGCTTCGTCTGCCCGTCGACCTACGAGCCGTTCGGGTTGATCAACCTCGAGGCGATGGCCTGCGAGGTGCCCGTCGTGGCCAGCGCCGTGGGCGGCATCCCCGAGATCGTGGTGGACGGGGTCACCGGCCGGCTGGTGCCCTTCGACGCGGCGCCCGACGGCAGCCCCGCCGACCCGGCCCGCTTCGCCCGCGACCTGGCCGCCGCCGTCGGCGCCGTGGTCGGGCGCACCGACCGCGCCGAGCTCGGCCGGGCCGGCCGGCGACGGGTGCTCGAGCGCTTCACCTGGGAGGCCGTCGCCGCCGACACCGCCGCCCTGTACCGGCGACTGCTCGGCCGCTGAGCCGCCCCCGGTTGCACCCGGGCACCCGCTGTGCGAGCGTGCCGGCGGCGGCAGCGGCGGCCACGGGGCTGGCCCGGGTCGACCGGCGGCCGTCGAGGAGGCCTCCGTGCTGCGGAGCATGATGAAGTCGAAGATCCACCGCGCGACGGTGACCCAGGCCGACCTGCACTACGTCGGTTCGGTGACCATCGCTGCCGATCTGATGGAGGCGGCCGACCTGCTGGCCAACGAGCAGGTCGACATCGTCGACGTCACCAACGGCGCCCGGCTCACCACCTACGTGATCCCCGGGCCGCCCGGAAGCGGGGTCATCGGCATCAACGGGGCGGCCGCCCGCCTCGTCACCCCCGGCGACCTGGTGATCATCATCAGCTACGCCCTCTACGACCGAGCCGAGCTGGCCTGCCACTCACCACAGGTGGTGCACGTCGACGCCGCCAACGAGGTGGTCGCCATCGGCACCGACCCGGCAGCGACCCCGCCGGGCGCCCTCGGCCTGCGCCGCGGCGACCTGGTCGGCCCCCGGGGCTGACGCCGCCAGGGCGACCGACCCTCGGGCGGTGCACCCGTCACAATGTCGCCCGTGCCCAGCCTGCCCACCGTCCGCCGTCCCCGGCGAGCTCCCGCCGTCGCCGCAGCCGTGGCACTCGGTGCGCTGGGCGCTCCCATCGCCGCCCCCTTGGCCGCCCACCAGGCCGCCGCCGAGTCGGCAGGGAGCTGCCCGACCGCCGCTGCCGCAGCGGTGCCCGGCGAGCCGCACGCCCTCGCCATGGTGCCGTCCGGGTCGTGCGGCTACTGGATCGCGACCACCGAGGGTGCCGTGGCGGCGTTCGGCACCGCTCGGTCGGAGGGTGACCTCCGGGGCCAGCACCTGAACGGTCCGGTGATCGGCATGACACCCACGCCGTCGGGTGCCGGTTACTGGCTGCTCGGCGCAGACGGCGGCATCTTCACCTTCGGCGACGCCACCTTCCAGGGCTCCACCGGCGGGATGCACCTCAACGCCCCAGTGGTGGCGATGGCGGCAACCCCGAGCGGCCACGGCTACTGGCTCGTCGCCGCCGACGGGGGGATCTTCACCTTCGGCGACGCCACCTTCGAGGGCTCCACCGGCGGGATGCACCTCAACGCCCCGGTGGTGGGCATCGCCACGACACCGAGCGGCCACGGCTACCGGCTGGTCGCCGCCGACGGGGGGATCTTCTCCTTCGGCGACGCCACCTTCGAGGGGTCGATGGGGTCGACGGCCCTGGCGCAGCCGGTGGTCGGCATGACCGCGTCGTCTGACGGGTCCGGCTACCGCATGGTCGCCCGCGACGGCGGCATCTTCAGCTTCGGTGCGCCGTTCTACGGCTCGCTCGGCTCGACCCCGCCGGCCAAGCCGATCGTCGCCATGGCCCCGACCGCCGACGGCGGCGGCTACGGGCTGCTCGACGACGGGGGCAGCGTGCACCCCTTCGGCGACGCCGCCGACCTGGGCGCGGCGAACCAGACCGACCCGTCGCTGGTCGAGCAGCTCGCCACCGTCGGCTTGGGCCGCCAGGCGCTCGTCGTCGACGCACCGACGACCGGCTCGACGACCGCCACCCTGACCGCCTACGCCGACGACGGGCAGGGATGGCACCAGGTGCTCGGGCCCATCGCCGCCTACGACGGCTATGCCGGGTGGGAGCCCGGCCCGACCCGACGGGAGGGCGACGGCAGCTCGCCCGAGGGCGCCTTCCCCGTCGAGACGGACCGCTTCTACGGCAACGCCGCCGACCCTGGCGGGCTCCACGTGCCGTACCAGCATCTGGTCCCCGGCGACTACTGGGACGAGAACCCCTCGAGCTCCACCTACAACACGTTCCAGGCGACCAGCGACACCAACTGCGGCTCCAACCCCTTCGGCGGCGACACCGAGTGCCTCTGGCAGGAGACGGCGCCCTACCCGTACTTCGCCGACATCGGGTTCAACCCCGCCCCCACATCGAACCCCGTCGGCGCAGGCATCTTCCTGCACGCCTCGACGGGCGGCCCGACCGCCGGCTGCATCAGCGTGCCGGTGGACGACCTGCTGACGATCCTGCGGTGGCTCGACCCCGCCGCCCACCCCGAGGTGGTGATGGCCCCAGACGCCGTGCTCCGCCAGTACTGAGCGGCGCGTCGCCCGGGGCCCCGCCGGCGGCCGGTCCCGCCGGCGTCAGTTGGCGCCGACCTTGCCGGTGGCCACGCTGCTCGAACGCCGGGCGCCGAGGAGGTTGCGGGCGATGACCACCCGCTGGATCTGGTTGGTGCCCTCGTAGATCTGCGTGATCTTGGCGTCGCGCATGAACCGCTCGAGGGGGAAGTTGGTGGTGTAGCCGTAGCCGCCGAGCAGCTGCACACCGTTGGTGGTGACCTCCATCGCCGTGTCACCGGCGAAGCACTTGGCCATGGCCCCCGCGGACGAAAGGTCGCCGTCGGGGTCGCCTTCGTCGATCATGGCCATCGCCCGGTAGGTGAGCATGCGGGCGGCCTCGGTCTTCATGGCCATGTCGGCGAGCATGAACTGCACGGCCTGCAGGTCGGCGATGGTCTTGCCGAACGCCTGGCGCTCCTTGACGTAAGCGCTGGCGTGGTCGATCGCGGCTTGGGCGAGGCCGACCGCCTGGGCGGCGATCGACGGCCGGCTGCGGTCGAGGGTGTGCATGGCGATGGCGAAACCCTGGCCCTCGTCGCCGAGGCGGTTCTCTGCGGGTACCCGCACGTCGTCGAGGATCACCTCGCAGGTGGGGCTGCCCTTCATGCCCATCTTCGACTCGGGCTTGCCGAACTTCAGGCCCCAGTCCTTCTCCACGACGAAGGCGCTGACGCCTCGCGCACCGGCGTCGGGGTCGGTCTTGGCGAAGACCACGTAGACCTCCGACACCCCGGCGTTGGTGATCCAGTACTTCGATCCGGACAGCACGTAGGTGTCGCCGTCGCGCACGGCGCGCGCCTTCATCGCCGCCGCGTCCGAGCCGGCGTCTGCCTCCGAGAGGGCGTAGCTGCCCTGCCACTCGCCCGAGGCGATCCTCGGGAGGTACTTCTGCTTCAGCTCTTCGGAGCCCCAGTTGATGATGGGCAGGGTCGACAGGCCGTTGACCGCCATCACCAAGCTGGTGGTGCCGCAGGCGCGGGCCAGCTCCTCGATCATGATCGCCTGGGTGACGTGGTCGGCACCGCTGCCCCCGTACGCCTCGGGGATGCCGAGCGCGGGGAGCTCCATCTCGTTGCACGCCTTGAAGTTGTCCCACGGGTAGTCGCCGGTGGCGTCGACGTGGGCGGCGTGGGGAGCGATCTTGTCGTCGGCGAAGGCCCGCACCGCCTCGCGGAAGGCCTTCTGCTCGTCGGTGAGGGTCATCGGCTGCACTCCCCCATTCTCCCACAACGTCCGATGTTCGGACGTCCGAGCACCACTGGTGCCACCTCCTCGGGCATCGGCTCCCGCCCGCTACCGTCGCTGCCCGTGCTCGCCCTCCTCTTCCCCGGCCAAGGCTCGCAGCGCCCCGGCATGGGCGCCCCCTGGCGCGACCACCCGGCGTGGGCAGTCGCCGAGGCGGTCGCCTCCGCTACCGGCCGGGACGTGGCCGGCCTGCTGCTCGATGCCGACGCCGACACCATCCAGCAGACCCGCAACGCCCAGCTGGCCGCCTTCACCCTCTCGGCGATCGTGCTCGACGCCGCCCGCGCCGCCGGGCTCGACACCACCCAGGTGGCGGCCACGGCCGGTCACAGCCTGGGCGAGTACAGCGCGCTGCTCGCCGCCGGCGCGCTCGACCTCGAGACCGGGGCCCGCCTGGTCGCGGCGCGTGGCGACGCCATGCAGCACGCCGCCGACACCAACCCGGGCACCATGGCAGCGGTGCTCGGCCTCGAGTGGAGCGAGGTGCAGGCCGCGTGCGCCGCCGTCGTCGATGCCTGGCCTGCCAACGACAACGCGCCCGGCCAGGTGGTGGTGGCGGGCACCGCCGCCGGGGTCGAGGCTGCCGGCGACGCCTGCAAGGCGACCGGCGCCAAGCGGGTGCTGGCGCTGCGGGTGGGTGGGGCGTTCCACTCGCCCCTGATGGCGCCGGCCCAGCCGCTGCTCGACGCCGCCCTCGCCGAGGCGGCGTTTCGCGACCCGGTGGTGCCAGTGGTCACCAACGCCGACGCCCGGGAGGCCCGCGACGGCTTCGCCGACTCGCTCAGCCGGCAGCTCGTGTCGCCGGTGCGCTGGCGCCAGTCGCTGCAGGCCCTGGCCGCCCTGGGCGTCACCCGCACCCTCGAGCTCGGTCCCGGCACCGAGTTGTCGGGCATGGTCAAGCGCACCCTGGAAGGCGTCGACCGGGCCGCCGTCGCCACCCCTGACGACCTCGGCGCCGTCCTCGGCTGACCGCCAGGGCGCCCTACGGGTGCCCGGCGTCCAGCGCTGCCTCCGCTGCTCGTGCGAGCACGGCATGGCCGGCCGCCGACGGGTGGATGTCGCAGCCCCCTCTGGTCCGGCGCGCCAGCAGGCCGGCGCGACACGGGCCGTCGACCGGGCCGGCCGCCACCGCGAACGCCCGGAGGCCGTCGGCGACGAGGGCGCCGTTGCGCTCCGCGGCGCGGGCGATGGCGGCGTCGATCGACGGCGCCCAGGCGACCATCTCCGGCTCGCTGTAGTCGGGGGCGGCGTCGCTGACCACGAGCAGCGGGCCCCGGTAGCGACCGTCGGAGCGCAGCCCGGCGAGGATGCGACCGACGCCCTGGTCGACCTCGCTCACCACAGCGGCGCGCTCGGCGGCCCCAGCGCAGTGGTCGGCGGTGATCTGCTCACAGACGAAGGCGTCGTTGGCGCCGATGGTCAGGGTGACGAGTCGGGTCGCCGGGTGCGAACGGAGGAACCGCACGGCGAAGGCCTGCTGTGAGCCGCGGTACTCGACGTGCAGGGGCCACGCGGTGCGGTAGCCGCCGGGACGGCCGAGGGAGTTCTCGCAGCCGTTGCTGACGGCGTCGACCGCCAGCATGCTGCCGGTCGTCTCCCCCGGGCACGACGGGTTGGTGACCCGGTAGTGCCGCGCCTCGGCCACGTCGTCGACGTAGCTGGTGAGGGTGGCGGGGCGGCGGTAGTCGGGCGGGGTGGTGGCGTCGGGCGGCAGGTACCCGAAGGCGATCGAGTCGCCGAGCGCGAGGTAGTCGCCCCCGGTGGCCGTCGACGACCGCCCGGGCGGGCGGAGGACGGCGGCCGCCACCACCGCGGCGGCCAGGGCCACGAGGGCCCCGGCCCGCCGCTGGCGACTAGCCGACCAGCTCGTCGCGGAGCTGCCGCTTCAGGATCTTGCCCGCCGGGTTGCGGGGCAGGGGCTCGTCGGAGAACCAGACCTTCTTCGGCACCTTGAACCCGGCCAGGTGCTTGCGCACGTGGTCGCGCAACTCGTCCTCCGTGGCCGTGGTGCCGGGGCGCAGCTGCACGACCGCCCCGACCTCCTCGCCGAGCACATCGTCGGGGATGCCGATGACCGCGGCGTCGGAGACGGCAGGGTGGTCGTGGAGCACCGCCTCGATCTCGACGCAGTAGATGTTCTCGCCACCACGGATGAGCATGTCCTTCGCCCGGTCGACGATGTAGACGAAGCCCTCGTCGTCGATGCGGGCCACGTCGCCGGTGTGCACCCACCCGTCGGTGAAGGTCTCGGCGGTGGCCTCGGGCTTGTTCCAGTAGCCCTTCACGATGTTCGGGCCCTTGATCCACAGCTCGCCGACCTCTCCCGGCGCCAGGTCGTTGCCGAGGGGGTCGACGACCTTCACGTCGACCACCGGCACCGGCAGGCCGACGCTGTCGGGCTTGCGCACGTAGTCGTCGCCCTGGTTCATCGTCGACAGCGACGAGGTCTCGGTCATGCCGTAACCGTTGCTCGCCCCG
Source organism: Acidimicrobiales bacterium (assembly GCA_035718085.1). Lineage (GTDB taxonomy): Bacteria > Actinomycetota > Acidimicrobiia > Acidimicrobiales > Palsa-688 > DASTHS01. Next base: position 15,138 of record DASTHS010000005.1, on the reverse strand, counting down.
CCGCCGGGGAAGTGCTGCTTGATCCGCCGCACCAGGTCGGGCGGGGCCGGCGCGCCGCCGTAGGCGACACTGCGGACGCTCGAGGTGTCGTAGGTGTCGAAGTCGGGGTGGTCGAGGATCTGCATGGCCATGGCCGGCACGCCACCGAAGATGGTGACCTTCTCCTGCTGGATCAGCTCCAGTGCCTGGCCGGCGTCGAACTTGCGCACCATCACGAGCTTGCCGCCGGCGAGGAGGTTGGCGACCAGGATCGAGTGGCAGCCGGTGGCGTGGAACAGCGGCACGGTCAGCAGGTAGGCGTTCTGCACCTCGGGCAGCTTGGGCGCGCCCTCGGCCGGGGGCGCCGCCCGCATCGCGCCGCGGGCGGCGGTGAAGAAGAGGCTGATCACGTTGGTGCAGATGTTGCGGTGGGTGCCGAGGGCGCCCTTGGGCCGGCCGGTCGTGCCCGAGGTGTAGAAGATGGTGGCGTCGTCATCGGTGTCGACGGAGATCTCCGGCAGCTCGACGTCGTCGGAGACGTCGGTGAGCAGGTCGGCCATGTCGACGTGCCCGGAGTCGACGCCGCCGCCCTCGCCGTCGGACGCCCGCGCCACGATGACCGCCTCGACGCCCGGCACCGACGCCCACGCGTCGCGCAGGCGCACCTCGCGCTCGCGATCGACGAAGACCACCTTGGCGCCCGAGTCGTCGAGGCCGTACTGCAGCTCCTCGGCGGTCCACCAGGCGTTGAGCGGCACGACGACCGCCCCGGCGCACGCGGCCGCCCAGAACGCGATCGACCACTCCGGGAAGTTCCGCATGGCGATCGCCACCCGGTCGCCCTCGCGCACCCCGAAGCGGTCCCGCAGCTGGCGGGCCACGTGGGCGACCGCCCGGAAGTGCTCCTCGAAGCTCAGCCGGTCGCCCTCGTAGACGATGAACGTCTTCTCACCATGGCCTCGCGACAGCTTCACGATGTCGGCGAGGGTGGGCGGGGTGTTCTTCCAGATCTTGGTCGAGATGCCACGCACCTCGACCTGGTCGATCTCGAACATCTGGCCGGGCGCCGTCAGCCTCTCGGTCGCCTCCCCCACTGTCATGCTCATGGGTGCAATCGTGCCGTTGGCGGCCCGGCGGCGTCCAACCGGGAGCCGGGTCGGAGGCCTAGCGGCCGGTGAACAGCTCCGGCCACCCGGCTGCCGCCGCGGCCACGGCCACCTCGGCGGGGCCGAGACGGAAGGCGCCGTCGGCGACGTGGTCGGCGATGGCCCGCTGGGTGGTGTAGTCGTGGCCGGCACCCTGGAACAGGTCGCGCCGCCAGGTGACCAGGTCGGCGGCGGGCTCGCCGAGGAACCCCCAGAGCGTGTACGCCCACTCGAAGTCGAAGATCACCGGCGCCCGCCCGAAGAGCGCCGAGCGCTTGGTGGCGCAGGCGAAGCTGCCTGCGACGACGTCGTGGTGGTCGTCGCCGGCGAGGGTGAGGCGCCCGTCGAACTGCTTCGCCAGCTTGAGGCCGTAGCCCTGGTCGGGGCCCGACGAGCCGAAGCGCCGCCCGACCGGCGGCCGCAGGTCGGGCAGGTCGCCGGGCCGTTCCGGCACCCACACGCCGGGGGTCGACAGGCGGTCCGAGGGCCGGACCCGGTCGGGCGCTTCGAGGGGCACGTAGTCGGGCTGGGTCACGACGGGCGAGTCTCCCCGCTGGCGCCGAGGCGGAGCAAGCCGACGACGTAGGAATCGGCCAGCGCCTCCCAGGACGCCTCGATCACGTTCTCCGACACCCCGATGGTGGTCCAGGTGCGCTCGCCGTCGGTGGTGTCGATGAGCACCCGGGTGACCGCGCCGGTGCCCGATGCGCTGTCGAGCACCCGCACCTTGTAGTCGACCAGGTGGAGGCGGGCCAGGGCCGGGTGGGCGGGCCCGAGGGCCTTGCGGGTGGCGCCGTCGAGGGCGTTGACCGGGCCGTTGCCCTCGGCGACGGCCAGCACCCGGGTGTCGCCGACCCACAGCTTCACGGTCGCTTCGGTCACGAAGCTGCCGTCTTCGCGCAGCTCGGCGAGCACCCGGTGCGACTCGAGTCGGAACAGGTCGTGCTTCCAGCCCGTCGCCCGCCGCAGCAGCAGCTCGAGCGACCCGTCGGCCACCTCGAAGTGGTACCCGCGGTGCTCGAGCTCCTTGAGTTGCTCGACGACCAGGCCGAGGGCGGCGTCGTCGAGCACCAGGCCCACTTCCGCGGCCTTGAGGGCCACCGTCGAGCGACCCGCCATCTCCGACACCACGAAGCGGGTGCCGTTGCCCACCGCGTCGGGGTCGACGTGCTCGTAGGCCTCGGGGCGGCGGGCGATGGCGCTGGTGTGCAGGCCCGCCTTGTGGGCGAAGGCCGACGCCCCGACGAAGGGCTGGTGGGCGTCCGGGGCGATGTTGACCAGCTCGGCGATGTGGTGGGCGACGGCCGTGAGCCGGCCCAGCCGCTCGCGGCCGATCGTCTCGACGCCCATCTTGAGGGTCAGGTCGGGCACGGCGGCGGTGAGATCGGCGTTGCCGGTGCGCTCCCCGTAGCCGTTGATGCACCCCTGCACCTGGGTGACGCCCTGGCGCACGGCGACCAGCGAGTTGGCCACGGCACACCCCGAGTCGTTGTGGAAGTGGCACCCGAGGGCCACGTCGACCCGGTCGCGCACGGCGCCGACCACACGCTCGACCTCGAAGGGCAGGCTGCCGCCGTTGGTGTCGCAGAGCACCAGGGCCTCAGCTCCGGCATCCGCGGCGGCGCGCAGCACGTCGAGGCTGAAGCGGGGGTCGTCGCGGTACCCGTCGAAGAAGTGCTCGGCGTCGAGGAACACCCTGCGTCCCTGGGATCGCAGGTGGGCCACGGAGTCGGCCACCATGTCGATGGCCTCGGTGAGGCTGGTGCGCAGCGTCTCGGTGACGTGCCACGCCGCTGACTTGGCGACCAGGCAGACCGCCGGGGTCGACGCGGCCAGCAGGTTGGCGAGCACCGGGTCGGTGTCGGCCCGTCCGCCCGCCTTGCGGGTCGACCCGAACGCCACCAGGGTCGCCGTGTGCAAGGACAGCTCACCGGCCGCCGCCCGACGGAAGAACTCCTCGTCTTTGGGGTTGGCGCCGGGCCACCCGCCCTCGATGAAGGCGACCCCGAGGTGGTCGAGCTGCTCGGCCACGCGGAGCTTGTCGTCGACGGTGAGCGACAAGCCCTCCTGCTGGCTCCCGTCACGCAGGGTCGTGTCGTAGACGTCGACCCGCTCGGGCAACTGCTCGAGCAGCTCGCGCCCCAGGTCGGCGCTCATCGGACGTGCTCGACCCAGTCCTTGTACCGGTCGATGCGCCCGCGCACGGCGTCGGCGTAGACCTCCTGCACCTTGCGGGTGATCGGCCCCGGCTCGCCGGCACCCACGGTGCGGTCGTCGACCGAGCGCACCGGCACCACCTCGGCGGCGGTGCCGGTGAGGAAGACCTCCTCTGCCACGTAGAGGTCGGAGCGCAGGATGTTGCCGACCTCGAGCTCGTAGCCCAGGTCACGGGCGATGGTCGAGACCGTCGCCTGGGTGATCCCCTCGAGGGCGCCGGCCGACAGCGGCGGGGTGAGGATGCGCCCCTTGCGCACGACGAAGAGGTTCTCGCCGGTGCACTCCGAGACGAAGCCCTGGGGCGACAGCAGCACCGCCTCGTCGTAGCCGGCCTTCACCGCTTCGATCTTGGCCATCGACGAGTTGATGTACATGCCGGTGCCCTTGGCCGCCGGAGGCATCGAGTTGGGGTCGTGGCGCTGCCAGGAGCTGATCTTGAGGCGGATGCCGTTGCGCACACCTTCGTCTCCGAGGTAGGTGCCCCACGGCCACACGGCGATCGAGACGTTGACGGGCGCCGGCAGCGGGTTGAGGCCCATCTCGCCGTAGCCGAGGTAGACGAGCGGCCGGATGTAGCACTCCTCGACGCCGTTGACCCGCACCGTCTCCTTCACGGCGTCGACGATCTGCTCGGGGGTGAAGGGCACGTCGAGGAAGAAGATCTTCGCCGACTCGAACAGCCGGGTGATGTGGTCGGTCAGGCGGAAGACGCCCGGGCCGCCGTCGGTGCGGTAGGCGCGGATGCCCTCGAACACCCCACAGCCGTAGTGGAGGGTGTGGGTGAGCACGTGGATGCGGGCCGCGTCCCAGTCGACCAGCTCCCCGTCCATCCAGATCTTGTCGGTGGTGGTCAGCGGCACGGTTGTTCCTCGCTTGTGAGGGGCGGAGCGGTCGGGGAAGTCACCGACCGGGGAGGCGTCGGCCGGCGGCTAGGACCCGGCCGCCACCGAGGCTAGGGCGTCACCGGTGGCGGCGGTGCTGCGGTCGCGGTCGGCGGGGAGGGCGGCCACCGCGGCGTCGACGCGCCGGGCCGCCGCCGTGTCGCCCAGCCAGTCGAGCATCATCCCCGCGGAGATGACCGCGGCGGTCGGGTCGGCGACACCCTTGCCGGCGATGTCGGGGGCCGAGCCGTGCACTGGCTCGAACAGCGACGGGCCGGTGCGGTCGGGGTTGAGGTTCGCCGACGCAGCCCGACCGACGCCGCCCGCGACGGCACCGGCGAGGTCGGTGAGGATGTCGCCGAAGAGGTTGTCGGTGACCACGACGTCGTAGCGCTCGGGTGACTCGACCATGTAGATGCACGCGGCGTCGACGTGGTTGTAGGCGGTGGCCACGGCGGGGAACTCGGTGGCGACCTGGTCGAAGGTGCGCTGCCACAGGTCACCGGCGAAGGTGAGCACGTTGGTCTTGTGCACCAGCGTGAGGTGCTGGCGCGGGCGCGAGGCGGCGAGGGCGAACGCGTAGCGGACGCACCGCTCCACGCCGAACCGGGTGTTGACCGAACCCTGGGTGGCCACCTCGGCCGGCGTTCCGTGGCGGAGGAAGCCGCCCTCGCCCGCGTAGGTGCCCTCGGTGTTCTCCCGCACGACGGCGAAGTCGACGGGCGACCCCGACCCCCGCGCCGACGCTGCCGCGAACGGGCGCAGGTTCACGTAGAGGTCGAGGGCGAAGCGCAGCTTGAGCAGCAGCCCCCGCTCGAGCACCCCCGGCGGCACCTCAGGGGTGCCGATGGCCCCGAGCAGGATGGCATCGAAGCCCCGCAGCTCCTCGAGGGCGCTGTCGGGCAGCACCTCGCCGGTGGCCAGGTAGCGGCGGCCGCCGAGGTCGTAGTCGGTCGTGTCGAGCCGTGCGCCGGCGGCTCGGGCGACCTTCAGTGCCTCGTCGATGACCTCTGTGCCGATGCCGTCGCCGGCGATGACGGCGATGCGGTGGCTGCTCGCGCTCACCGTGCCAACGGTAGCGTTGGTCGCCATGGCTGGGACGCAACTCACCCGCGACACCTACGAGCGCCTGCAGGCGGAGCTCGACGACCTCCGCACGCGGGGCCGCGTCGACATCGCCAAGGCGATCGAAGCGGCGCGTGCGCTCGGCGACTTGAAGGAGAACGGCGACTACCACGCCGCGAAGGACAGCCAGGGCAAGATGGAGGCCCGCATCCGCCAGCTCGAGGCGATGCTCGGCGACGCCGAGGTGCTCGACGGCACCCAGGCGGTCGCCGCCGGGGCGGTGGCCCCCGGCGTGGTGGTGTCGCTCCGCTACGCGGGTGACGACGACATCGAGCGTTACGTGGTCGGCTCCATCGAGGAGCGCCGGCCCGGCGTCGACGTGCTCTCGCCGAGCTCGCCGCTGGGGCAGGCGCTCATGGGCCACAAGCCCGGCGACACGGTGAGCTACGAGGCGCCCAGCGGGCACCTCGAGGTCGTGATCGTCGAGGTCGGCGGCTGACCGTCGGCCGTCCCGCACGGCCCGGTCGGTAGCGCCGGGGCGCCCACCGACCGGGCAACGTGGTCAGTTGATGGCGGTGCCCGCCGTCTGGGTGGCGAAGCTGGTGTGGTCGCACGACACCGAGTCGGTCTGCGCTGCGGTGCACTCGCCGGCGTTGGCCGTGCCCACGTTCTGGGCGTACTGGTCGTCGGTGTAGGCGATGGAGGCCAGGCCGGTGGTCGGGCTGGCGGCGATCCCGAAGTCGTCGTAGAGGTCGCGGTTGTCGTTGCCCGTCGCCGTGCAGCTGATCCCGCCCTGGCAGACCCCCCCGAGGTGCACGGCGGCCGGGGTCACCTGCACCTGCGACCAGCCCCCGCCGGCGGTGGTCGTGACGTCTTGGGCCATGTAGACGTACCACGGCTCGGTCTGGCAAGGGTCGCTGGCCGAGGAGGTGGCGCACGTCTGGTCGTTCTCGGGCGCGGGGGTGGCGTAGTAGGCGATGTCGACCTTGCCGGGGGCCAGCGCCGTCATCCACGGGAAGATGGCCGTCACCGCCGCCCCGCTGTTCACCTTCTTCGGGGAGCTCCACGTGGCCCCGTGGTCGGTCGAGTAGGCCACCGACACGTCGTGGTCGTCGGACCAGGCGGCGTAGACGTTCCCGGCCCGGTCGACCGCGACGTTCGGGAAGTTGTTGTCGAGGGTGGCGGTGGCCGGCCCGTCGTAGACGTCGTGGTCGGCGAAGCTGAAGAGGGGCAGGTCGGTGCCGGGCACCGTGCCGGTGGGGGTGCCGACGGCCATGTAGGCGCTCGAGTTGCCCGCACAGGTGGCCTGGGCGGTCAGGGCCGAGGGGCAGGCGGCGAACACCTGGTAGACGTCGCCGGTCAGCTGGTCGACGGCGATGTTGCCCAGCTCGTTGTCGTTCGTGCCCGCGGCGGCGGTCGACGGGTCGAAGGCGTCGTAGGTCATCACCGTGACGGCGTCGCCGTCCTGGACGACGCCCTCGTTGACGATGATCTGGTCGTCGGTGCTGATGGCGTGGTACGAGAGCACGTAGCCGTCGGCGCCGATCGGGGCGATCCACTCCCGGTCGTCGCCGGGCACGGTGGCCGCCACCGGGTTGTCCGTCCAGGAGGCGCCGCCGTCGGTCGAGACGCTGAGGGTGATGTTGCCGAGGGTGAGGCTGGCGACGTAGATGTTGTAGAAGCCGTTGGCGTTCTTCACCGGCGCGGTGGCCACGTCGGTGTCGCCGCCGCCCGGTGCCAACCCGGTGGTGCCGGCGCTGGCCGACGACACGGCGTTCGGCTGCGGCAGGGAGGTGTAGCTGAGGCCGCCGTCGGTGGATCGCCAGGCGTCGGTACCGGCGCCGAGGCCGTCCTCGGAGGTGATCACGTCGTTGCCGGCGCCGTCGGCCCGGATCTGCGGCTCCCCGGCGATGTTGTACTGCGCGGTCGACCCCGGCGGCGGCGGGGGCAGCACGCCGCCCACGAAGCTGGTCGCGGGCGACCCGCCGGTCTTTGGGGCCTTGGCGGTGTGCCTGGTGGTGACGTGGCCGGGGGCCGCCAGGGCCGGCCCGGCGACGACCAGCGAGACGGCGGCGGCCGCCGGGGCCACGAAGCGGATGGTGCGACGAAGTCGGGGCATGCGGTGGCTCCTTGGCCGTGGGGCGCCCGAGGGCGGGCCCGTCGGTGGTTTCCTGCTCTTCTGGGTTCGACGCGTCGGGCGCCGTCCCCTCCACAGGCGGCCCCGGCGCGGGCGGCGGGTACGCTCGGCGCTGTCGATGGCTCCACTCCCGCTGCGCGTCCGCCGGATGCGGCCGTGACCACCCGGGAGGCGGGGCGGTGATCACCGCCTCGTCGGCGGTGCCGCTCGCCGCCCGCACCTGGCTCGGCGACGGCGTGGGCGGCGCGACCGTCGCCGCTGATGGCACGGTCGACTGGTGCTGCCCCTGGGCCCTGCAGGGGCCGGCCGCCTGCTCGGCGCTGCTCGACCCGCTCGGGGGGGCGCTGCGGGTGGGTCCGGCGCGGCCGCCCGGCACCCCCGGGGTCGGCGTCGCCGTCGCCTCCGGTCGGCTCGGCTACGTGTCGGGAACCAACGTGTCGACGGTGGTGCTCGAGGCGGCAGGTGGGCGCCGGGTCGAGGTCGTCGACCTGCTGCCGTGGACGGCGGCGGGGCCGGTCGGCGGGGGCGGCCGGCTGGTGCGCGTGGTGCGCGCCCTGTCCGGCCCCGTCGACGTCGAGGTCGAATACCGGCCCCCGCTGCGTCCGGCGCCGCCCCGGCGGGTCGCGTCGGCGCCGTGGGGGGTGGTGGCCGACCGCGTCGCCGTGCGCGCCGGGGTGCCGCTGGTCGCCGTGCCCGTCGGACGCCACGGCACGGTGTGGCGGGGGCAGGTGCGCCTCGACGTGGGCGAGGTCGTGGTCGTCACCCTGGGTGCGCTGACCGACGAGCCGCTGGCGCCGGACGCCGCGCTCCGCTTGGTCGACGAGACGGTCGGAGCCTGGCGCTGGTGGGCTGCCCCCGCCACCGCCGCGCTCGAGGGCCCCTACGCCGCTGCCGCGCTGCGGGCGCTGCTCGGGGTCCGCGCCCTCACCGGCGCCTACGGGGCGCCGCTGGCCGCGGGGACGACGTCACTGCCACGCTGGGTGGGGGCTGAGCGCACCGCCGACGACCGCTTCGTGCGGCTGCGCCACGCTGCGACTGCGGCGCGCCTGCTGCGCCGGGTCGGCCTCGACGACGACGCCGTCGCCGCCGAGCAGTGGCTGCGCGCCGCCGTCGAGGCGGCACCCACGCCGTGGGCGCCGGTGCTGGCCGCCGACGCGTCGGCCCCGCCCGGGCAGGAGGAGGTGCCGCTGCAGGGCTGGCGGCGCAGTGGGCCGGTGGTGCGTGGCCGCGACGACGGTCCCGACCTCGGCGCCGTCGGCGACGTCGTCGCGGCCGTGTCGGCCTCGACCGGGGGCGACGACCGCTCGGGGGCGGTCGGCGGTCCCGCCGCCGGGCCCCTGACCGGGGCGTGGCCGGCGCTCGCCGCCGCCGCAGACGACCTCGCCGAGCGGTGGCAACAGCCCGACGCCGGGCTCTGGGGCGCCGGCGGCCCGCTGCGACCGTGGACCTCGTCGCGCCTGCGGACCTGGGCCGGTCTCGACCGCATGGCCCGCCTGGCCCGGGCGGCCGATCCCCTCTCCCTCGACGCGGTCGGCTGGCAGCAGGCCGCCCGCCAGGTGCTCGGCGCCCTCGAGCGGTCGTCACTCGCCGCCGACGGCGGTCTGGCCCTGGCCGCCCAGCCCGGCGGCCCCGGAGCCGACTGGCCCGACGCCGCCCTGGTGCAGGTCGCCTGGTCGGGGCCGTGGCCCCGCGCCCACCCGGTGGTCGCGGCGACCGTCGACCGGGTGCTGGAGCGCCTGACCGAGGGCCCGTGGGTGCGCCGGTACCCGCCGGACGTCGACGACGGCATCGCCGGGGGCGACGGCGCCGATGTGGAGGCCACCTGCTGGGCGGTGCGCGCGGAGGCGGCGCTCGGTCGGTGGGAGTCGGCCCACGAGCGCATGGAACGGGTCACCGGCGCGCTGGGGGCCGGCACAGGGGTGGTCGCGGCGGCGGTCGACCCGCTCAGCGGGCAGCTGCTCGGCGACCTGCCGGCCACCGGCGCCGCCCTCGCGTTGGTCGAGGCGGCGCTGGCGCTGGCTGCCGGCCCGACCTGACCTCGACCGGCGGAGGCGTCAGGCCCAGGCGGTGAGGAGCTCGACCAGGGTGCGGACGCCCCACCCGGTGCCGCCGCGGGTGAGGTGGTCGTCGTCGGCGTCGCGCCATGCCGGTCCGGCGATGTCGAGGTGGGCCCAGCGGCGGTCACCGACGAACTCCTGGAGGAACAGGCCGGCGATGATCGTGCCCGCCGCAGGGCTCTTCGCCGACACGTTCTTGATGTCCGCGACGGTGCTGTCGATGTCGCGACGGTAGGAGGCGACGAGGGGGAGCCGCCACGCCGGCTCGCCGGCCCGCTGCCCTGCGGCGACGATGGCGTCGGCGAGGGCGTCGTCGTTGGCCATGAGGCCGGCCACGTCGTGACCGAGCGCAGTGACCTGCGCGCCGGTGAGGGTGGCGACGTCCACGATGGCGTCGGGCTTCTCCTCGGCGGCGAGCGAGAGGGCGTCGGCGAGCACGAGGCGCCCCTCGGCGTCGGTGTTGAGCACTTCGATGGTGGTGCCGTTGCGGGCCGTGAGCACGTCGCCGGGGCGGATCGCCGTGCCGCTCGGCATGTTCTCGGTCGCCGCCACCCAGGCGGTGACGGCCACGGGCAGCCGGAGCTCGGCGGCAGCGACGGTGGCGTTGAGCACCGCCGCGGCGCCGCCCATGTCGTCTTTCATCGTCATCATGCCGGCTGCGGTCTTGAGTGACAGGCCGCCGGAGTCGAACGTGATGCCCTTGCCGACGAGGGCGACGTGGGCCTGCGCCCCGTCGGGGCGGTAGGAGAGGCGCACCAGCCGGGCGGGCTCGACGGCGCCGGAGGCGACGCCGCCCAGGCCACCGAGGCCCTCGGCGGCGATGCGCTGCTCGTCCCACACCTCCACCTCGAGGCCGTGGGCGCCCGCCAGCCGCTCGGCCTCCTCCGCCAGGCGCGACGGGGTCATGTCGCGGGCGGGGGTGTTGACCCAGGTCCGCGCCCGGGCGGTCGCCTCGGCGAGCACCCGCCCACGCTCGACCGCCGCCGGGTCGGCCCCGACGACGACGAGCTCGGCCAGCGCCCGGTCGGGCAGGCGGCGGCGGCCGTCTTCGAACCGGTAGGCGCCGAGGAGGAACCCCTCGACCACGGCCGGCGCGGCGTCGGCGGGCCCCCCCAGCGCCAGGGTGGTGGCGACGGTGGCGGCCGTCCCGGCGGCGCGCGCCAGGGCGGCGCCGGCGCGACGCAGCACGGCAGCGTCGACGGCGTCGCGGGGGCCGACGCCGACCGCGACGATCGCAGGACCGGCGGCCGCGGGGAGCACCCGGGCCTGGCCGACGGCGCCGTCGAAGCCGACGAGGCGGAGGAACGCGGTGTCGATGTCGCCCCCGGCGCCGGCGGGCACGCCGAGATCGGCGTAGACGGGGACGCCGAGGAGGTGGGCGTCGGCCGGGGTTCGGTCGGCGGCGCGGATCCGCAGCGGGGGGGTGATGGTGGCGCGGAGGTCGGTCGCGGGCATCAGCGGGCTCCAGTGCTGGGAGGGGCGGCCAGGTCACGGGCCCGCAGCACCTCGCCGTGCTCGCGCCAGCGGGCCATGGTCCAGACCAGGTCGGACAGGCGGTTCAGGTAGGCCGGGGCGTGGCTGGCGTCCAGCCCGAGGCCCTGGATCGATCGCTCGGCTCGGCGCACGACGGTGCGCGCCACGTCGAGCGCGGCCGACACCGGGTCGTGGCCGGGGATGGTGAAGTCGCGCAGTGGCGGGAACTCCGCGCTCAGGCGGTCGATGTGCGCCTCGAGGGCGCCGACCATCTCCTCGGTCACCAGCGACCTGCCGGCCACGAGCTTCTGCCTGTTGTCGACCGCGGTGGCCACCTCGGCCATGAGCACGTACAGGTCCCGCTCGACCTCGACGAGCAGCCGGTCGAGGTCGGTGTCGACGCCGTCGACCGAGCGGGCGGCGGCCCGGGCGACGCCGAGCGCAGCCTGCGCCTCGTCGACGTCGCCGTTGGCCTGGATCTCGGGGGCGGTCTTGGGCACCCGGCCGCCGAAGAGCAGCCCAGTGGTGCCGGTGTCGCCGGCGCGCGTGTAGATCTTCACCAGGCGTCGAACCTACCGGAGGTCGACCTCCCGCACGCGCCCGCCGTCCACCTCGATGGCACGGGTGAGCTCGACGGTCTCGAGCATCCACCGGTCGTGGGTGACCAGCAGCAGCGTGCCCTCGTAGTCGTCGAGGGCGGCTTCGAGCTGCTCGATGGCCGGGAGGTCGAGGTGGTTGGTCGGCTCGTCGAGCACCAGGCAGTTGGCGCCGGTGGCGGCCAGCAGGGCCAGCTGCGCCCGGGTGCGCTCACCCGGCGACATGGCCCCGGCGGGTCGCCCGACGTGGGTCGGGCCGAGCCCGAACTTGGCGAGGAGCGTGCGGGCGTCGACGGGAGCGAGGCCGGAGGCCTCGACCACGGCGTCGAGCAGGGTGGGGGCGGCCGTCAGTGCCGCCCGCGACTGGTCGATGCCGCCGACGCGCACGCCGGGGCCCAGGTAGGCCGTGCCGTCGTCGGGCGCGGCCGCGCCGGTGAGCAGGCGCAGCAGGGTGCTCTTGCCGCCACCGTTCGGGCCGACCACCGCGACGCGCTCGCCCCACCCGATCTCCAGGTCGACCGGCCCGAGGGTGAAGCTCCCCCGACGCAGCTGCGCCCCGGCCAGCCGGGCGACGACCTCCCCACTGCGCCCGGCGCTGCGCAGCTCGAGGCGCAGCTGCCAGCCCTCCCACGGCTTGTCGACGGTGGCCAGCCGCTCGAGTGCCCGCTCGGAGCTGCGGACCTTGGCGGCCTGCTTCTCGGTGCGGTTGACCGTGAACCCGCGCTGGGCCTTGTCATTGTCGCGGGAGGCCTTCTTGGCCTTCCTGACCCCGGTGACGGCCCAGGAGCGCTGGGTGCGGACCCGCTGGCGCAGCCGGTCGCGCTCGGCCTTCCACGCGTCGAACGCGGCGCCCGCCTGGCTGCGGGCCAGGGCGCGCCGCTCGACGTACTCGCTCCAGGCGCCGGCGTACTCGGTGGCCCGGTGGGTGTGCTCGGCGATCTCGAGCACCCTGGTGACCGACCGGTCGAGGAAGGCCCGGTCGTGCGAGACGACCACCGCGGCAGCCGGGGAGGCGGCGAGGAACCCCTCGAGGCGGTCGAGCCCGGCGAAGTCGAGGTCGTTGGTCGGCTCGTCGAGCAGCAGCACGTCGAAGCGGCTGAGCAGCACCGCCGCCAGGCCGGCCCGTGCCGCCTGGCCGCCCGACAGGGCGGCGACCTCCACGTCGAGCCGGTCGGGCGGCAGCCCGACATCTGCGCAGGTCGAGGCGGCCCGGGCGGCGAAGTCGTCACCGCCGAGGGCGAGGAACCGGTCGAGCGCAGCCGTGTAGGCCTCGACCAGGTCGGGGTCGTCGGCCAGGGCCTCGGTCAGCCAGTCGAGCTCGGCGCCGGCGGCGGCGACCCCCGTGCGCCGGGCCAGGTAGTCGCCGAGCACCTCGCCGGGCTCGGCGTCGCGCTCCTGGCGCATCAGCCCCACGCTGAGGGTGGCCGGGGCCCGCTCCACCCTGCCGGCGTCGGGCTCGATCGCGCCGGCGAGCACGGCGAGCAGGGTCGACTTGCCGATGCCGTTCGGGCCGACCACGCCGACGCGGTCGCCGGGCGCCACCGACAGCGCCACGTCGACCAGCACGGGGAGGCCGCCTCGCGCCAACGACACCGACCTCGCCGAGAGCACGGCCGGCGACGCTACCCAAGCCGGGACCGGGACCCGGCGGCCCCGTCGCCCGGCACCGCAGCCGGCACCTCGGTGGCGCCGAAGGCGTCGAAGGCGTCTGGGGTGTCGGAGGAAGCGGCGGCGCGCCGGTCGCGGCGCCGCGGCACCCCGGCGAGCACCCTCCGGCGGGCGTCGTCGGTGGCGGCGTCGGGGCGCACCGCGTCGAGCGCGGCGTTGAGCTCGGCGCCGAGCAACACGGCGAGGGCGGTGAAGTAGAAGAACAGCAGCCCGGCGATCGGGGCCGACAGCGACCCGTAGGCCGAGCCGCTGCGGAAGCCGGAGCTCAGGTAGGCGCGGACCACGAAGCTGAAGAGCAGCCACAGCGCCATGGCGACGGTGGCGCCGGGCAGCGCCCGGCGCCACCGCACCCGCACGGGGAGACAGGCGGTGTAGACGAGGGCGAGGATCGCGACCGACCCGGCACCGACGACGGGGACGTAGACGGCCCGCACCACCGTCCGGGTATGGCTCCCGAGCGACGACGGCGCCAGGTGGGTGAGCAACTCCGGTCCGAGGGCGAGCGCAGGCAGCAGCACCACCCCGAAGACCAGGGCCACGAGGTAGAGCCCCAGGGCGACGATGCGGCTGCGCACCGCGCCGCGCAGGCCGCGCATGCCGTAGGCGACGGTGATGGTGTTGAGGTAGCAGCTCATCGCCGTCGACCCGGACCACAAGGAGATGACGAACCCGATCGAGACGACCGACGCCTGGCCGCGGTCGAGGACGGCGTCGACCAGCGGCGTCACGTCGCTCGTGACCGTGGCCGAGGTCAGCACGTCCCGGGCGACGCGCAGCACGTCGTCGTGGATGTGGGCCATGTCGCCCGCGCCGATCACGCCCCGCAGGTAGCCGAGCGCCCCGAACAGGGCGAGCGCCAGCGAGGGCAGCGACACGAGCCCCCAGAACCCGGCCTCGGCGGCCATCCCGAGGATGCGGTCCTCGAAGACCTTGTGCCAGATGATGCCCGTGACCCGCCCCCAGGTGCGCAGGCGGCCACGGGGCGGATCGGGGGGGAGGGCGCTGACGGGCACGGCGCCTCTCAGCGAACCACCTCTCCGCAGCCCTCGCGGTGATTGTGCCGATGAGGGCCGCCTGCACCGCCGGTACGATCTCGGGGTGCGCACCCCGTACCTGCAGGCCGTCAGCGAGCGGGTCGTGGTGTTCGACGGCGCCACCGGCACGAACCTCCAGCTGCGCCAGCTCGGACCCGACGACTTCGGTGGTGCGACGCTCGAGGGCTGCAACGAGGTGCTCGTCGAGACCCGGCCCGACGTGATCACCGACCTGCACCGCTCGTTCCTCGAGGTGGGCGTCGACGTGGTGGAGACCGACAGCTTCGGGTCGCTGCCCTGGGTGCTGGCCGAGTACGGCCTCGAGGCACGAACCGAGGAGCTCGCTCGCAAGGCGGCCCGCATCGCTCGCGACGTCGCCGACGGCTACGACGGCGACCGATGGGTGGCCGGTTCGCTCGGTCCGGGCACCAAGATCGCCAGCCTCGGCCAGATCTCCTTCGCCGACCAGCGAGACGGCTACCAGGTCGCGGCGCGGGGGCTGCTCGAGGGTGGCGTCGACCTCTTCGTGATCGAGACGGTGCAGGATCTGCTGCAGGCGAAGGCGGCGATGATCGGGTGCCGCCGGGCGATGGCGGAAGTCGGCCGCCAGGTGCCGCTGCAGGTGCAGGTCACCATCGAGACCACCGGCCGCATGTTGGTCGGCACCGAGATCGGTGCCGCGCTCACCACCCTCGACGCCGTGCGCCCCGACGTCGTGGGGCTCAACTGCGCCACCGGCCCGGCGGAGATGAGCGAACACCTGCGCTACCTCTCCGCGCACAGCCGGGTGCCGATCTCGGTGCTGCCGAACGCCGGCCTGCCCTCGGTGGTCGACGGGCAGATGCACTACGACCTGACCCCGGAGCAGCTGGCGGAGTACCACGCC
>DASTHS010000004.1:0-7581 GCA_035718085.1 Acidimicrobiales bacterium | reverse complement strand
ACACGCCACGGTCGACCGCCAGCTCGGCGTGCAGGTCGGGCAGGTCGAGCACCACCGTGGCGGGCCGCGACGCGGACGTCGGCGTCGGCTCGAAGTAGTGGCCCGGCATGGCGGCCGCGAGGCGACCGGTACCCTCTCCCGGTGCGACTGGTCTTCCTCGGCACGCCGGCCGCCGCCGTCCCGTCGCTGCGGGCCCTGGTCGCCGCCGGCCACGACGTCGCCCTGGTCGTCAGCCGGGCCGACGCCCGCCGGGGCCGCCGGGGCGAGCTGGCGCCCAGCCCCGTCAAGGCGGCCGCCGCCGAGCTCGGCATCCCCTGCACCGACCGGGTCGCCGGCGCCGTCGGCTGCGGCGCCGACCTCGGCGTCGTCGTCGCCTACGGCCGCCTGATCAAACCCGACGTGCTCGCCGCCCTGCCGATGCTCAACGTGCACTTCTCGCTGCTGCCCCGGTGGCGGGGAGCGGCGCCGGTCGAGCGGGCGGTGCTCGCCGGCGACCCCACCACCGGCGTGTGCCTGATGGCCCTCGAGGAGACCCTCGACACCGGCCCGGTGTACCGGCGCACCGAGGTGGCCATCGACCCGACCGAGACCGTGGAGGCGCTGCGGGGCCGCCTCGCCCACCTCGGCGCCCGCCTCCTCGTCGACGCCCTCGCCGACGGCCTCGGCGAGCCGCAGCCCCAGCACGGCGAGGTCACCTACGCGGCGAAGGTCACCCCCGACGAGCTGGAGCTGCGCTGGGGCCGCCCCGCGGTCGACCTGGCCAGGCTCACCCGGTTGGGTCGGGCCCACACCACCTTCCGGGGGCGCCGCCTGCTGGTGGTGCACGCCGACGTCGCCGACACCGCCGAGGCGGGCGGCGCCGACGCCGGGGCGCTCGGCGAGCTGCGCGGCGCACCTCCGGGCACGCTGGCAGGCGACCTGTTGGCCACCGGCCGGGGCGCCCTGCGCCTCGTCCGCGTGCAACCCGAGGGTCGGCGCGCCCAGCCCGCCGCCGAGTGGCGCAACGGTGCCCGCCCCGCGCCCGGCGAGGTGCTCGGCCGCCCGTGACCGGCCCCGATGACCAGCGCCGGCCCGACCAGCGCCGCCCGGGGCCGCGCGCCCGGCCCGCGCCCGCCGGCCGGGGCGCCGGGCGCGGCACCCCCGCCCGCCGCGTCGCCCTCGAGGCCATGGTGGCGATCGCGGGCGGCGCCCGCGCCAACGTCGAGGTGCCGGCCCGCCTGACCCGCAGCGGCCTCGACGAGCGCGACCGGGGCCTGGTCACCGAGCTCGTCTACGGCGCCACCCGCATGCGGCGGGCGTGCGACTGGCTGGTCGACCGGCACGTGCGGGGCCGCACCGACGACGAGGTGCGGGCCGCCCTGCGGCTGGGCGCCTACCAGCTGGCCTACCTCGACACCCCGCCGCACGCCGCCGTGGGGTCGACCGTCGACGCCGTCGCCGGCCCTGGCCGCAGCCTGGTCAACGCCGTGCTGCGCCGCGCCGCCGCCGACCTGGCCCGGGGCCGCCCCCGCTGGCCCGACCCGGCGACCGAGCTCAGCTACCCCGACTGGATCGTCGCCCGCCTCGCTCGCGATCTCGGCCCCGGCCCCGCCCGGGCCGCCCTCGAGACCATGAACCAGGCGGCCGCCGCCACCCGCCGCCACGACGGCTACACCCAGGATCTGGCCAGCCAGTGGGTCGCCGCCGCCGTGGGCGCCCAGCCCGGCGACCGGGTGGTCGACCTGTGCGCCGCCCCCGGCGGCAAGGCCACGGCGATGGCCCACGCCGGGCCCCGCGTCGTCGTCGCCGCCGACATCGACCCGGCCCGCGCCGCGGTGGTGGCGGCCAACGCCGCGACCGTGGGCACGGCCAACGTGGCGACCGTGGTCGCCGACGCCGCCGCCCCCCCGTTGCGGCCCGGCTGCGCCGACCGAGTGCTCGTCGACGCCCCGTGCTCGGGCCTCGGCGTGCTGCGCCGCCGGCCCGACGCCCGCTGGCGGGTGCAGCCCGGCGACGTCGACCGCCTGGCCCGCCTGGCCTGCCGCCTGCTCGACGCCGCCGTGCCGTTGCTGCGGCCCGGGGGCACGCTCGTCTACAGCGTGTGCACCCTCACCGCGGCCGAGACCGCCGGGGTCGACCACTGGCTGGCCACCGCCCACCCCGAGCTCGAGCCCCTGCCCCCTCCCGACGGGCCCTGGCAGCCCGCGGGGCGCGGGGCGCTGCTGTTGCCCCAGGCTGCCGGCACCGACGGCATGTTCCTGCTGCGCGTCCGCACGCCCGACTGAGCGGGCCGGGCCGTCACCGGCGACCCGCCGCCTCGATGGTGAGGCCGGGCGGCCGGCCCGGCTCGGCCGCCCACACGGCCAGGCCGCCGTCGCCTACCTCGGTGGCCACCTGCAGCGGCCCGTCACGCAGCTGGTCGCGGTATTCGGCCGAGGCGCTGACCACCTCCACACCGCCCGTGGCGGCCACGTCCTCGAGCAACGCCCACGCGATCGCGTTGGTCACGTGGCCGAGCACGTCGAGGTCGCCGATCCGCAGGGGCCAGGGGGTGGTGGGCGTGCCGTCAGGGGCGGTGGGCCGGTGCAGCAGCCCCGCCCGCACCCGGCGCCCGCCCGTGGCCGAGCCGTAGCGCTCGTCGAAGCGCTCGTCGAGGCCGCTCGGGCGCATGGTGGCGGGGTCGAGGGCCACCCACAGCGCGGCCACCTCGACCGCCCCGCCGGCGTCACCGTGGATGCTGGTGCGCCGCTCGGCCCAGGCCGCGCCCGACCCGGAGCACCAGGTGGTCACCTCCAGCTGCTCGTCGTAGACGGGGCGACGGCCGGTCACCTCCACCAGCGTGCGGCGCACCACCCACCGCCACGCGTCGGCCGCTCCCGATGTGCGTAGGTCGTCGGCGGCCACGTCCTGGCACCACCGGGCGACGGCGTCGAGGCGGGCCCGGCCGTCGGGTCGGACGTCGGCGAGGCGCACCCGGCGGGCCGTGGTCACCCGGCGGGCGCCGGCAGGGGGCAGCCCGGGCATCGGCTGCGTCGCCCCCGCCGCCGGGCGCGTCCGCCCCGACGCTACCGGCGCGGCCGGAACGCCCCCCTCGCCACCGCCGCCCTCGCCACAGGCACCCCGGCCGGCGGCACCGCCAGCAGGGCGACCGGCGGCGGGCACGGCGGGGCACGCTACCTTGCCGGCCCATGGCCGACGCGCAGGCGCCACCCCCCTCCCGTCACCGGGCCAAGGTCGTCACCGTCTCCGACGGCGTGATGGCCGGCACCCGCGACGACAGGTCGGGCGCCGCCCTGGTCGACCTGCTGGCCGGCGCGGGGTTCGAGGTGGTCGAACGTTCGACGATCCCCGACGGGGTGGCGGCCGTCGCCTCCGAGCTCACCAAGGCCTGTGCCGGCTTCGCCGGCCTGGTGGTCACCACCGGCGGCACCGGCTTCGGGCCACGCGACCACACCCCCGAGGGCACCCTCGACGTGCTCGACCGGCAGGCGCCGGGCATGGCCGAGGCCATGCGCACGGTCTCGCCGCTCGGCCGGCTCTCCCGGGCCGTCGCCGGCACCCGTGGCGCCGCCCTCGTGCTCAACGTGCCCGGCTCGCCGGGCGGCGCGGTGCAGTGCCTGCAGGCGGTGCTCGACGTGGTGCCCCACGCCCTGGAACTGCTGGCCTCCGAGCCCACCCGCCACCCGCACCCCTGACCGGGCCGGCACTGGGGCGGCGGCTCGCCGCCGCGCCGGGCCGTGGTTTGGCGCAGCCGGCGGCGGCGACCCTACGGTTCGGGACGTGTTCACCGGCATCGTCGAAGAGGTCGGGACGCTGCGCTCGGCCGAGGCGGCGGGCGAGGGTGGGGCCCGCTTGAGCTTCACCGCGGCGACGGTCCTGGCCGACGCCGCCATCGGCGACTCGATCGCGGTCAACGGCTGCTGCCTCACCGTGGTCGCCATGGGCGACGGCTGGTGGGCAGCCGACGCGGTGGCCGAGACCCTCGGTCGCACCAACCTCGGCGCCCTGGCGCCCGGTGACCCGGTCAACCTCGAGCGGCCCCTGCGCCTCGACGGCCGCCTCGGCGGCCACCTGGTGCAGGGGCACGTCGACGCCGTCGGCACCGTGATCACGGCCGCCCCCGACCTGCGGGTGCGTGCCCCCGCCGACGTGCTGCGCTACGTGGTCGCCAAGGGCTCGATCACCGTCGACGGCACCAGCCTGACCGTGGTCGACGTGCTCGACGACGGGTTCACCGTCGCCATCATCCCCCACACGGCGGCGGCGACCGTGCTCGGCACCAAGGGGCCCGGCGCCCCGGTGAACCTCGAGGTCGACGTCGTCGCCAAGTACACCGAGCGGTTGCTCGCCGCCGGGGTCACCACCCCCTACGCGGAGCCGGCCCGATGAGGGAGGGCGTCGAGGCAGCCATCGCGGCCATCGCCGCCGGCGAGGTGGTGGTGGTCGTCGACGACGAGGACCGGGAGGACGAGGGCGACCTGATCGTCGCAGCCGAGCACGCCACCCCCGAGACCTTGGCGTTCTTCGTCCGCCACACCTCGGGGCTGATCTGCGCGGCGGTCACCGAGGCGCGCGCCGACGAGCTCGACCTGCCGCTGATGGTGGCCCGCAACACCGAGTCGCAGCGCACCGCCTTCACCGTCACCGTCGACGCCCGCGAGGGGGTCAGCACGGGGATCTCCGCCGGCGACCGGTCGCGGACGATCGGTGTGCTGGTCGACCCCGACGCCCGGCCCGCCGACCTGGCCCGGCCCGGCCACGTGCACGTGCTGCGCGCCCGTGAGGGCGGCGTGCTGACCCGGGCCGGCCACACCGAGGCCGCCGTCGACCTGGCCCGCCTCGCCGGGTGCGCCCCAGCCGGGGTGCTCTGCGAGGTCGTGACCCCCGACGGGCTGGGCATGGCCCGCCGCCCCGAGCTGGAGCGCTTTGCCGAGGCCCACGGGCTGGTGCTGGTCACCATCGCCGACCTGATCCGCCACCGGCGCAGCACCGAGTGGCTGGTGCGGCGCACCGGTGAGGCCCGCGTGCCGACCGAGTGGGGCGCGTTCACCTGCGTCAGCTTCGAGGGCGTGCTCGACGGGATGACCCACCTGGCCCTGGTGGTCGGCGACCCGGCGTCGGCGCCCGACGACCAGCCGGTGCTCGTGCGCGTGCACAGCGAGTGCCTCACCGGCGACGTGTTCGCCTCCCGCCGCTGCGACTGCGGGCCCCAGCTGCACACGGCCATGGCCCGCATCGCCGACGAGGGCACCGGCGTGGTGGTCTACCTGCGCGGCCACGAGGGCCGGGGCATCGGCATCGCCAACAAGCTGCGCGCCTACCAGCTCCAAGACGCGGGGCTCGACACCGTCGACGCCAACCTGGAGCTCGGCCTGCCCGTGGACAGCCGCGAGTACGGCATCGGCGCCCAGATCCTCGCCGACCTCGGCGTCCGCCGCATGCGCATCCTCACCAACAACCCGGCCAAGCGCGGCGGCCTCGAGGGGTTCGGCCTGGAGATCGTCGAGCAGGTGCCCATCTCGACGACCCCCACCGACGACAACATCACCTACCTGCGCACCAAGGCGGCGCGCATGGGCCACAGCCTCACCGGCCTCGACGGCCCCCACCCCGCCGGTCGCACCCGGCCCGACCTGGGGAGCACCCCGTGACCCGCTTCGAAGGGCGCATCGGCGCCGCCGGCCTGCCCACTGCCACCGAGCACGACGGCCCGGGCGGCTCGGGCCGGCGCTTCGCCGTGGTCGCCAGCCGCTGGAACCACCTGATCACCGACCGGCTCCTCGAGGGCGCCCTCGACACCTTCCGCCGCTCGGGCGTCGACGACGCCGACGTCGACGTGGCGTGGGTGCCCGGCAGCTTCGAGCTCCCCCTCGTGGCCAAGGTCATGGCCGCCAGCGGCCGCTACGCGGCGATCGTCACCCTCGGCGCGGTCATCCGCGGCGCCACCGGCCACTACGACCTCGTCGCCGGGCAGGCCGCCGCCGGGGTCGCCCGCGCCGCGCTCGACACCGGCGTGCCCGTGGTTTTCGGGGTGCTCACCACCGACACCATCGAGCAGGCGATCGAACGGGCCGGCACCAAGGCCGGGAACAAGGGCGCCGAGTCGGCCGCGGTCGCCCTGGAGATGGCCGACCTGCTCACCGCCCTGCCCGGACCGGCGGAGACCGAGGCCCGCTAGTGCTGCGCGTGGTGCTGCCGAAGGGGTCGCTCGAGCGGGCGACGCTCGAGCTGTTCGAGGCCGCCGACCTCGCCGTCGTGCGCTCGTCAGACGTCGACTACCGGGCGTCGATCGACGACCCGCGGGTCGCCGAGGTGCGCATCCTGCGACCCCAGGAGATCCCCCGCGACGTCGCCGAGGGCATGTTCGACCTCGGCATCACCGGGCGCGACTGGATCGAGGAGACCGGCAGCGACGTGCACTCCCTCGGGCAGCTGCGCTACTCGAAGGCCACGTCGCGACCGATCAAGGTCGTCCTGGCGGTGGCGGCCGACTCCCCGGTGCGGTCGGTCGGTGACCTCCCCGACGGCGTGCGGGTGTCGACCGAGTACGTCGGCCTGGCCACCCGCTACCTCGAGCGCCACGGCATCCGCGCCGACGTGCGGCTCTCCTACGGGGCCACCGAGGCCAAGATCCCCGAGATCGCCGACGCCGTGGTCGAGATCACCGAGACGGGCCGGGCCCTGCGCGCCGCCGGCCTGCGCATCGTCGACACCATCCTCGAGAGCTACACGGAGCTGATCGCCAACCACGAAGCGTGGGCCGACGACGAGCGCCGCCACGCCATGAGCCAGCTGCACACCCTCCTCGAGGGCACCCTCGTCGCCCGCACCCGGGTGCTGGTCAAGCTCAACGTGACCGGGCCCGACCAGAAGCGGGTGATCGACCTGCTGCCGGCCATGCGCTCGCCGACCGTGTCGAAGCTGCACGAGGGCGACAGCTACGCCGTCGAGGCCGTGGTGCCCAAGCACACCATCAACACCTTGATCCCCGCGCTCAAAGACGCCGGCGCCACCGACATCATCGAGCTGCCGATCGCCAAGATCGTGCCGTGAGCGACCCCGGCCGCCGCCAGGGCACCGTCAGCGCCTTCGACGAGCACGTCGGGCTCGGCACCGTCGCCGACGGGGCGGGGGAGTGGCCCTTCCACTGCACCCAGATCGCCGACGGCAGCCGTAGCATCGCCGTCGGCGCCACGGTCGACTTCGAGCTGCGCCCGGCCCACGGGGGCCGCTACGAGGCGGTCGACCTCAGGGGGCGGTAGCGGCCTTCGCCGCCTCGACGTAGCGCACGCGCAGGTCGGTCACCCAGCGGCGCAGCTCCGGCTCCACCTCGCCGAGGCGGCTGCCGACGGCCTCGACCATGGCGCCGAGGGCGTCGATGGCCAGGCGGGCGTCGTCGAGCGACGGCGGCTCGGCGCCCATCTTCACCGCCGCCAGCTCCACGAGCAAGAAGGCGTTCTGGGCCACCACCAGCGCCCCGGGCGCCTCCGCCAGCTGACGCTGCCGCTCGGCCATCTCGGCGAGGAACTCCTGCTCCTCGTCGGTGAGCGGCGCCTCGCCCGCGGCGCCGGGGCCCTCCGCAGCACCGGGGGCGCCCCCCGG
>DASTHS010000003.1:0-16649 GCA_035718085.1 Acidimicrobiales bacterium | reverse complement strand
CCAGGAGCTGACCTCCGCCGAGCTCGACGATCGCGAGGAGTTCCTGCTCGACAACACCCTGCGGAACCGGACCCGGTCGACGACGCCGGAGATCTGGGAGCACATGGGCACCTCCGTCGAGGTGGTGCTGCCGTTCCTCGTCGAGGCGGCCGAGCGCCACCAGATCAACCCGGCGGCCACCTTCCAGCACGGCTTCTTCGCCAAGCTGGTGCCGAACGTGCGCAAGTTGGGGCTGCTCGACCCCAAGCGCAGCCACCGCCTGCGGGAGCAGTGGGGCCAGGCCGGCCTGCTCCAGTACGAGTGGGCCGACGACACCCTCTCCGACTACGACACCTACGACGAGGTCGCCAAGGACCGCGCCGCCGCCGGGGCCCGGTGATGCAGGTCGCCATCGACACCGGGCGCTGCCAGGGCCACGGCCGCTGCTACGACCTGCTGCCCGAGGTGTTCGGGGCCGACGACGAGGGCTACGCCACCGTCGCCGGCGACGGCGCCGTGCCCGGCCACCTGGCCGCCAGGGGCCGCCTGGCCGCGGCCAACTGCCCCGAGAACGCCGTGATGATCACCGAGGAGGGCTGAGCATGGCCACCGACGACCTCGCCGCCGCCCCCGGCCTCGACGACCACGAGCGCTTCAACAAGGCGTGGGAGGAAGAGCGCCGGAGGCAGGAGGAGCTGCTCGGCACCTACGTCGAGTCGAAGGCAGGCACCCCGTCGGACTTCGCCACCGACTTCAGCCACATCGAACCCGAGTACTTCCAGGACCCCTACCCGGTCTTCGAGGACCTCCGCGACCGCTGCCCGGTCGCCCACACCGAGCGCTTCGGCGGCGCCTGGTTCCCGACGCGGTACGGGGACATCGCCGCCATCGCCTACGACACCGACCACTTCAGCTCACGCGACATCATCGTCGGCAACTTCCGGTCACCCAAGGAGCTGGCCCCGATGGGCGGGGCGCCCCCGATCAGCAGCGACCCGCCGTTCCACCACGACGCCCGCAAGGTGCTGCTCCCGGCGTTCACCAAGGCGAAGGTGCAGGCCCAGGAGGCGGCCACCCGGGCGTTCTGCCACCAGCTGATCGACGGCTTCGCCGGCCACGCCGTGGTCGACGCCGCCACCGAGTACGCCCAACACATCCCGATGCGGGTGATCGCCGCCATGCTCGGCTTCCCGCCCGAAGACGGCGAGAAGTTCCGCCACTTCGTCGAGAACGCCCTCGAAGGCGTGACCGCGCCGCCGGAGGAGGCGATCGTGAAGGGCCAGGCGCTCTTCGAGTACCTGATCGCGCAGATCAACGACCACATCGCCAACCCCCGCGACGACCTCACCACCTACCTGCTCAACGCGGAGATGGCGGGCATGAAGCTCGAGCCGCTGCACGTCGGCGGCACCATCGCCCTGCTGCTCATCGCCGGCATCGACACCACCTGGAGCGCCATCGGGGCGTCGCTGTGGCACCTGGCCAAGACCCCCGCCGACCGCCAGCGCCTGGTGGCCGAGCCGGAGCTGCTGCCCACGGCCATGGAGGAGCTCCTCCGCGCCTACGCCCCCGTGACCATGGCCCGCCTGGTCAAGGAGAAGGTCGTGCTCGGCGGGGTGACGATGCAGCCCGAGGACTGGGTGTTCCTGTCGTTCCCGGCGGCCAACCGCGACCCGGCGCAGTTCGACCGGGCCGGCGAGGTGGTCATCGACCGGGAGGTGAACCGCCACGCCGCCTTCGGCCTCGGCATCCACCGCTGCATCGGGTCGCACCTGGCTCGCATGGAGCTGCGCATCGCCCTCGAGGTGTGGCTCGAGCGCATCCCCGAGTTCAGCCTGGCCAGCGACGACCCCGATCACGTCCGCTGGGCGCCGGGCCAGGTGCGCGGGCCCCGCACCCTGCCCATCAGGATCGGCTGACCCACCGCCCGACCCGGCGGGCCGGGTAGGGGGCGGGCATGCCCCTGCACCGGCCCGCCCACCCGTCCCGCCCAGCCGAGGCGGGCGGCGCCGACGAGCTGAGCATCCACCCGACCTACGCCGGCCGGGCGGGCCGCACCTCGATCCCGAAGTTCCGCCTGCCCGACGACGAGCTCGATGCCGCCTCGGCCGACCGGCTGGTGCGCGACGAGCTCCTGCTCGACGGGAGCGCACAGCTCAACCTGGCCACCTTCGTGACCACGTGGATGGAGCCGACCGCCGCGGCGCTCATGGCCGACACCGCCGACAAGAACATGGTCGACAAGGACGAGTACCCGCAGACCGCGGCGCTCGAGGAGCGCTGCGTGCACATGCTCGCCCACCTCTGGCACGCCCCCACCGAGGCGGCCGTCGGGTGCTCGACCACGGGGTCGTCGGAGGCGGCGATGCTCGCCGGGATGGCCCTGAAGTGGCAGTGGCGGGGTCGGCGGGAGGCAGCGGGCCGGCCGACGGGGCGACCCAACCTGGTGATGGGCACCAACGTCCAGGTGTGCTGGGAGAAGTTCTGCCGGTACTGGGACGTCGAGCCCCGCTACGTGCCGATGGTGCCCGGCCGCCTGCACCTCGGCGCCGACGAGGCCGCCGCCGCGTGCGACGACGACACGATCGGTGTGGTGGCCGTCCTCGGCTCGACCCAGGACGGCAGCTACGAGCCGGTGGCCGACATCTGCGCCGCCCTCGACCGCCTCGCCGCCGGCGGCGGCCCCGACGTGGCCGTGCACGTCGACGCCGCCTCCGGCGGGTTCATCGCCCCGTTCCTCGACGCCGACCTCACCTGGGACTTCCGGCTGCCCCGGGTGGCGTCGATCAACGCCAGCGGCCACAAGTACGGCCTCGTGTACCCGGGGGTCGGGTGGGTGCTCTGGCGTGACCACGCCGCCCTCCCCGAGGAGCTGGTGTTCCACGTCAACTACCTGGGCGGGTCGATGCCCACCTTCGCGCTCAACTTCTCCCGCCCCGGCGCCCAGGTGGTGGCGCAGTACTTCCAGTTCGTGCGCCTCGGCCACGAGGGCTACCGGCGGGTGCAGCAGACCTGCCGCGACGTGGCCCGCCACCTCGCCCGGGAGGTCGGCCGCCTGGGACCTTTCGAGCTGCTCTCGGACGGGTCGGAGCTGCCGGTGTTCGCCTTCCGCAAGGCCGACGGCGGCGACGGCGCGTGGACGGTGTTCGACGTCAGCGACGGGCTGCGCCGCTACGGCTGGCAGGTGCCCGCCTACACCCTGCCCGCCGACCTCACCGACGTCGCCGTCATGCGGATCGTGGTGCGCAACGGCTTCAGCCGTGACCTCGCCGACACCCTGCTCTCGGATCTCCGCCACGTGCTCGCCGACCTCGGCCACGGTGCCCGGGCGGCCAGCGGCCAGCCCGAGCCGTTCCACCACTAGCCCCGCCGTCGCCCGCCCAGACGCGCTGCGGGGCCCCGCACCGTCGCCGGCAGGGGCCCCGCGGGAAGTGGCTGGGATGCCAGCCAGCCCGGCGTCTACTTCACGTCGAAGCGGTCCAGCATCATCACCTTGTGCCAAGCGGCCACGAAGTCGTGCACGAACTTCTCCTGGCCGCCGGCCTCGGCGTACAGCTCGCCGATCGCTCGGAGCTGCGAGTGCGACCCGAAGACCAGGTCGACCGCCGTGGCGGTGTACTTGACCGCCCCGGAGGCGCGGTCGCGGCCCTCGTAGACGTGCTCGGAGGTCTCCGACACCTTCCACTCGGTGCCCATGTCGAGCAGGTGGGTGAAGAAGTCGTTGCTCAGCACGCCGACCCGGTCGGTGAAGACGCCCTCACGGGCGCCGCCCGTGTTGGCCCCGAGCACCCGCAGGCCCCCGACGAGCACCGTCATCTCGGGTGCGGTGAGGGTGAGCAGGTTGGCCCGGTCGAGCAGCAGCTGCTCGGGCTCGCGCTTCTCCCCTGGCTTGAGGAAGTTGCGGAAGCCGTCAGCCGGCGGCTCGAGCACGGAGAAGCTCTCGGCATCGGTCTGCTCGGCGCTGGCGTCGGTGCGCCCGGGCACGAACGGCACGGTCACCTCGACCCCGGCGTCACGCGCCGCCTTCTCGACCGCCGCGCAGCCGCCGAGCACGATCAGGTCGGCGAGCGACACCTTCTTGCCGTCGCTGCGGCCACCGTTGAACTCCTGCTGCACCCGCTCGAGGGCCTCGAGCGCACGGGCCAGCTCGGCCGGCTCGTTCGACTCCCAGCTGCGCTGGGGCTCGAGGCGGATGCGGGCGCCGTTGGCGCCCCCGCGCTTGTCGGTGCCCCGGTGGCTGGCGGCTGCGCCCCACGCCACTGCGATGAGGCGGGCGGGCTCGACGCCGCAGTCGAGCAGCTTGGCCTTCAGCTCGGCGACCTCGGCGTCGCCCACCAGCTCGTGGTCGACCGCGGGCACGGGGTCCTGCCAGACGAGGTCTTCCGCCGGCACCCACGGCCCCTTGTAGCGGGCCTTGGGGCCCATGTCGCGGTGGGTGAGCTTGAACCACGCCTTGGCGAAGGCGTCGGACAGCTCTTCGGGGTGCTCGAGCCACCGGCGGCAGATGCGCTCGTAGACCGGGTCGAAGCGCATGGCCAGGTCGGAGGTCAGCATGAAGGTCTTGTGCTTCACCCCTGCCTCGTGGGCGTCGTCGACGAACTCGGCCTCGGGCTGGTCCTTCGGCGTCCACTGCTTGGCGCCGGCGGGGCTGGTGGTCAGCTCCCACTCGTACGTGAAGAGGTTCTCGAGGTAGCGGTTGTCCCACCGGGTCGGCGTCTGGGTCCACGCCCCTTCGAGGCCGCTGGTCACCGCGTCCTTGCCGACACCGGTGCCGTGGCTGTTCTTCCAGCCGAGGCCCTGGTGCTCGACGGGGCACCCTTCGGGCTCCGGGCCGACCAGGCTCGGGTCGTTGGCTCCGTGGCACTTGCCGAAGGTGTGGCCGCCGACGATCAGCGCAGCGGTCTCCTCGTCGTTCATGGCCATGCGGGCGAAGGTCTCCCGGATGTCACGGGCCGAGGCGACCGGGTCGGGGTTGCCGTTGGGGCCCTCCGGGTTGACGTAGATGAGCCCCATCTGCACCGCCCCGAACGGGCCCTGCAGCTCGCGCTCGCCGCTGTAGCGCTCGTCGCCAAGCCAGGTGTCCTCCGGGCCCCAGAAGACCTCTTCGGGCTCGAAGATGTCGGGGCGGCCGAAGGCGAAGCCGAACGTCGGCAGGCCCATGTCTTCGATGGCGGCGGTGCCGGCCAGCACGAGCAGGTCGGCCCAGCTCAGCTTGGCGCCGTACTTCGCCTTGACCGGCCACAGCAGACGCCGGGCCTTGTCGAGGTTGGCGTTGTCGGGCCAGCTGTTGAGGGGGGCGAAGCGCTGGGCGCCCGACCCAGCGCCGCCGCGCCCGTCGGCGATGCGGTAGGTGCCCGCCGCGTGCCACGACAGGCGGATCATCATCGGGCCGTAGTGGCCCCAGTCGGCCGGCCACCACTCCTGGCTCGACTTGAGGGTGGCGACGACGTCGCGCTTGACCGCCTCGAAGTCGAGCGACTCCACCGCCTCGGGATAGACGAACGTGTCGCCCCACGGGTCGACGGTGCCGCCCCGCTGGTGGGCCGTGAGCACCCGCAGGTCGAGCTGCTCGGGCCACCAGTCTTGGATCGTCCTCGGCCGGTGGCCGGAGGGCGACGGTGGGTCGATCGCTGGGTTCTCGCTCTCGCTGCCGTGGTCTGACACCGTGGTCGGCTCCTCTCTGCTGCTGCGTGGGTGCATGGACGCTCCGCCACTGCCGGCGGCTGGAGGTGTGCTCCTCCCCCACCGCCGACCGTAGTGCCGTCCCAGCCGCTTGTGCGGCGACGGAGCTCCACTGCTCCCAGGCTGTGGCCAGCGGCTCGAGCGCCCGGGGATCGAGCGGCGGCCGTAGGTGCACGAAGCCGTGCGCCGCGCCCCGACGACGTCCCGGTGCTGGGCGAAGCGGGCGGCGGTGCGGAGCGTGCGCTTCTCCCCACTCCGAGGGCGTCGCGGTCATGCTGGGCCAGGGCGCCCCGGCCGCCTCGTCCGGATGCCAGCCGCCGGGGGGTCGCCGGCGCCCGGACTGAGCGCCTGGCGGGGATGCGGCACCGGGCCAGCTGTGCTCGGGCGCGCCGGGGCGGCCTGCACCTTGGGGGCGCAGGCCGGCCGGCCTTGGACGGTCAGGCGGCTTGTGGGGGTGGGTGGCCGGGGTGGACGTCGAGGTAGCCGTCGTCGAAGGGGCCGCCTTCGGGGTCGCCGGGGTTGCCGTACGGCGCCGGCACATACACCCACTGGCCGGGCGGCCCGGTGAGGGTGGCGCCCCGGTAGGTGATCTCGTCGTGGTGCCAGGGGCAGATGCGGGCCAGGTTGTCGAGGAACGTGTCGCCGCCGTCGGCGACCGCTTCGAGGTGGTGGATCTCGAGGTTGGTGGTGCGCCCGCAGCCGGGCACGACACAGCAGGGGTCTCTGGCGATGACCGCCAGGCGCAACGCCCGGGGCATGGCCCGGCCGGCGAGGCGCAGGTCGATGATCCGCTTGCCGTCGACGAGCAGAGCAGCGAGGGTGGCTTGGGCCCACATCGACCGGGCGATCCACACCGGCATCGGGCCGAGCCCGTCGATGCTGCACTGCTCACCGGCGACGGTGTGGCCCCGGGCGAGGGCGGCGAGATCGACCCGCACGAACATCGTCGGGCGGATCCGCCGATCCGGCGCTGCGTCGTCAGACGGGGCCCCCGCCGCGGCGGTGGCCATGGCGACCAGGGCGTCGGCGGCGAGCGCCTCGGAGCGTTCACGCCGGCCGGCGGCGCGGGCGTCTTTGAACAGCTCCTCGCCGAGGGCGTCGAGCACCGCCTTGACCGTGGCGCCGGCGGCGGCGGTGAGCCGGAACGAGCCGTTGAACGCGCCTTCGGCGTTGGACCAGGTGCGCAGGTAGCGGCTGTCGTGGATGCGGGCCTGGGCGGCCTTCTCGTCGTCGGGCTTGGCGGCGGCCTGCACCTGGCGGCTCTTGCGGCGCAGCTCTTCGACGTTGGAGCGCTTGGACTCCTCGAGCATCGACTGCTCCGAGGACGGGTCAGCCGCAGCAGCGGCGGCGATGGCGGCGGCCTGCTGCTCGGAGAGCTCACCGGCGCGCAGCGCTTCTTCGGTGCCCGGTGCGGAGCCCAGGTTCTTCGAGGTCTTCAACGTCTCGGCCGCGTCGGCCTTGGTGGTGCCCGACTGGCCGGCCAGCCAGTCCTCTGCGGAGGCAGCGCCGGAACGCCGCCAGGCGCCGCCCTCGGTGGCCCGGTCGGCGAAGAGCACCCGCAGGGCGGCGAGCGCCTTCTCCGCCTTCCCGACCTCTTTGACGATGGCGGCGGCCTGGTCGGCGGTGTGCACCGACGGGTCGGCGTCACGAACGAGCCCAGTGACGGTTGCCCGCACCTGCCGCAGCTCGTCGATCACATGTTCGATGCTACGACGGGGGTGCGACCACCTCACCCACCCCGGCGTTTGAGGCGGCTCCCACGATGGAGCCGTGCGGGTCGGGAACGCACTTGCTCACCTGGGCGCCGGTCGGCACCATCGTCGCCCATGGCCGCCGAGCTGCCCGTCACCCCCCGGACCCAGGTCAGGCGCCACCGCGACCGGGCCGACTACGACCGGGCCACCGTCGACGCCATCCTCGCCGAGGGCACCATCTGCCACGTGGCCGTGCACGACGGCGACACCACCTGGATGGTGCCGACCGCCTACGGCGTCCTCGGCGACGAGCTGGTCCTCCACGGCGCCCTGGCAAACAACGCGCTCGCTGCGGCCGCCCGGGGGGTGCCGGTCACCGTGGCGGTCACCTTGACCGACGCCTTCGTGCTGGCCCGCTCCACGTTCAACCACTCGATCAACTACCGCTCCGTGGTGATCTTCGGCGTGGCCCGGGCGGTGACCGACCCCGAGGAGAAGACCGCCGCCCTCGCCGCCGTGGTCGACCACCTGCTGCCGGGCCGCAGCGGGGAGGCCCGGCCGCCCGACCCCAGCGAGCTGCGCCAGACCGCCGTGGTCGCCCTGCCCGTCACCGAGGCCTCGGCCAAGGTGCGCACCGGGCCGCCCATGGACGGTGACGGGCCCGACGGCGGCCTCCCCGTCTGGGCGGGCGAGCTGCCACTGCGCACCGTCGCCGGCGCACCGCTGCCCGCGCCGGACCTCACCCCTGACGCCCCGCCGCCGTCTGCGGGGTGGCTGCACCAGCCCCGGTGGGCGCCAGGCGGGTAGATCGAGCGGGCCCCCCGCCGAACGGGCAAGCTCGACGCCATGAAGCTCTCCATGGGTGTCGCCTACACCGGCGACCCGAAGCAGGCCGCCGCCCAAGCACGCGACCTGGAAGCGGCCGGCATCGACATGCTGTGGGTGGCGGAGCTCTACAGCTTCGACGCCGTCAGCATCCTCGGCTACCTCGCCGCCCACACCGAGCGCGCCGAGCTGGCCAGCGGCATCCTGCCCATCTACTCGCGCACCCCGACGCTCACGGCCATGACCGCCGCCGGCCTCGACGCCGTGTCGGGTGGCCGGTTCGTGCTCGGCATCGGCACCAGCGGCCCCCAGGTCATCGAGGGCTGGCACGGGGTGCCCTTCGACAAGCCGCTCACCCGCACCCGTGAGCTGATCGACATCTGCCGCATGGTCTGGCGGCGCGAGCGGGTGACCTACGACGGCGACGCCTACCACCTCCCGCTGCCCGCGGAGCAGGGCACGGGCCTCGGCAAGCCGCTCAAGCTCATCAACCACCCCGTGCGGGCCGACATCCCGGTCTACATCGCGTCGCTCGGCCCGAAGAACGTGCAGATGACCGCCGAGATCGCCGACGGCTGGCTGCCCGCCTTCTTCCACCCTGACAAGTCGCCCGGCGTGTTCGGCGACGACCTGGCCGCAGGCGCCGCCCGCCGCAACCCCGACCTGGCGCCGCTCGAGATCGTCGCCGGCGGCACCCTGGCGATCTGCGACGAGCACACCGCCGAGAAGCTGCGCGACCTGGCCCGGCCCCAGACGGCGCTCTACGTCGGCGGCATGGGCGCCCGCGACAGGAACTTCTACAACAACGTCTTCCGTCGCTACGGCTACGAGGCCGAGGCCGAGCACATCCAGGACCTCTACCTCGACGGCAAGAAGGCGGAGGCCGAGGCGGCCGTGCCGGCCGACTTCCTCGCCGCCACCGCCCTGGTGGGCGACGAGGGCTACATCCGCGACCGGATCGCCGCGTACAAGGCGGCCGGCGTGACCCGCCTGACCGTGCGACCCATGGGCGAGCACCCCCTCGCCCTGATCGAGAAGGTGAAGGAGTGGGCGACCTGACCGGGCCGGTGGCCCACGACGCCGCCCTCCGGGAGCGGCTGCGGGCCAACCTGGCCGCCCACCCGCGCCTGGCGCTGCCGCTCGACGGGCGGCGTCACGCCGCGGTGGCGGTGGTCGTCGCCGACAGCGACGCCGACCGCGACGGCGACGACCCGCACCCGGCCGGCGTCGACGGGATGGCCGACGTCCCCGGCATCGACGGCCTGGCCCTCGACGGCAGCGTCGCCGGCACGGCCGGCGGAGCCGCGGTGCTGCTCACCCGGCGCGGCTCGGCGCTGCGCGCCCATGCCGGCCAGTGGGCCTTGCCCGGCGGGCGCCTCGAAGCCGGCGAGGAGCCGGTCGACGCCGCCCGACGGGAGCTGCACGAGGAGCTCGGCCTCGACCTCGGGCCCGAGGCGGTGCTGGGCGTGCTCGACGACTACGCCACCCGCTCGGGTTACGTCATCACCCCGGTCGTGCTGTGGGCGGCCGGCGACCCGGAGCTCCGACCCGACCCCGGTGAGGTGCGCTCCGTGCACCGGGTGTCCCTGCGCGAGCTGTGCCGGCCCGACTCGCCGAGGTTCGTGACCATCCCCGAGTCCGACCGGCCGGTGGTGCAGGTGCCCGTGGGCAGCGACCTGATCCACGCCCCCACCGGTGCGGTGCTGCTGCAGTTCCGCCGGGTGGGGCTCGAGGGCACCCTCGAGCGGGTGGTCGACTACGAGCAGCCGGTGTTCGCCTGGCGCTGACTCCCCGCCCGCTCCGGGCCGACGGTGGGCGCGGCTGGTCTACCGTGGCGCGCCGTGTCGAAGGTCTTGAGCTCGCTCCCCGTCGGTGAACGCGTCGGCATCGCCTTCTCCGGGGGGCTCGACACCTCGGTGGCGGTGGCGTGGATGCGCGCCCAGGGCGCCATGCCCTACGCCTACACCGCCGACCTGGGCCAGGCCGACGAACCCGACATCGCCTCGGTGCCCGGCCGGGCGCTCGAGTACGGCGCCGAGCACGCCCGGCTGGTCGACTGCCGCCGGCAGATGGTCGACGAGGGCCTCGCGGCCATCGCCTGCGGCGCCTTCCACATCCGCTCCGCCGGCAAGGCCTACTTCAACACCACGCCCCTCGGGCGGGCCGTGTCGGGCACCCTGCTGGTGCGGGCGATGCGCGACGACGGCGTGTCGATCTGGGGCGACGGCTCCACGTTCAAGGGCAACGACATCGAGCGCTTCTACCGGTACGGGCTGCTTGCGAACCCCGAGCTGCGCATCTACAAGCCCTGGCTCGACGCGGAGTTCGTCGGGGAGCTCGGCGGGCGCCGGGAGATGTCGGAGTGGCTCGCCGCCCGGGGCCTGCCCTACCGCGACAGCACCGAGAAGGCCTACTCGACCGACGCCAACATCCTGGGGGCCACCCATGAGGCCAAGCGCCTCGAGCACCTCGACGCGTCGCTCGAGATCGTCGAGCCGATCATGGGCGTCGCCCACTGGCGCCCGGAGGTCGGCATCGACCCGGAGGAGGTCACCATCGCCTTCGAGCGTGGCCTGCCGGTGGCCATCGACGGCCGCGAGTACGCCGACCCGGTCGCACTCTTCAGCGAGGCGAACGCGATCGGCGGCCGCCACGGCCTCGGCATGTCCGACCAGATCGAGAACCGCATCATCGAGGCGAAGTCCCGCGGCGTCTACGAGGCCCCGGGCATGGCGTTGCTGCACATCGTCTACGAGCGCCTGCTCAACGCCATCCACAACGAGGACACCGTGGCCACCTACCACGGCGAGGGGCGCCGCCTCGGCCGGCTGCTCTACGAGGGCCGCTGGTTCGACCCCCAAGCGATGATGCTGCGCGAGTCGCTGCTGCGGTGGGTCGCGTCCGCCGTGACCGGCGAGGTCACGCTGCGGCTGCGCCGCGGCGACGACTACACGGTCGTGCGCACCGCCGGCCCGGCGTTCTCGTACCACCCCGACAAGCTGTCGATGGAGCGCACCGAGGACGCCGCCTTCGGGCCGAGCGACCGCATCGGCCAGCTGACGATGCGCAACCTCGACATCGCCGACACCCGGGCGAAGCTCGAGCTCTACCACGGCCTCGGCACCCTGGGGGCCACCGATGCCGCCCTCGTCGGGGAGTTGACGCCGGGCGAGGCCGACCGGATCACCGCCAACCCCCAGGCCGCCGGGGGCGACGAGGAGCTGCTCGACTCGGCAGCCATCGAGTCGGGCGTCGACTGAGCAGCCGGCACACGCCGACGGGCTGGCCGCGCTAGCTGGAGCCGTGTCCGGCGCTGTCGGCCGGCGTGAACCCGGCAGCCCCCTCGAGGCCGGCGTCGACCAGCGGGGGGTCGGGCGTGCCGACCGACTCCGGCACCACCGTGATCGACCCCTTGGCCTCGTAGAGCACGTAGCGCACCTCCTCGAGGGAGAAGATGCCCCGCTGGCGCAGCTGGGCCAGCACGTCGTTGTCGGTGAGCCCACAGCGGCGCAGCTCCACCCGGCGCAGCTCGCCGTGGGCCACCAGCACGCGCACGCGGTGGTCGGCCAGCTTGCCGAGGGTGGGGTGGAAGCGCAGCAGGCTGGCGACCCGGTGCACGGCGACCAGGGTGACCACGGCGACGGCACCCACCACCCACGACTGGCTGCTGGCCACGGCCGTGCGGCCGATGATGGCGCCCATGGCCACCGCGGTGGCGAAGTCGATGATCGTCCACTGGGCGAGGGTGCGCCGCTCGCCCAGCCGCAGGGCCAGCAGGGCCGTCGCGTACATGAGCACCGCCTTGCCGGCGGCTCCCCCCAGGTGCGGCCACCCACCGACGAGCCAGTTCATGCCCTGCCGCCTTCCCCGTCCGGGGGCAGCTCACACCCGCGACCACGGGCAGGGACGGCTCGGCGGCGCGCTACGCCAGCTCGAGGGGGACGGCCCCGGCGCCCTCGCCAGCCGCCGCCTGCGCGTCGCGGCGCGCCAGTGGCACCACGAACGACATCACCAGCGCGGCGAGGGCGAGGGCAGCGCCGCACTCGAACGCCCGGCTGTACCCGGCGGTGAGCGCCGCACCCGTCGCCATGTGCCCGGAGCGCACCAGGGCGTGGCTGTGGTCGATGGCCACCGTGGCGAGCACGGCGAGCCCCAGCGAGCCGCCGACCTGGCGGGAGGTGTTCAGCACCCCCGAGGCCAGTCCGGCCTCGGTGCGGTCGACCCCGGCGGTCGCCGCCGCCGCCAAGGGGGTGAAGAGCAGGCCGAGGGCCAACGAGATGGTGCAGCCCGGCCCGAACACGTGGGTCAGGTAGCCGGTGTGCAGCCCGATGCGCGACAGCCACGCGAACCCGGCGGCGGCCATGGCCGTGCCGGCGATCAGCACGGGGCGGACCCCGAAGGCGTTGAGCAGCCGCGACGCCAGTTGCGCGCCGGCGATGATGACCACGCCCATCGGCAGGAAGGCCAGCCCGGCCTCGAGCGCCCCGTAGCCGCGGACGTTCTGGAGGTACAGCGACAGGAAGTACCACATGGAGAAGAAGGCGGCGCCGACGAGCAGCATCACCGCGTTGGCCCCGCTGACCGAGCGCGACCGGAACAGGCGGAACGGCACCAGCGGGGTGCGGGCCACGCGCAGCTGCACGACCGCGAACGCCGCGAGCAGCACCACGGCCACGGCCAGCAGGCCGAGCGTGTGGGCCGACCCCCACGGGTGGGGGTCGGTGCCGACGATGGCGTAGATCAGCACGCCGAGGCCGGCGGTGACGGTGACCGCCCCGGTGACATCGAGGCGCGGCCGCTCGCCCGGGCCGGCGGGGCGGCGGGTCTCGGCCAGGTAGAGGGCGGCGACGGCGCCGGCGGCGAGACCGATCGGGATGTTGACGAACAGCACCCAGCGCCACGACAGCCCGGCGGTGAGCAGGCCGCCGAGGATCGACCCGGCGGCGCCGCCCGCGCCGGCCACCGCGCTCCAGATGCCCAGGGCGCGGCCCATGCGCTGACCCGAGAAGGTCGTGACGATGATCGTCAGCGTGGCCGGTGACAGGAACGCGCCCCCCACGCCTTGCACGGCGCGGGCGGTGGTGAGCCAGACCGTGTCCTGGGCGAAGCCGCCGACCAGGCTGGCGACGGTGAACAGGCCCAGCCCGAATAGGTACACCCGGCGACGGCCGAACAGGTCGGCGGCCCGCCCGCCGAGCAGCAGGAACCCGGCGAAGGTGAGGACGTAGGCGTTCACCACCCACTGCAGCCCGGTGGGCGTGTAGTGCAGGTCGCGCCCGATCGACGGCAGGGCGACGTTCACGATCGACACGTCGAGCACGACCATGAACTGCGCAACGCAGGCGATGGCCAGCACCAGCCACTCGGGTACCTCGGCGCGCCGGGCGCGTGGCGCGGCAATGGTGGTGGTGTCGCTCATGTGCGCTCCTCGGGGGGTGGGCGGCGTGCCCGGGGTGCAACCGTGCTCAGCGCCCGGGTGTTCCCGCCCCCCGGGCCGCCGGGGCGCGAGCAGCGGCGGCCCCCGCCGCGTCGCCCGCCCCTTCCTCGACCTCGTCGGGCAGCAGGGCGGCCAGGGCCTCGACGGAGGGCACGGTGTAGTACGCCCCGCTGAGGGGCTCGGTGTAGCGGGTCAGGGCGTCGCGCACCCCGTCGGGCACGCCCGCCATCGACTCGAGCATGCGCTGGAGTGGGTGGCGACCGGCGCAGAACCCGACGAAGTAGGTGCCGTGGTCGGTGGGGCCCCCGTAGGCCGTGTTGCGCCGGAAGATCTCAAGCTCGCCGCCGTGCTCCTCGATCACGTTGCGGGCCACGTGCGCGTCGGCCGGCATCACCGCCTCGTCGAGCTCGACGCTGTCGTGCTTGGTGCGCCCGATCACCCGCTCCTGCTCGGCGACGGCCAGCGCGCCCCAGCTGGGCAGGTGGCGCCACTGCTGCACCAGGACGACGCCGGCACCGGCGCCGGGCGCCTCGGCCCGGATGGCCACGGCCCCCGCCTCGAGCAGCGACGGGTTCTCTGTTCCGTCGACGAAGCCGGTGAGGTCGCGCTGGTGGTCGTAGAGCCAGCCGGTGACCTCGGCGGCGACGGTGGCCACTGGTCCCACTGCGGCGATGACCCGGCGGCCGGCGTCGAACACGGCGCTGCGCGAGCCGCCGGCGACCCACACCCACGCGTCGTGCTGGGTGGCGGGCATCACCAGGTCGGCGCCGCGCACCTCCTCGAACGACGCCCCGCCCGGCGGTGCCGCGCCGGGGACGGCGTCGGCCCACAGCTCGGGGCGCACGCCGACCACGAGGTTGACCCCGGCGATCGTCGTCTCCGGCCCGACCAGCGCGGCGAGGGCGCCAGCCAGGTCGGCGCCGCTGACGCCGGTGGCGAGATCGAGCTCGAGGTAGCAGTGCTCGGGGGCTCCAAGGGCGAAGATGCCGGGCTGGGCGTGCATGTGCGCTGCGTCTACCCCGATGCCCTGGCCACAGCACCATCGGCGGGGGAGGTGACCCGGCCGTCACGGCCGATGACCAGGGGACGGGCGGCGGCGAGCGCGGGCACGCCGGTGAGCACCGTGAGGGCGGTGAGCAGCCCGACCGGCACGGTCCAGCTGCCGGTGGCTGCGTGGAGCAGCCCGAACGACAGGGGCCCGGCGGTGGCGAAGAGGTACCCGACGCCCTGGGCCATGCCCGACAGGGCGCCCGCGACCACCGAGTCCGCCGATCGGGCCATGACGAACCAGAGCGCCAGGGCGATGGTGACACCCTGGGCCAGCCCGAGGGCCAGGGCGACCACGACCGCGGCGCCGGCGGGGAGCAGGAGCGTGCCGGCGGTGGCCAGGGTGCCGACGACGACGGTGACGACCAGCAGCTCGCGCGCCCGGCCGGTGCGACGCACCCACACCGGCGCGGCGACGGCGGTGATCGCTCCGCCCACCGACAGCAGCCCGTCGACGACGCCGGCGGTGGTCGCGTCGAGCCCCCGGCTGCGGTAGAGCTCCGGGAGGAACGAGACCGACGCGTAGAAGGTGAGGCTCTGCAGGCCCATGAAGGCCGTGACGGCCCAAGCCAGCGGCGTGCGGGCCACGGCGACCGGCGGGCCGGCCGTCTCGTAGACCTGGGGGCGCGCCACCTGGGGCAGCCACACGAGGGCGGCGACGGCGGCCGGCACGGCTTCGAGGCCGAGGGCGACGCCGAGCGAGCCGCCGCCGGCCCGGTAGAGCGGGACGGCGGCCACCGAGCCGAGGAGCGCCCCGATGTAGAGGGTGGCGAGGTAGGTGGCGAGCATGGTGGCTGCCCGCTCGGCGGCCCGGCGCTTCACCAGGCTGGAGAGCAGCACGTTGAGCACGGCGATGCCGAGGCCGCTGAGCGCCGAGCCCACGAGGAAGGCGCCGGGCGCGGCGACGCGCAGCAGCTGCCCGGCCCCGATGGCGAGCACACCGACGAAGACGGCCCGCTCGTCGCCGAGCCGCCGACCCACCCTGGAGGCGATGGGCGACCCGATCCCGAAGCAGGCGACCGGGATGGTGGTGAGCAGGGTCTGCACCGTGGTCGAGTAGCCGAGGTGCTGGCCGATCTCCTTGAGGAGGGGCGGGACGTCGGTGACGGCGAGCCGGAGGTTCAGCCCGACCAGCAGCACGCCGGCGACGAGCAGGCGGCCGTCGCCGGGGCGGGGTTCGTCGGGCACGGGCACCCATGTTGCCCACCGCGGCGCCGCGACCGGCGGCCCGATCGTGCCAGTATCTGGCCATGGCGGAGCAGCTGGTCGTGCCCGACGCCCGGCGCGGGCCGCCCGGCTCCGGCAACGGCGGGTGGGTGGCCGGCGAGCTGGCGTCCCGGATGCGCGGCGCGCTGGCCGCGGGGGCGCCGGTCGAGGTGACCCTGCGGGCGCCCGTGCCCCTCGACGTGCCCCTCGAGGTGCGCCACGAGGAGGGGGCCGTGTCGCTGCACCACGGTGACGTGGTGGTGGCCGTCGCCGTCCCCGCCGCCGCCCTCGACGTCGACCCGCCGCCTGCCCCGCCCCGGGCGGACGTGTACGCCGTCGCCGCCGACACGATGGCCCGCCGGCTGCTCCCCCACCCCACCCTGGCCGGCACCCGCGTCGGGCTGCACCCGATCTGCTTCTGCTGCGGCGCCGAACTGGGGCCCGACGACGGTTGCCACGTCGAGGTCAGCCCGCTGCCGTCGCGGGGCCTGGTGGCCGGGCTGTGGCGCTGCCCGCCGGCTCTGGCCCCGGGGCGCACCCTCCCCGAGTCGATCGTGTGGACGGCGCTCGACTGCCCCGGGCAGTTCGCCTGGGTGGCGGAGCGCCCAGACGCAGTGGGCCTGCTCGGGCGGATCACCGCGGCGGTGCTGCGCCCGGTGCCGGCCGGCGACGAGGTGCTCGTCGCCGGGTGGACCATGGGCGGCGAGGGCCGCAAGCTCCTCGCCGGCACGGCGCTCTATGACGCGGACGGCGACGTGCTGGCCGTGGCGAAGGCCATC
>DASTHS010000002.1:0-20765 GCA_035718085.1 Acidimicrobiales bacterium | reverse complement strand
GGCCAGGTGGTGCGCCGCTCGATGCGGTCGCCGGGCCCGAGCGCGGTGTCGAGCGCCGTGGGCTCCCACGCCACCCTCCAGCCGCCGGCCGCCTTGCGCACGGTGGCGGTGCCGGGAAGCGTGACCGTGCCCAACGCCGCGCTGGTGACCCGCGTGGTGAGCGCCCCCGTGGCCGTGGCGCCCGCCGTGCGCAGCGCGCCGGGGGTGGTGGTGACGGCCGTGGCCGCCAGGGCGCTGCGGGCGGCACCGTAGGTGGCCGCCAGGGCGGTGGCGGGGGTGCCGGTGGTGAGGGCGGCCGCCGCCGACCAGCGGCCGGCGTCGAGGTCACCGGCGAAGCTCCGGAGCACTGCGGCGGGCGTGGGAGCCGAGCCGCAGCCGGCCGTCAGCCCGGCCAGCACCAGAGCGGCACAGGCGAGCGCCATCGGCCGCTTCCTCACCCGGCGCACCCTACGGGCATGGGTGGCCCTCCGATTGGGGAGGGTCCGCGGCAATGCGAGGGATCACCCGTCCGTGCCGGTCACAGCTGTCGCCGGAGCTGCGCGCCCGGTGGCGCGCCCACCTCTGCGGCAGCTGCCTGGCGCTGCGCGACACCGCCGGGCAGGCCGCCCGGGCGCTCACCGGCTACGACCTGCTGCTGGTGCCGGCGCTGGTCGAGGCGCAGGCCGGCCGCCTGCCCACGGTGCACGCCGGCGCCTGCCCGCTGCGGGGCATGCGCAGCGCAGAGGTGGTCGACCCCGCCTCGCCCGCCGCCCGGGCCGGCGCCGCGATCACCCTGGCCGCCGGTGCCGCCGGCCTGGCCGACAAGCTGGCCGACGGCGAGGTGCCCGTGGTGCTGCGCCGACCGTCGCGGGCGGCGGCGGCACGGCTGACGGCGTCCGCGACCGAAGCAGCAGCGTCCACCGGCGTCGACGTCGCGGTGATGACCGGCGCCCGGGCGGCCTCCGCCGCGGTCGCCTCCGCCTTCGCGCAGACCGCCGCGGTGGCCGGCACCCCGGCCAACGCCCCGGCGTTGGGCCGTCTGGGCGACGCCTTCGGCCGCTTGGTGCACCTGCTCGACGCCGTCGACGACCGCGAGGCCGACCGGCGCGCCGGCCGGCACAACCCCCTCGACGCCACCGCCACCAGCGACGAGGGCGCCGCCGACCACGCCCGCCGGCTGCGCGCCGCGGTGGCAGGGTCGCTCGACGAGCTCGACCTGGTCGACGGCGACCTGGTGCGCGCCCTGCTGGGCCCGACCCTCGACGCCGCCGTGGGCCGCCGCTGGCCGGCGCTGCGCGCCCCCCGACAGCAGGCGTGCGTGCACGGCCCCGCGAGCGGCGAGCGGCGACCGGCCGCTGGTGCGGTCGTCGTGGGGCTGGCGGCCCTCACCCGACTGGCCATGTGGGGTGGCCGCGGCGGACGGGGCTGGGGACGCCGCGGCCCCTACGGCGGCGGCTACGACCCCTACGGGCCGCCGCCCGGCTACGGCTACGGGTACCGGAGGGGGTTCAGAGGGCCGAGCTGCTGCGAGATGCTGGCCTGCGACTGCTGTGCCACCGAGGCGTGCAACGGCTGCTGCGGCGGCGACGGCGACTGCTGCGTCTGCTGCGTCTGACCCCATCGGCCGCCGCACCGGCCACTGCTCAGTCGACCAGCGCCACCTCGTGGGCGATGTTGCCCCGGGTGGCCCGCGAGTAGGGGCAGGCCTGGTCGGCGGCGGCGATGAGCTCCTCGGCCACGCTGCGCTCGACGCCCGGCAGCTCCGCCTCGATGCGGGTGCTCAGGTCGAAGCCGCCGTCGTCGCCGGCGAGGAAGCCGACGGTCACCGAGACCGCCGAGTCGGCCACGTCGACCTTGCGGGCCCGGGCCACGAGCTTGAGGGCGCTGTGGAAGCAGGCGGCGTAGCCGGTGGCGAAGAGCTGCTCGGGGTTCGTGCCGGGGCCGTCGTCGCCGCCCATGGCCTTGGGCACCGACAGGTCGAGCTTGACCCGCCCGTCGCTCGACTCGACCTTGCCCTCACGGCCGCCCCAGGCGGTCGACGTCGCGCTGTAGATCTCGGCCATGCCGGGCATGCCTCCGGGGTGTGCGGTGGGCGGTGGCGGTCACCGCCCTGCGCCGGCGCCAACCCCGCGAGGGGCCGGGCGATTCCCCCCTGCGTCAGCCGACGTGCCAGGGGATCACCGCGTGCACGCCCCACGTGCCGTTGGCCACCTGGGTCACGTGCAGGTCGACGGTGGCGCTGGCCAGCGCCAGGGCGGTGACCCGGTCCGTGCCGGTGAGGCGGGCCACCCAGGTGACGGCGGCGTCGAGGGCGTCGCCGGTGGCGGCGTTGAGGTCGGCGTCGAAGCCGAAGGTGATGCGCCCGACGGGCGCCTCGGCGTGCACCCCGCCGACCGGGACCTCGGCGGCGTCGAGCAGCCCGACGCGCACCTCGCTGGTCGTCGGGCACTCGATGGCGGTGCCGCACACCTCGCCGTGGCCCTGGGCGGCGTGCCCGTCGCCGAGGCAGAGCATGGCACCGGGGACGGTGACGGGCAGGTAGAGGGTCGAGCCGGCGACCAGGTCCCGGCAGTCGATGTTGCCACCGCCCTCGGGGCGCGGCGGGATCGTCGAGTGCGCGCCGCCCTCCGCGGGCGGGACGCCGACGACGCCGAGGAAGGGCGCGAGCGGCACCCGGTGGCCGTGCTGGTCGACGGCGGCGGCCGCGCCGGCGTCGATGGCCCACAGCAGCCAGGCCTCGGACTCGATCGCCAGCCGCTCCGTGATGGGGGTGGCGCGCGCCCCAGCAACGGTCCACCCCCACGAGCCCGGGGTGACCGACCGGATCTCCACGGCCAGCACCTGCCCGGGCCGGGCGCCGCGCACCTCGATCGGCCCGGTCAGGCAGTGGCCCCGCGCCGAGGGGAACATCGTCGGTCGGTCGCGGTCGCCGGGGTGGCGCTGCGCCTCGAGGTGGCCCGATGCGTCGAGCGCCCCGACGGTCAGGGTGTCGCCGGGGTCCAAGGTGCAGACGGGGGGCAGCGACGCGTCGAACACGTCGACGGTGGTGGTCGGCGTCGGGTCGAGGGTGTGGGTCGCCACCGGGCGGAGGCTACGGCCGCCGGGCGGCGGTGTGGCCGTGCGACCATCGTCGTCGATGCCCGCCACACCGCCCCCTGCCCCCACCGACCTCCCGTCGTCGCTCGACCGGGCGGTGGGCGCCCTGGTCGGCCTGGCTGCGGGCGACGCCGTGGGCACGGCGCTCGAGTTCTGCGCTCCGGGCACGTTCGAGCCGATCACCGACATGGTGGGCGGCGGCCCGTTCGGGCTGCCCGCGGGGGCCTTCACCGACGACACGTCGATGGCGCTGTGCCTGGCCGAGTCGATCGTCGACACCGGCGGCATGCACCTCGCCGACCAGCTGCGCCGCTACCTGCGCTGGCGCGACCACGGCTACCTGTCGTCGACCGGCGCCTGCTTCGACATCGGCGGCACCACGACCGCGCAGCTCGAGCGGTTCCGGCGCACCGGCGAGCCGGTCGACCCGGCACCGAGCCCCGGGGCGGCGGCCAACGGCTCGCTGATGCGCCTGGCCCCGGTGCCGATCCGCTGGCACACCGACCTCGACGCCGCCGTCGCCATGGCCGCGGAGTCCAGCCGCACCACCCACGCCGCCCAGCGGCCCGTCGACTGCTGCCGGCTGCTCGGTGCGGTCGTCGCCGCCCTGGTGGCCGGCGAGGCGTTCGAGGCCGTGACCGACCCGACGTGGTGGCGATGGGGCGACCTGCACCCCGAGGTGGCCGCCGTGGCCGCTGGCAGCTGGCGGCACCGCCAGCCGCCGGAGATCAAGGGCAGCGGCTACTGCGTGGCCGCTCTCGAGGCGGCGCTGTGGGCGGTCGGCGGCGCAGCCGACTTCGCCGACGCGGTGCTGCGGGCCGCCAACCTCGGCGATGACGCCGACACCACCGCGGCGATCGCCGGGCAGGTCGCCGGCGCCCGGTGGGGGGCGTCTGGCATCCCCGCCCGGTGGCGCTCGACCCTCGTGCTCGGGGAGCGCACCCGCAGCCTGGCCACCTGCCTGCACGCCGCGGCCGTGGGCGACCCGGCAGGTGGCCCCGACGGCCGCTGGCCCTTCGACCGGGTGGTGCACGGCTGGTGGGTCGACCCTGGCCGGGTGCTGGCCGGCGAATACCCCGGCGACCGCGACGCCAGCCGGGCACGGCTGAAGCTCGACGTGCTCGTCGACGCCGGCATGCGCACCTTCGTCGACCTGACCACCCTCGACGACGGGCTCGGCGCCTACCGGGCGGTGCTCGACGACATCGCCGCGTGCCGGG
The DNA here is from genome assembly GCA_035718085.1 of Acidimicrobiales bacterium. Taxonomy (GTDB): domain Bacteria; phylum Actinomycetota; class Acidimicrobiia; order Acidimicrobiales; family Palsa-688; genus DASTHS01. The sequence continues at coordinate 16,470 of DASTHS010000002.1, read as the reverse complement.
CCCTCGACCTGCGGCGCCTGCAGTTCCCGATCCCCGACGTCGGCGTCATCGACGACGACGGCTACACGCCGATCGTCGAGGCCATCACCGCCGCCGCCGGCCGTGGTGGGGTCTACGTGCACTGCTGGGGCGGCGTCGGCCGCACCGGCACGGTGGTGGGCTGCCTGCTCGCCGACCGCGGCCTCGCCTACGCGCAGATCGTCACCCGCATCGCCGAGGCACGGGCGGGGTCGCGCAAGGCCTCCCGCCCGGCGCCGGAGACCGAGCGGCAGTCGGCGGTGATCCGCCGACGGGCGGAGCACCGCTGCTGAGCCAGGCGGAGGCAAGGCGGCCACTGCTCACGCGTGCGCACCGGCGCCCGCATCGACTCAACTCGGCCCATGGCCCGACCACCCCGCCGAGGCGGCCGCAGCACCCCGAAGGGCGCCCGTCCGACCCACCTGCGCCCCCTGCCCGGCGGCGGCGGCCCGGGCCGCCAGGGCGCCGACCGCTCCCCTCTGCACGATCTCATCGAGAGCGGCGCCCACGAGCTGTTCGGCGACGCCAGTGCGGTCGCCGCCGAGACGTGGGCCAGCGGCCTGCTGCGCCTCCTCGGTGACGTGGCCGACGAGGCCGGCCGCGGCGGCCAGCCGGTGCCCCCGCTGCTCGAGGCGGTGATCGAGCACTGCGCCGAGCGCCACGACCCCGACGGCGCCGTCGTCGCTGCCGCTGTCGCCGCCGTGGCGCCGCCGCCCTACGACCGCGCCGCCCGCACGGTCGCCGACCGCCTGGTCGGCATCGCGGGTGTGCCCGGGTGGGTGCGCCTGATCGGGCAGGCCGCTGCCACCCGGGCGTTCTCCGCCTCCGATCCGTGGGGCGACCAGGAGCACCTGATCGTCGCCTTCCGCCAGCCCGGTGAGCAGGGCGAGCACGCCTTGGTCGCCCTGGTCGACCACGGGCTGTCGGGCCAGGCCGTCGACCTGTGGATCGCCGCCGACGCCGACGAGGCGGTCGCCCGGTGGCGGGAGGCCGAGGCCCACGGCATGCGGGTCGACGAGCTGCCGATCGGCGTCGCCCTGGCCCGGCTGCGCGACGCCGTCGCCGCCGCCGAGTTCTGGGACGGCGACACCGACCTGCGCAGCGACACCTTCACCGGTCACCGGGCCATGGTGTGGGCCCGGCTGCGGCGCGCCGGCCTCGACGACGGCCCCCCCACCCCGATCGAGGTGCCCGACGACGAGCGCGACGCGCTCGTCGCCGACTTCCTCGCCGCCCCGGAGGGATCTGCCCTCGTGACCACGGTGGCGCGCACCGAGGCGCAGCTGCTCGCTTCGGCCCTGGTCGGCCTGCGGGCCGACTTCGAGGGCCGGCCGTTGCGCTGGAGCCCGGCCGTGGTCATCGAGCTGTTGCTCGACCTCATCCCCCGCCACATCCTCGCCACCGACGACCAGCAGCACGCCGTGCCCGAGGTGGTGCGCGCCTTCGTGCGCTACGCCGGCCGGCGCACCGGCCTCGCCGACGAGCACGTCGCCGCCACCCTGCAGGCCGTCGACGAGGCCGAGGCCGAGTTCCACGAGCTCGCTTCCGAGCCCGACCCCCCCGACGCCGCCCTCGACCACGACCACGACCACGCCCCGGCGGCGTGGCCGGCCCTGCCGCCGACGGCCTCGGCCCCGCCGGAGGTGGTGGCCTCGGCCGCCGCCGCCCCCGTGCTGGCCAGCTTCGCCGCCCTCGCCGGGTTCTACGGCACCGGCCGCAAGCTCACCCCCAACGGCCACCCGACCCTCGCCGACGCCTGGGCGCTGCTGGAGCTGATCGGCTCCGACGAGCGGCTGGAGGAGGTCTACGGCGCCACCACCGTGAAGCACCGCTCGGCCGGCGAGCTGCCGCACCTGTCGTTCCTCCTGCGTTGGGCGGTCGACGCCGGGGTGGTCCGCAAACAGCACGGGCGGCTGCTGGCCACCTCGTCGTGGACCAGGCTCACCCCGATGGCCCGGTGGGCCCGGGCGGTCACCGAGCTGCGCGACCTCGGGCCGGTGGCCGGGTTCTACGCCGGCGCGCCGGTGCGGGGGCGGATCGAGCCGCTCGACGACCTGGCCCCCGACCTGCTCCGCCGACTCGTCGCCGGGCCCCTCGACGCCGAGGCGCTGCTCGCAGAGGTGGTCGACGTGACCGGGCGGCGCTACGTGTGGAACGCCGAGCACCTGCGCGACCCAGAGCGCCGCACGACGTGGATGCGCCCGGACCTCGATCGGCTGCTCACGCTGCTCGGCGAGGCGGGCGTCGTCGACTGGCAGGGCGCTCCTGGCCACGACACCGTCGGCTGGCGCCCTTCCACACCCCTCCCGGGCACGGTCTCGCTGACCCCGGCGGGCAGGTGGCTGCTCGGGGGGTGACCTCGCGGCGGCGCGCCTGGCGGCGGGGGAAGTCGCCGGACGGCATCGCCCCGGCGGAACGGGGTACGAGCAGGTCCGTGAAGCACCTGGCGCTCGACCGCCTCCAGCGACGGCGACCGGCCCTCGGCCTGCCGATCGCCGTGATCTACAAGTTCAGCGACGACCAGGGTGCCTACCTGGCGTCGCTGATGACCTACTACGGCTTCCTGTCGGTGTTCCCGCTGTTGCTGCTGGCGGTGACCGTGCTCGGCTTCGTGCTGCGCGGCAACCCGCAGCTGCAGTCGACGATCATCCACTCGGCCCTGTCGCAGTTCCCCGACATCGGCCAGCAGCTGTCGTCGGTGCACGGCTACCGCGGCTCGGGGCTCGGGCTGGTCGTCGGCCTCGTCGGTGCGGTCTACGGGGGCATGGGGGTGGCCCAGGCGGCCCAGAACGCCATGAACGTGGTGTGGGCCGTGCCCCGCAACGAGCGGCCCAACCCCATCAAGTCGCGGCTGCGCAGCCTGCTGCTGCTCGCCGTCCTCGGCGCCGCCGTGCTGGCCACCACCGGCCTGTCGGCGATCTCCTCGGGTGCCGGGGCCTTCAACTCCCACCTGGCGGTGCTCGGCACCGGCATCCGCATCGGCGCCATCGTGCTGGGCGCGGCGGTCGACGTCGGCATCTTCATCGTGGCCTTCCGCCTGCTCACCGCCCGGGAGGTCACCACCCGCGAGATCCTCCTCGGGGCGGTGATCGCCGGCGTGGCGTGGGCGGTGCTGCAGGCGGTCGGCACCTACTACGTCGCCCACTCGCTCAAGGGCACCAGCGCCGCCTACGGCCTCTTCGCCATCGTGCTCGGCCTGGTGGCGTGGATCCACCTCGAGTCGCTGGTCATCGTCTTGTGCGCCGAGCTCAACGTGGTCGTCCGCCACCGCCTCTACCCGCGCGCCCTGCTGACGCCGTTCACCGACGACGTCGACCTCACCTCGGCCGACCGCAAGGCCTACACCAGCTACGCCAAGGCGCAGCGCAACAAGGGCACCGAGCAGATCGACGTGCAGTTCAGCCCGCCGCCCGACGAGGCCGGCGGCCGTTAGCTCGTCAGACCACCCAGGCCGAGCAGGCCCCGCACGTATTCGATCTCGCCCATGTGGCGCATCCCGTGCTGATAGATCCAGCACTCGAGGGCGTCGAGCACGGTGATGCCCTGCGACCCGGCGACGCGGGCGCTGAAGGTCGAGGCGAGGCGGTCGGGCAGGGGGCGGGGCACGACGACCCGGTCGAGGTCGTCGGCGCCGATGCCGGCGAGGTAGCCCTCGGTGCGGGCGAACACGGCGGCCTGGTAGTCACCGAAACCGGCCCAGCCGTCGATGCGCTGGTCCTGCATCTCCTCGGGGGTGCGCTCCTTGCCGTGGTCGGCGATGGCGGGCTGCACCCGCGCCGCCCAGCCCTCGTCCCACACCGGGGGGGTGCCGCTCACCGGGATCATGGAGGCGTCCTGCAGGTGCACGTAGTGGAACAGCGAGAAGGCGATCGGCAGCGCTCCCTCCACCGGCTGGGCGTTGACGTGCTCGGGGCCCATCGTGGCGACGGCTTCTTCGTAGAGCGAGAACAGGGCGCGCATGCGCCGGCGCAGCGAGTCGAGGGCGACCGCGCCGCCGCCGTCGACGGCGGCGGCGCTCACGCCCAGCCGCCGGCGTAGGCGACGAACTGGCCGGTGGTGAACCCGCTGCTGCCGTCGAGGAACGCCATGCAGAAGTTGGCGAACTCCTCCATCGTGCCGAGGCGGCGCATGGGCACCATGGCCTCGACGCGGGCCCGGCCCTCGGGGTCGGTGGCCCGGTTGGCCTCGAGGAAACCCGGGAAGTCCATGAAGTTGGTGCCCACCGCGTTGACCTGCACGCCCATCGGCGCCACCTCCATGGCCACGTTCCGGGCCAGCATCACCGCCCCCGCCCGGGCGGCGGAGTACAGCGGGGCCCCTGGCGTCGGCCGGGCTGCGGCGGCACTGGCGATCACCAGCACCTGGCCGCCGCCGGCCTCGACCATCGGGGGCACGACGGCGCGGAGGAAGTTGTAGGGCGCCTCGAGGCACCCGCCGACCACGGCCTTGAGGTCGTCGAGGTTCGAGCGGGTGAACCGGCCGGTCACGATGCGCCCTGACGCCGCCGTTGCCGCGTCGATGCGCCCGAAGCGGGCCAGTCCGGCGTCGACCAGCGTCGAGGCGCTGGCCGGGTCGCTCAGGTCGCGCACGCCGGTGACGGCCTCCACCGCCGCCCCGGCCGCCTGGAGCTGGTCGACCAGGCCGGGGGCCGGGTCACCGACGACCAGGTCGTGGCCCCGCGCCGCCAGGGCCAGGGCGATCGCCGGGCCCACGTACGACGACGCCTCGGCGACCAGCGCCACCCGCCGCCCGCTCACGCCCGGCCTCCGCTGTCGATCGCCCGTCTCATCCCGCCGACGCTACGGATATGGCAGAGCTGCTGTCAACATCGCGCTCGGCTGGATGGAGGCGGCCGGGCGGTGGTGCCGTCGTGGCGCGACGCCTCTACGGGCGGGCCAGGTGCGCTGAGAGCCGGCGGTGGGCAGAACTGTCGGGTCATGGACACTGCCGCGCTCACCTCCCGCCGTCGGGCGGTGGCGCACGCCCTCGCCGCCCGACCCGCCCGCCGCTGGCGGATCGGGCGGGTCGACGACGGTGACGGCGCACCCGAGGGCCAGGGGCGGCGGTGGTCGAGCCGGCAGCTGCACCGCCTCGGGCAGCTGGCCTCGCACGCCTGGGCCGGTGCCACGGTGGCCCTGGTCGCCGTGGGGTGGGTCGGGCTCGGGGCGGTCGAGGGGTTCCCGGTCTGGTGGTTCGACGGGCTGGCGGCCAGCACGTCGATCGTCACCGTGGTGATGCTGTTCGTGCTGCAGCACCTCCAGGCCCGCGATCAGCTGGCCGTGCAGCGCAAGCTCGACGAGATCCTCCGCGCCCTGCCCGGAGCCGACAACCGCCTCATCGCCCTCGAGGATGCGGCCGACGAGACCCTGGAGGTGCTCGCGGAGCTCAACCGGGCCGACCGGCTGACGTAGGGCCCGACGGGTTCACCCGTTCCACTCGAAGAGCACGACGGTGGCGTCGTCGGGCAGCTGGTTGCTCTGGTGCTCGAGCACGGCCCCGACGATGTGGCGCACCACCTCCTCGGCCTGCTCGAGGTCGTCGGCATGGCGGGTGGCCAGGTCGACGAGGCGGTCGGTGCCGAACTCCTCGCCGTCGGCCGTGCGCGCCTCGATCACCCCGTCGGTGTAGAAGAGCACCCGGTCGCCGGGCTCGAGCTGCTCGGTGGTCACCGACGGGTCGGGCACCGTGCCGGTGGCGGCCGCGAGGCCCCACGGCACGGTCGGCGGGCAGGCCAGCAGGCGCACCGCAGCACCGCCTCGGATCAGGATGGGCGGAGGGTGCCCGGCGTTGGTGATGCGCACCACGCCGGTGTCGAGGTCGGCCCGCATCAGCAGGCCGGTGGCGAACACCGACCCGTCGAACTGCCCGGCGATGGTGGCGTCGAGGGCGGTGTGCATGCGCTGCAGTGCCCGGCCCTCGCGGCGGTCGTGGCGGTACGAGCCGACCGCCAGCGAGGCCACCGTGGCCGCCTGCAGGCCATGGCCCATGGCGTCGACGATCGCCAGGTCGAACACGGTGTGGTTGAGGGCGTAGTCGAAGCAGTCACCGCCGATCTCGTAGGCGGGCTCGAGCAGCCCGGCGACGGTCATGCGCCCGGTCTTCATCACCAGCGGCGGCAGCAGGTCCCACTGCATGCTGGCCGCCAGCGACAGCGACCGGCGCCGGCGGTACAGCTCGTAGAGGTCGGTGAACTGCGCCTGGGTGGCGATGAGGCAGCCGGCGAACAGGCCGAGGTCTTCGCAGGCCCGGGTCACCTCGTCGGTCAGCTCCCGCACGGTGAGGGCGATCACCCCGGTGCGGTTCGACCCCTCCACCACCGGCGCCCACACCCGCACCCCGTCGGGCCGGTCGGCGCTGGTCACGTCCTGGGAGACGAACGCCCGCCCGGCCATGGTCGTGGCCACCGCCTCGCTGGCCGGGAGGTCGGCGTGGGTGCGCCGGTCGGGCAGCGGCTCGAGGGTCGCCTGGGCGAAGTCGACGAGGTACACCACGAGGTCGGTGGCGCCGAACGACGACGCCACCGACTCGACGATGTCGGGGATGGAAGCGGGGTCGGCGGTCTGCGCGGCCCGCAGTGCCGCGCCGAGGTCGAGGGGCGGCACCGGCGGGACGCTACCGGCTGGCCGCGAGCACCTCGGCGAAGAGCCCGAGCAGCGCGGTGGCGAAGGCGGCCATGTTGCGCCGGCGGTCGTCGTCGCCGGTGAGCAGGTGCCGGGTGCGCGCCGACGGCCCGGCGACGGCCAGCCAGCAGTGCCCGGGCGGGTCGCCGTAGGCGTTGCCCCGCGGGCCGGTGGCCCCACCCTCGCCGAGGCCCCAGTCGCTGCGCAGCTGCACGGCGATCGACTCGGCGAGGTAGACGGCGAACGGCTCGCTGGCGCCCCGCATCGGCTGCGGCTGCTCGAGGCCGGCCGGGGCGATGAGGGAGCGCACCGCGGCACCGGTGTAGATGACCGCCCCGCCCCGGTAGTAGGCCGAGGCGCCCCCGACCGAGAGCAAGGCGGCCGACACCAGCCCGCCGCAGGACCCTTCGGCGACGGCGACGGTCTCGCCGCGCGCACCGAGGGCGGCGCCGACCGCGGCCCCCGCGGCGAGCAGGTCGTCGTCGAGCACGCCGGTCAGCCGCGGGCGAACGAGGCGATGGCCTCGGCGGTGTCGCGGCTGATGTCGGGGCACATCATCGGCAGGATCTCGGTGCCGTGGATGGTGCCCATCACCTGCCGGCAGCGGGCGGGCACACCGGCCCGCAGCAGCAGACGGTAGAAGGCGATGCCCTCGTCGCGGAGGGGGTCGCACTCGTTGACGCTGATGACGGTGGGCACGAGGCCCTCGACGTCGGCCTCGGTGGCGAAGAGGGGCCAGGCCAGCGGGTCGCCGGCCTCGAACGCCTCGATGCCGTAGCCGACCGCCCCCCGGTTGGAGTGCAGGTCGAGCAGGATGCCGTTGTTCTCCGTCGACGACGGCAGGTCGTGGCGGGGCCAAGAACCCGAGATGTACGGGCACAGGGCGAACAGGCCGGAGATCAGCCCCAGCTTGCCGTCGCGCTTGAGCTTGAGCCCCGTGGCCAGGGCGAGGTTGCCGCCGCCGCTCTCGCCGGCGACGATCACCTTGCTCGTGTCGACGCCGAGCTCGGCGGCGTGGTCGACCACCCACTCGAGGCCCGACACGCAGTCGTTCAGCCCGGCCGGGTAGGGGGCCACCTCCGGAGCGGACGACGGCGAGACGCTGTTGCGGAAGTCGACCATGGCGACGGCCACGCCGTTGGCGGCGATGACCTTGCCCCACGCCCGGTAGTTGCCGTCGTAGGCCGACAGCGAGGCCATGCCGCCGCCGTGGATGTAGTAGACGCACGGCACCGTGGCCCCGCCGGCGGGGCGGATGAACCGGAGGTTCACCTCGTTGCCGTCGGGCTTGGAGGTGAGGCGGTGCTCGGTGATCTCGAGACCCGCCGACGGCGCCACCTCCTCGGTGTCGTTCATCTCCATGAAGCCCTTGATGAGCTCGCGGAGGGCGACGGCCTCCTCGGACTGGGCCTCCTTGAGCAGGACGTCACGGTCGGCGACGTCCCCGGGCGACGGGCGGGCGTCGAAGGCTCCCAACACCGCCTTGATGCGTGGGTCGATCCGGGGATCGCTGGCGATGCGGTTGTCGGTCATGGGTCCTCCCCCGGGGTGCGCCGATCGTCGGCTGGGGCGACCGTACCCGTCGCCCCCGCCGCCCCGGGGGCCGGCGCTGCGCCGGCGGCGGGGGAAGGGCCGGGGTCAGTCGCAGTCGGTGCAGACCTCGGACCCGGGCGCGAAGCGGGTGGCCGGCAGGCGGCAGTGGCACGACGGGCACAACAGCTGTGCGGGGGCGGCGACCTTCGGGCGGGTCGCCGCCGCCGGCCTCGACGCCGAGCGCGCCGCCGGCCTCGACGCCGCCGGCTTGGTCGCCCCCGCCTTCGGGCGGGTGGTGCGAGCCCTCGGCGCCCGGCCTTCGCCGGGGGTCGGGCCCTGCCCGGCGCGCAGCCGGCGACCGAGGTCGAGCCACCCCTCGGCCTGCTCGACCTGGCGCTCGATGCTGGCCCGGCGGAGGGTCTCGCGGTGCAGCGCCTCGGGCAGGTGGTCGCGCGGCCAGCGGCCCAGCCACGCCACGGTGCGCACCTGGCAGCAGTCGTCGATCGGCGAGTCGGGCCGGTGGCGGTCGGGGCCGGTGATCTCGCCGATCATCACCGTCGGCGGGTCGGGGGTGACCACCAGGTCGCCCACCGCCATGCGGTCGCGGAAGTCGAGGATCTCGTCGAGGTACCCGTCGACCTTCGCCGGGTCGGCGCCCTCGTCGAGCAAGGTGTCGCGGATGTCGGCGAGGCTCATCGCCCCCCAGTCGTCGGGGATCGCCTCCCACCCGACGGCGATCACCCCGTGGTCGAAGAACGCAGCAGCGTGCCGGTTCCGCTCGCCGGCCCGCACCATCCACACAGCCATCACCCGACCCTACGGCGCGTGCGCCCGCCACCTGGGGCGGCGGCGGTCAGCTCACCCGACGACCATCAAGGTGTTGCCCTCGGGGTCGCGGAACCAGAATCGGCGGCACCGGGTCGCCCCAGCGCTGCACCTGCTCGTCGACGTCGACCCCGGCGCTGCGCAGCCGCTCGTGGTAGGCGTCGATGTCGTCGGCGTGGAGGCTGATGCCCGTCTCCCGCCCGCCGGTCTGGCCAGCCTCGGGTGGGGGCGCCAGGGCGATCGTGGTCGCCTCCCCCTCGAGGCCGACCTCGACCCAGCGCATGCCGTTGCCGAAGGGCACGTCGACGCGCTTCTCGAAGCCCAGGGCGTCGACGTAGAAGTCGACGAGGCGGTCCTGGTCGCGAACCGGGACGATCACCGAGGCGATCTTCGTGGGACGGGTTGTGGCGGGCATTGGTCCTCCCCCGGATCGGCTGCAGCTCAGGTGCAGACGGTCGCGCCAGGGTGGCGACGCCGCAAGGGGTCGGTGACGTCGCCAGAGGCCCAGCTGCCACCATGGCGGGCGTGGAGCTGGTGATCGAGGGGGTCGACCTCCCGGGGGCGACGTGCGGGCCGGGCCCCGACCGGCCCGACGGCCACCACGGCATCCACGTCGGCGTGCCCCGGCGCGGCCGGCAGCAGGAGCTGCTCGGCCTCACCCCCGGCGACGCCGCGTCGGCCACCTGGGTGTTGCCGGTGCAGGTGGCCGGCGCCGACGTGCGCGGCCCGTGGGTGCAGGGCCGGCCGGGCAACCGCTTCGTCTACCTGTCGTGGGTGACCGTCGAGGGCGGCGGCGAGCCACGGCTGTTCCGCCGGGCCAAGGTGATGCTCGCCGCCGTGCCCGGGCCGGTGCTGGCCGCCGCGGCCGCATCGGGCCGCCTGGTGGCCCGCATCGGGCTCACCGACGCCAAGGGCCACCCGACCTGCGCGGCCCTGCGGCCGCCGCTGGTCGAGTGGCGGGCCGGCTGACGCACCCCGGGGTGGCGGGCACCGGCGGCTCGAGGCGGGGCGCCGACCCCCGCCGGCTCATGGCCCGGCCTCCATAGGGGATCAGTCGTCGTGGCGGTGCTCGGCGAGGTCGCGGCGGAGGTGGGCGACGGCGTCGATCACGGTGTCGACCCGGCCGTGCAGGGTGTCGAGGCGGGAGTTCACGCCGTCGATGCGCTGGTTGGTGGCGCGCAGCTCGGCCATGAGCTCGCTGCGGGTCGCCTGGATCTCGCTGCGGAACTCGACCTGCGTGGCGCGCAGCGCTGCGATGACGTCGTCGAGGGTGGTCTTGGTCATGCCGGCCTCCATGTGAAGCGTCGGGTGCGGCGGCCCCGAAGGCAGCAATCCACGGGGGAGCGTACGACGGGCAGTGACCGCAGCTACCAGCCCTCGGTGCCCTGCCAGCCCCACTGGGGGAGCGGAAGGCCGTCGGGCACCTCCTCGGGCGTGGCCCAGCGGTGGTTCAGCAGCGCGGTGGCCCAGGTGAACCAGCCGATGAGCTGGGCGCGCAGCTGCGGGTCGGCGGGGATGCCGGCGTCGTCGAGGGCGAGCACGAACGCGTCGACGAGCGTCGGCTGCATCGAGCGCGATGCGTAGGTCGGGGGCCTCTGGGCCCGTCGGACGGGCCGGTCGGTGTGCCGCCCCACGTGCGTGGCCCCGGCGTCCTTCCTCCGGCCAGGGGCTGCCCTACCGCCAGATGCAGAGCGAGCGCATCTCCACGCTGGCCCGGCGGTTCTCCGGGGTGGCCGCCACGGCCGGGTCGCGGAACGCCGAGTGGGGTGTGAAGAACGGCAGGCCGGCCTCGGCCCGGGCGGAGTCGTAGGTGCGGAACACCACCGCCTCGTCGACGCCCATCCCCGGGAACGTGTACCAGTGGTCGGCCCGCCCCTCCGCCGGCGGGCGGAACACGTAGGCCTGGAAGTCGAGCCGCTCGCCGCCGTACTCGGGGATGAGGATCGCCACGGGCCGGTCGGGGTCGGCGACGTCGCGGGCGTCGCAGAAGGCCAGGGGGTGGTCGGGGCGCGTCGGGCCGACGTTCTTCCAGAGCTGCAGCACCATCAGCCGCGACGCCGAGCGGACGTCATCGATGGTGAGCCCGTAGCGGCCGAGCACCCGCCCGAGGAACGCCTGGTACGGGCGGCCCGGCTCGGTGACCATGGCCCGGTAGTCGTCGGTGAAGTCGGAGTGCACCGACAGGATCGGCGCGTAGTCGGCGACGCGCGTGGCGGTGGCCGGGTTGCGGAGGATGGTCGGGGTGACCGCGGCGGCGTCGCAGCCGGTGAACGCCCGGGCGAAGGCGGCGTACTCCTCGGCGCCTGCGTGCTCGATGGCGGCGTGATCGGTCCAGTCGCTCACCGCCTCGGACCGGTGGCTGATCAGCTCGAAGCCGCACTCGTCGAAGGGCAGGTCGGCCTTCGGCACCGCGCGGCCGTCGAGCACGGGCATGACCAGCGGCACGGCCTCGGTGCCCCCGGCGTAGCTGAATCTCGCCTCGCACCAGACCCCTGCCGTGGTCGCTGTCATGGCACGAACCGTAGCGATGTGCGCGCTCCGCGACCGGAGGGTTGGCCGCCGCTAGCCGTCGTGGCGGTGGGTCGCCAGGTCGACGCGCAGGTCGGCGATGGCGTCGATGACGGTGCCGACCCGCCCGCCCAGGCCGTCGACCCGGGTGTGCACACCGTCGAATCGCTGGTCGACGTGCTGGCGGAGAGCACGGACCTCTTCGAGCACGGCGTGCACGTCTTTCTGGATGTCGCCTGCGGTGATGCGGGCTCGAGCCATGAACGGGTCTCCCGTTGCCTCCAAAGTGCTCCAACGCTAGCGACGGCCGGTGTCGATGTGGGCCGTCAACCGGCGCACGACGCCGGCCCAGCGGTGCAACTCGACCACGGTCGGGTCGAGCTCGTAGGGGTGGGCGTGACAGGCCGACGACAGCTGGGCCCAGGGCGGCGACCGCCTCGGCGGCCAGGTCGGCGTCGCCGAGCTCACGGCGCAGGCAGATCAGCTGCGTCGACACGGGGCAGGCACGCACACCCGCCAGCGGTCCGACGAACACCAGGCCGACGGCGTCTTCGAGTGCCTGGCGCGTCAAGAAGGCGGCGGCCCGCGCCCCGGAAGCCCTCCGTGAGCGTTCTGAGGAAGGCACGGGGCGCGGCGACCTGTTGGTTCTGCTCACTCGTCGGTGCTGCGGTGGGCCGGCGACCGGTGGTGGGACCGGCCGCGTCAACGGCCTCCGCCAGCTCGTCGGGGCCGTCGATCGCGCCCAGCACGACGTCGACGAGCGTGTCGTCGGGGCCCGTGGTGTCGAGGCGGTCGAGCACGGTGCCGGGCAACTCGGAGTTCATCACTAGCAGCCTGGCGGCACGACGACCTCACCTTCGGTCACGGGCGCCTGTCCCAGAATCATGCTGACCGAGTCGCCGGCCTTCAGCCACTCGGATGTCCCACTGCGGAAGCCCTTCACGGCGAACGGCCCGACACCCATCGTCGTGCTCCGGACGGTCCAGGGCCCTTGTTGCGTCGGCGCGACGAGCACCTCACCGGCGCCGCTGACCTCTCGCCCGGCCGGCCAGACGAACGTGGCGGTCCACCCTTGGCCGGGGCCCGGGCAGGAGAGCGAGCCTTGCAGCGGGCTTGGGCCGAGCAGCGTCGTGGGCGTCGTTGACGCGGGCATGGCGCTCGCTTCACCACCGGACGGCGACGGCGACGCCACCTTGGCGGTTGGCATCGTAAGCGTCGGCACGTGGATGTGGCTGGCCATCGAGGGGAGCGCCTTCAGCGCCGGATAGACCATCACTAGCCCGACCAGCACCAGCACGCCAGTGACGAGTTCTTTGCGCATTCCCTGGCTGCGTGGACGCGTCTTCAGAAAGCTCGCCATGGACGGCCGCCTAGGCGGCCGGGCCGCCGCCGTGGCCGGTCGGCCCTGGAACGGCGGTCGAGTTGACGGCTCCGGCGGGGGCGGCCACCGCCCAGACGTCGAAGGCCGACGACCGCCCGGACGGCCGAACGCGTCGCCGTAGAGGCCCCTGCCGAGGTCAGCCGCCGGCGTGTCCCGGGGGTCGCGGGCAACGGCCGGGCCGCCGGTGCCGGGAGGGCCGCCCTGCCGTTCACGACTCGGGGGAGGTGGCATGGTGCTGGCGCCTTGGATCGGCGGGAGCTGCACGCGGCCCGACCCGCCCAACTTCGCTTGCAGCTGCCGGTCGACGGCGTTGGCTAGCGCCGCGACCTGCTCCTGTGAGAGCACGGCTGGATGCGCAGCGAGATGGCGGGCGAGCATGTCGACCGACACGACGTCGGTGATGCCGACCGAGAGCGGCTCCTCGCGGCGGCCCCGACCGGTCACGCTGATCACACTGCGCACCTGCACTCCAGGGCTCAGCGCACCAATGAGCGCCCCCGCGACGGTCGCACGCTCCCACTCGAGTGTCTCGAGCTCCCGTCGCTGGGGCCGGCCGCTGACGAACAGCGTGTCGGCACTCGCACCCATGCGGCCCGACCAGTGCTTCGAGTCGACCACGAAAATGCCGCCCGGCGTCACCACCAGGTGGTCGATATTGGCGGGGCTCCCAGGCACTGCAAGGTCGTGGAAGACCTCCCAGCCGTCGCCGGCTCGACTGAGGAGCGCGGCCGCCGTCCGCTGCTCGCCCTCGGCGCCGGCTTCCCATCGCCTCGCCTGCTCTTCAGCCTTCCGACGGATCTCGGCTGCGCGCTGGTGTGCCGATCCACCGGCCCTCGTACGTCCTGCCACTTTGCCTCCGCGCGAGCGCCAAAATGATGCTCGTGTCTCCCGATCAAATCCTGCTGCCGGGTCTGACGGTAGGAGAGCGGGCCCAGGTGCACTAGACCCGCAACTCGCTCTTGATGTCCCCAATTGCTCGAAGAGGGGCCTGAAGAGGCAGCTCGAGAGAGCGACACCTACTCAACGCCGCGCTACGATTCAGGTGCCGACGGCCCCCAGCTAGCCTCCGGCCAAACCGTCAAGCGGCGTCTGAGGGGCCTGGCCCGAACGACGTCGCTGCAACCGCTTCGGCAAGGTGTGGACGCCAGGTCGGTGGAGGAACCACGCAGCCGGCACACCGGGAGTAGCCGCCCAGTGGGGCACGCGTCCTACCGCTGGCCGTCGCCGACCACCGCCAACGAGCAGAATCGCCGATCGTGACCGAGTGGCGGCCGGGCATCTACGAGCACCTGCTCACCGAAGCCGACGGCGACAGCATCGACCGGCTTGCCGACGACCTGGTGGCCGAGGTGACATCCCTCGCCGATGCGGAGGCCGCCGACCGGTTGTCGCGCCACGTGGCCCGACTTGTCGCCCGCCTGGTGGCCGATCATCCCGAGGCCGCCCGCAGCACGGCAGGCGCGGCATTCGTGCAAGAGCTGATCGACCACCTAGCCGCCACCCTTCCGGCCGCCAGCGCCGAGACGGCGAGGGCCGCCCGCCTCCACCTCGTGCCGACGGCTGCGCCTCGACCCGCCACCCTCCACGCCGTGCAGCGCTGCCTGCCCACGGGTGCGATCGAGCACGTCGGCCGGCCGTTGACGCCGCTGCTCGACACCACGCTGCTGACCAACGCCAGCGGTGAACCGGCGCTCGCCCACGAGCTGAGGGCCGAGATCGACTCGGCGCAGCGCATCGACGTGCTCATGGCGTTCATCCGCTTCAGTGGCATCCGGCCGATGCTCGACGAGCTCCGGCGCCACTGCGCCCGCCAGCGCGAGCTACGGGTGATCACCACCACGTACACCGGCACCACCGAGGCTCGAGCCCTCGACGAGCTGGCGGCGCTCGGCGCCGAGGTGCGGGTGAGCTACGACGAGACCAGCACCCGCCTGCATGCCAAAGCTTTCATCTTCCACCGTGGCGACGACACGACGACCGCCTACCTCGGCTCGTCGAACCTCACCCACTCGGCTCAGCACGCCGGCCTCGAGTGGAACATCCGGGTGGCGTCGGCCCGCAACCCCGACGTGATCGACAAGATGCGGGCGGCATTTGAGGTGCATTGGCACAGCCGCGACGTGCGGCTCTACGACGCCGAAGAGTTCCGTCGTCGCCAAGCGGCCGGGGCGGACAGCACTGGCAACCACGCGAACCCGCTCACCACCCTTCCGCCCACCGACGTCGAGCTGCGCCCCTACCAAGAGGTGCTGCTCGAGCGCATCGCCGTGGCCCGGGCGCAGGGCCGCCACCGCAACCTGCTGGTGGCGGCGACCGGCACGGGCAAGACGGTGATGGCGGCGGTCGACTTTGCCCGCATGTGCACGCCGACGAGCCGGCCGCGCCTGCTGTTCGTCGCCCACCGCCGCGAGCTGCTGCAGCAGGGCCTCGCTACCTACCGCCATGCCCTCAGAGACGCTGCCTTCGGCGAGCTGTGGGTCGGCGACGACAAGCCCAAGACCGCTGACCACCTCTTCGCGTCGGTGCAAAGCTTGTCAGCCCGGGGCATCACCGGGTTCGCCCCCGACCACTTCCACGTCGTGGTCGTCGACGAGTTCCACCATGCCGAGGCGCCGACCTACCGGGCGCTGCTCGAGCACCTGCAACCGGCGCAGCTGCTGGGCCTGACGGCTACGCCCGACAGGGCCGACGGCCTCGATGTGCTGCGGTGGTTCGACGGGCGGATCGCCGCCGAGCTGCGGTTGTGGGAGGCCGTCTCCGGCGGTTACCTCGCCCCCTTCGCCTACTACGGGGTGGCCGACGCGACCGACTTCTCAGGCGTGCCGTGGACGCGCGGCCGTGGCTACGACCCCGGTGGCCTCACCGGCGTCCTGACCGCCGACCACGCGTGGGCCCACCTCGTCGTCGAACAGGTGCGCCGCCACGTGGCCGACCCGGCCACCATGCGGGCGCTCGGCTTCTGCGTGTCGGTGGGCCACGCCCGCTTCATGGCCGAGCGCTTCAGCACCGCGGGCATCCCGTCGGTCGCCGTGTCGGGCGAGTCGCACCCCAGCGAGCGTCAGGCCGCCCTCGACGACCTACGCGCCGGCCGGGTGGCGGCGATCTTCACCGTCGACCTCTTCAACGAGGGCGTCGACGTGCCCGCCGTCGACACGCTGCTCATGCTGCGGCCCACCGACAGCGGCACGCTGTTCATCCAGCAACTCGGCCGTGGCCTGCGCCGCCACCCGGGGAAGTCGGTGTGCACGGTGATCGACCTGGTCGCGAACCACCGCAGGGAGTTCCGCTACGACCTGCGGTTCCGTTCGCTGCTGGGGGGCACCCGCCGACAGCTCGAGGCGCAGGTAGAGGCCGGCTTCCCGTTCCTGCCGGCGGGCTGCTCGCTCGAGCTCGACGCCGTCGCCAGTGCCACGGTGCTGCGGTCGATCCGCGGGTCACTTCCGAGCACGTGGCGGGCCAAGGTCGCCGAGGCCAAGGCGACGTCGGAGGAAGTGCTCGGTGCTTTCCTCACCAGTTCCGGGCTCGAGCTCGACGACGTGTACGACCAGCCGGGCCATGGCTGGAGCGTGCTGCGACGGGCCGCCG
>DASTHS010000001.1:0-8867 GCA_035718085.1 Acidimicrobiales bacterium | reverse complement strand
CGGTCGGCGGGGAACTCCCGGGTGTCGATCAGGGTCTGGATGCGCTCGTCGGGGGCGAGGGGCAGCAGGTTCACGATCGGCGTGCCCCGGGCCGTGCGCTCCTTGATCGGCACCTCGTAGGCCCGCAGCCGGTACACCCGGCCCTTGTTCGAGAAGCACAGCAGGTGGGCGTGGGCGCTGGTGTGGATGACCTGGGTGACGAGGTCTTCGTCTTTGAGCCGGCCGCCGGTGACCCCCCGGCCGCCCCGGCCCTGGGTCCGGAAGTTCGACGCCTGCACCGCCTTGACGTAGCCGGCCTTGGTCATGGTGATGACCAGCTCCTCGTCGGAGATCAGGTCTTCGGCGTCCATGTCACCGGGGTCGAAGGTGATCTCGGCCCGCCGGGGGGTGGCGAAGTCGTTGCGGATGACGCTCATCTCGTCGCGGATGACCGACCGCAGCACGGCGTCGTCGTTGAGGATCGCCTCGAGCTCGGCGATGGTCTGGCGCAGCTTCGCCATCTCCTCCTCGAGGTCGGCCCGCCCGAGGCGGGTGAGGCGCCCGAGGGTCATGTCGAGGATGTGGGTGGCCTGCACCTCGCTGAAGGCGAACGGGTCGGCCATCAGCCCGTCGCGCGCCGCCGGCCGGTCTTCCGAGCCGCGGATGAGGGCGATGATGGCGTCGATCATGTCGAGCGCCTTGAGCAGCCCTTCGACGATGTGGGCCCGGTCGCGCGCCTTGCGCAGCCGGAACTCGGACCGCCGGCGGATGACCTCGACCTGGTGGTCGACGTAGGCGACCAGGGCGTCGCGGAGGTTGAGGGTGCGCGGCACCCCGTCGACCAGGGCGACCATGTTGACGCCGAAGCTGGTCTGCAGGCTGGTCTGCTTGTAGAGGTTGTTCAACACGACGCTGGCCACCGCGTCGCGCTTGAGGTAGATCACCAGCTTGGTGGCGTCACCCGACGACAGGTCCCGCAGGTCGCGGATGCCGTCGATCTCACGGGCGTTGACCAGCTCGGCGATCTTCTCGAGGATGGCCTTCGGGCTCGACTGGTACGGCAGCTCGGTGACGACGATCTCGTTGGTCGCGTTGCGGCCCTCGCCCTCGACGATCTCGGCCCGGGCCCGCATCCGGATCGACCCCCGGCCGGTGCGGTAGGCGTCCATGATGCCGGCCCGCCCCAGGATGAGCGCCCCCGTCGGGAAGTCGGGGCCCTTGACGAACTGCATCAGGTCGTCGGGGGTGGCGTCGGGGTGGTCGAGGAGGTGCAGGGTGGCGTCGATCACCTCGCCGAGGTTGTGCGGCGGGATGTTGGTGGCCATGCCCACGGCGATGCCCTGGCTGCCGTTGACCAGGAGGTTCGGGAAGCGCGACGGCAGCACCGTCGGCTCGTCTTCCTCGTTGGTGTAGTTCCGCCCCATGTCGACGGTGTCCTCGTCGAGGCCGTCGATCATGTGCATGGCCAGGGGCGCCAACCGGCACTCGGTGTAGCGCTCGGCGGCCGGCGGGAAGTCGGGGGCGCCGTAGTTGCCGTGGAAGTCGATCAGCGGGTGGCGCAGGCTGAACGGCTGGGCCATGCGGGCCAGGGCGTCGTAGATGGCCGAGTTGCCATGCGGGTGGAACCTGCTCATGGTGTCGCCGGTGACCTTGGCGCACTTCACGTGCAGCCGGTCGGGCCGGTACCCCTGCACGTGCATGTCGTAGAGGATCCGGCGGTGCACCGGCTTGAGGCCGTCGCGGGCGTCGGGGAGCGCCCGGCTGACGATGACCGACATGGCGTACTCGAGGAACGAGCGCTCCATCTCGGTCTGGATCTCGATGGGCTCGATCGACCCGAAGGTCGTGTCGCCGCCGTCGCCGCCCCCACCACCCTCGGGCGGGAGGGCGTCGGGCGGCGGGGTGGTGTCGCTCACAGCGGCAGTCCTAGATGTCGAGGAACCGGACGTCGCCGGCGTTGGTGGTGATGAAGTGCTTGCGCTGCTCGACGTCGTCGCCCATCAGCACCGAGCACACCTCGTCGGCGATGGCGGCCTGCTCCACGTCGACGCGCAGCAGCGACCGGCGCTCGGGGCGCATCGTGGTCTCGCCCAGCTCGTTCCAGTCCATCTCGCCCAGGCCCTTCAGCCGGTTGAACTCGCCTTTGTGGTTCGGGCGTTCGGCGAGGAACCGCAACCGGGCCGACTCGTCTTTCAGGTAGACCTTCTCCTTGCCGACGTTGGTCGAGAACAGCGGCGGCTGGGCGCAGTACACGTGGCCCTCTTCGATGAGGGGGCGCATCTGGCGGAAGAAGAACGTGAGCAGCAGGGTGCGGATGTGGCTGCCGTCGACATCCGCGTCGGCGAGGATGATCACCTTGCCGTAGCGGCTCTTGGAGGCGTCGAAGTCGTCGCCGAGACCGGCGCCGATCGCCGAGATCAGCGCCTGCACCTCGTTGTTCTTCAGCATCCGGTCGATGCGGGCGCGCTCGACGTTGAGGATCTTGCCCCGGATCGGGAGGATGGCCTGCGTGCGCGGGTCGCGGGCCCGCACCGCCGAGCCGCCGGCCGAGTCGCCCTCGACGATGAACAGCTCCGACTCCTCGGAGTTGCGGCTGGCGCAGTCGGTCAGCTTTCCGGGCAGGCCGGCGCCCTCCAGCGCCGACTTGCGGCGGGTGGCGTCACGGGCGGAGCGGGCGGCGAGGCGGGCCTTGGCCGCCACCACCGCCTTGTTGACGATCTGGCGGGCCTCGGCCGGGTGCTCCTCGAGCCACTCGGCCAGCTTCTCGTTGGTCGCCCGCTCGACCACCGACCGCATCGGCACGTTGCCGAGCTTGGCCTTGGTCTGCCCCTCGAACTGCGGGTCGCGCAGCTTGACCGCCACGATGGCGGTGAGCCCCTCGCGGATGTCCTCACCGAGGAGGTTGTCTTCTTTCTCCTTGAGGAGGTTGGTGGCCCGGGCGTACTTGTTCACGACCGACGTCAGGGCCTTGCGGAACCCTTCGACGTGGGTGCCGCCCTCGAGGGTGTTGATGCCGTTGGCGTAGCCGTGGATGCCCTCGTAGTAGCCGTCGTTGTATTGGAGCGCCACCTCGACCTCGTTGTCGTCTTCGGCGACCTTGAAGTAGGCGACCTTCTTGAACAGCGGCGTCTTCGACGAGTTGATGTGGCGGACGAAGTCCATGATGCCGAGCGGGTAGGCGAACGACACCGGCTCGTGGGCGCCGGGGCGCTCGTCGGTGAAGGCGATCTCGAGCCCGGCGTTCAAGAACGCGTAGATCTGGAGGCGCTCGGTGATCGTCTGCGCCGAGAACTCGGTCTCCTCGAAGATGCGGCCGTCGGGCTGGAACCACACCGTGGTGCCCCGCCGGCCGTCGGGCGACGCGCCGACCACCTCGAGGCGGGTCTGGGGCTTGCCGCCGTCGGCGAACTCCATGCGGTGCCGTTGGCCTTCCCGGTCGACCTCGACCACCAGGCGGCTCGACAGGGCGTTGACGACCGACACGCCGACGCCGTGCAGGCCGCCGGAGACCTTGTAGCCCGACCCGCCGAACTTGCCGCCGCCGTGCAGCTTGGTGAGGGCGATCTCGACGCCGGTGAGGCCCTGCTGCTTGTTGACGTCGGTGGGGATGCCCCGGCCGTTGTCGACCACCCGGCAGCCGCCGTCGGCGGTGAGGGTGACCTCGATGCGGGTGCAGTAGCCGGCCATGGCCTCGTCGACGCTGTTGTCGACGACCTCCCACACCAGGTGGTGCAACCCGGTGGGCCCGGTCGAGCCGATGTACATGCCGGGGCGCTTGCGGACCGGCTCGAGCCCCTCGAGCACCGTCATCTGCGCTGCGTTGTACGACTCTTCGATTGCTGCCTGCAGCGCCACGAGCGCGCCCTTTCACACCAGGTCGGGGGAGGCGTCTCCGGCGGTGCCGCTGGCGGCCCCGGACGGGGCACCGACCCGCCAAAACAGCAGGTCAGCGGCGAGAAACGCGATGCCATCAGACTACCAGAGGGGGGGTGACGGGCTGCGGCACCGGTCCCCCGCCGACGCGTCAGTGGCGGCGCACCACCAGGCGCACCTCGCGCACGGCGTCGGCCGCCCCCGGCACCTCGGCGACGCGGGCCCGCAGGTCGCCCGAGAGCAGCCGCAGCTGGGTGGCCCACGCCGGCGAGTCGACCTCGACGGTGAGCACCCCCCGGCGCAATGACACCGGCGTGGCGTGGTCGGCGACGGTGGCGCCCACCAGGTCGGCCCACCGGCCGAACACCGCCCCGAGCACGTCGACGGGCGGGGCCCCGATGCGCCGGGCCACCCGGTCGAGCGACTCGGCCACCGGCCGGGGGTCGACCTCCGAACGGCGCGGTCGCTCCGGCTTCCAGGTGGTCATGCCGCCTCCAGGGTGCCGGCCCGCACCCGCACGACCTTGGCGGCCGGGGCCCCGGCAGGCACCCCCGTGGCCGTGGTGAGCAACGCCTGCCCGGGCGGCAGGGCGCGCAGCAGCGCAGCCGAGCGGTCGGGGTCGAGCTCGGAGAACACGTCGTCGAGCAGCAGCACCGGGGCCGTCTCGAGCCGGCCGGTGACCACCCGGTGCCCAGCGAGGCGCAGGGCCAGGGCCAGCGACCGCTGCTCGCCCTGGCTGGCGTGGGTGCGCGCCGGCAGGCCGCCCACCTGCAGCTCGAGCTCGTCGCGGTGGGGCCCCACGGTGCTCACCCCCCGGCGCAGGTCGTCGCCCCGGGCCGCGGCCAGGGCCGACGCCAGGTCGCCCGACCACGACCGGGTGTAGACCAACCCGATGCCGTCGCGCCCCCGGCCGGCCGCCCCGGCCGCCACCTCGCGGTAGGCGCCGCCGGCGACCGGCTCGAGGGCGGCCACCAGCCCGGCCCGGGCGGCGACGAGGGCCTCCCCCGCGGCGGCCAGCTTGGCGTCCCACACGTCGAGGGTGGCGGTGACCTCGGGGGTCGGCCGGCCGCCCGCCTGCTTGAGCAGCGCGCCGCGCTGGCGCAGCACCCGGTCGACCTCGCTGCGGGTGGCGTCGTGGCGGGGGTGCAGGGCGACGAGGAGGTCGTCGAGGAAGTCCCGCCGCGTCGAGGGGCCCCCCTTGACCAGCGCCAGGTCGTCGGGGGCGAACACCGTCACCTGCAGGGCGTCGAGGAGGTCGCGGGTGCGGCGCAGCGGCTGGCGGTTCACCTGCACCCGGTCACGCCCGACGGCCTTGAGCTCCGCCTCGACCAGCAGGCGCCGGCCGGCGCGCTCGACCTCGGCGCGCACCACGGCGGTGGGCGAGCCGGCCCGCACCAGCGCCTCGCCGGGGGCCCCCCGGAAGCTGCGGCCGGTGGAGAGGTAGGCGACGGCCTCGAGGAGGTTGGTCTTGCCCTCACCGTTGTCGCCGACCACGACGGTCAAGCCGTCGGGGTCGGGCGCCAGCTCGGCGGCGGCGTAGCTGCGGAAGTCGGCCAACCACAGGCGCTCGAGGCGCACGGGGGGAACGGCCTAGCTGACCCGGACGGGCATCAGCAGGTAGGTGAACTCGTCGCCGGAGGTCGGCCGCAGCGTCGCCGGCTTCAGGGCGTCGAGGGTGTCGAGCACCACCTCGTCACCGGCGACGGCCTCGCACCCGTCGATCAGGAAGTTCGGGTTGAACGCCACGGTCATCTCGGCGCCCTCGTACTTCGCGTCGATCTCCTCGTGGGCGGTGCCCCAGTCGGTGGTGATGACGGTGAGCTCGATGCTCTCGGTGCGCAGCGCGACGCGCACCGGGGTGGTGGCGTCGCGGGCGAGCAGCTTGACCCGCCGCACGGCGTCGAGCAGCTCGTCGCGCCCGACGACCAGCCGGTTGGGGTAGTCGCTCGGGATGAGCTGGCGGTAGTTCGGGAACTCGCCCTCGATCAGCCGCGAGGTCAGCGACACCTGGCCGGTCTGGAAGGTCACGTCGTGGGTGCCGAGGCGCAGCGAGATGTCGCCGTCGGCGGCGCTGCCGACCAGCCGCTGCAGCTCGCCGAGCGCCCGCGACGGCACCAGCACCCGCTGGCCCTCCGAGAGGACGCCCGCCACCCCCGGGAGGTCACGCACGGCCAACCGGTAGCTGTCGGTGGCGACCAGGCGCAGGCCGTCGGCCTCGGAGGCGACGAGGACGCCGGTGAGGATCGGCCGGGTGTCGTCCGACGACGCCGCCCGCACCACCTGGCGGAGGGCCTCGGAGAGGGCGCCGGCGGGCAGGGTGACCGCGTCGCCGCTCGGTGCCGGCAGGTGGGGGAACTCGGCCGCCAGCATCGTGCGCACCGTGAACTCGGAGCGACCGGAGGTGATGCGGAGGTCCTCGTCGTCGGCCTCGAGGGTGACCGCGCCGGGGGGCAGCGCCCGCACGATGTCGGTCACCAGCCGGCCGCGGGCGACGACGACGCCGTCGGTGCCGCCCGACACCTCGGCGGTGACCGAGATGGTCAGGTCGAGGTCGGTGCCGGTGACGGTGAGGGCGTCGCCGTGCACCTCCAGGCGCTCGCCCGCCAGCACGGGCAGCGCGCCGGCCCGGCTGGCCACGGCCCGCCCGGCGGTGCCGAGGGCCTCGAGGAGCACGTCACGTTCGCATCGGAGCTTCACCGGAGGGCCTTCCCCTGCTTCTTCTTCACTACAGAGATCTTTAGGTGGTGGTGGTAGTAGGGCCTGTGGACTGTGGACGGCGGGGCGTCGTGGCTGCTCAGGGCGCCGATCTGTGTCCCGTGGCCGTGCACAGCCTCCCACAGGGCGCCGACCGGCCGGGGGGAGGCCTGTGGGCGGGCCCCGATCGGTCCCGTGTAGTTACACGGCACCGACACACGTTCCCGGCACGCGCGTCCACCGCGACTCGCGCCCTTCCTCCCCTCTCGGGCGGTCACGAGGTCGAGCCCTTGATGCGGTGGATGAGCTCGGTGACCTGGTCGTAGACCTGGCGCTTCTCCATCATCAGACGGCCGATCTTCTCCACCGCGTGGATGACCGTGGTGTGGTCGCGCCCCCCGAACTCCCGGGCGATGGCCGGGTAGCTGAAGTCGGTCAGCTCCCGGAAGACGTACATGCCGACCTGCCGGGCGTTGACCAGCGGCCGCCGCCGGCTGGTGCCGCAGATCTCGTCGACGGGGATGTCGAACATCTCGGAGGTGGCCTCCAGGATCACCTTGGGGGTGATCTGGCGGGGTCGGCCGGCGTCGAGGATGTCGGAGAGCACCTTCTCCGCGGTGGGCACCGTGAGCGGCTCGGCGTTGAGGTTGGCGTAGGCCGACACCCGGATGAGGGCGCCCTCCAGCTCGCGGATGTTGTCCTTCACGTGGGTGGCGATCAGCTCGAGCACGTCGGCGGGGATGGGCACCCGCTCGGTCTCCGCCTTCTTGCGCAGGATGGCCAGGCGGGTCTCGAGGTCGGGGGGCTGCACGTCGGTGATGAGGCCCCACTCGAAGCGGCTGCGCAGCCGGTCCTCCAGGGTGGCGATGTTGCGGGGGTGGCGGTCCGACGACAGCACGATCTGGCGGGCGCCCTCGTAGAGGCTGTTGAAGGTGTGGAAGAACTCCTCCTGGAGCCCCTCCTTGCCCTCCATGAACTGGATGTCGTCGACCAGCAGCACGTCGATGTCCCGGTAGCGGCGCTTGAAGCTCGACTGGCCGTTGGTGCGGATGGCGTCGACGAACTGGTTCATGAACGTCTCGGTCGACACGTAGCGCACGGCCAGCTGGGGGAAGTTCTCGGCGACGTAGTGCCCGATGGCGTGCAGCAGGTGGGTCTTGCCCAGCCCCGAGTCGCCGTGGATGAACAGCGGGTTGTAGCTGGCCGCCGGCTTCTCGGCGACCCGCATGGCCGCGGCGTGGGCGAAGCGGTTGGTCGCCCCGATGACGAATGCCTCGAAGGTGTAGCGGGGGTTGAGCGTCGGGGCGTCGGGGCGCGGCCCGGCCGGGCGGGCCGGCGGGGCGCCGGTGTCGTCGCCGTCCACACCCGGTGCATAGCCTGTGGACAACGGTGTGATGACCTCGTCGTCGAAGTCGTCGTCCTCGTCGTCGTCGAGGTGCGCCTCGGGGGGCCGGATGTCGATGCGCACCTTGCAGGTGGTGCCGCCGCGCTCGCCGAGCACGCTCTCGATCAGGCCCTTGAACCGCTCCTCGATGCGGTCGCGCACCAGCACGCTCGGCGCCGACACCACGAGGTGGTCATCGGCCACCTGCTCGGGCCGGAGCCCGGCGAACCACGTCTGCCACGCCGCCTCGGACACCTGGTGCTGGAGGGCTTCGGCGCACACCGTCCACAGGGCTGCTGCCTCGTTCACCTGGATCGCTCACCTCTCCGGCCACAGATGTCCACAGAACCGTCCACACACTGTGGAGAAGTCGGCAGGGTCGCCAACGAGGCCGAGCGACCGGCCCGCCGACTGCCCCGGGGAAGGAGCCGCTCTCCTGCCCCGGCTGCCCGAGGCGGTCCGAGCAACCTAGCACCGCCCTCGGGGGCCCGCGACGGGGGGTGCGCCTCAGCGTCGGCCGCTGCGCGACCGGCGGCGCGAGGCCAGTTCGTCGCCCCGCACGACGCCGCCGAGGGCGGCCAGGTGCAGGCGGTCGAAGTGGGCCACCGCCAGGTCGGGGTGCCGGTACAGCCAGTCGTGGTCGACGGGCCCCTCACCGGGCCGGTGCACCACCGTGAACGACGCCCCCATGTCGCGGGCGAACCCGGCGCCGTCGGCCCGCGCCAGCAGGCTGTCGCGGTCGGCCCACAGCACGTGGCGGGGGATCTCCCCTTGGGCCAGCACCGCCACCTGCTCACGCCGGTCGCTGCGGAAGCCCCACCACCCGGCCCGGGCCAGGCACAGGGGGTGGCGCACGGCCGACTGGGCGAAGTCGATCGCGGCGCGGGGGGTGGCCATCCACAGCAGGTGCATCGGGTGCACCGCCTCGGCGGCGAGG